>NZ_VIWV01000001.1:3785192-4101730 GCF_007829875.1 Streptomyces capillispiralis | reverse complement strand
GGCGCCTGACGGTCCTGCCCCACGAGGTGCAGTCGTGGTACTACCTCGTCGCGCTCAGCCCCACCCACCTGGTGTGGTGGTACGACGGCACCCTCCACGTCGCCTCCCGCCAGGACCCGGCCGCCGCCCCGCGGACCATGCCGCTCGCCGATGTCGGGCAGGTGCTGGGCCTGGTCGGCGACACCGTCCTGGTGGCCCGGTACGACGCCTCCCTGGGCCGCGCCGACCTCGGCCTGCCGGTCTGGCGCGTCGACGCCGTCCCCCTCGACGGCTCCGCCCCGCGGACCCTGCTGGCCAGGACGTCGAAGCAGGCCGTGCCGACCCCGGACGGCGGGCTCCTGGTGCCGGGCGGTGACAGCACGGACCGGTGGGGCGTCTCCCTCGTCGAGCCCGCCGAGGGCGGCGGGGTCACCGTGCGCAGGGTCGCGGACGCGTACCCCCGGCAGGTCGTCCACACGGTCTCCCAGCTCACCCTCGCCCAGGGCCGGTTGACGACCGTGGAGGAGGACCCCGTGGGGCAGTGGACGTATCTCCACAGCCGGGACACCGGTGTGACCGGCTCCCCTTCGGTGGGGACACGCACCCAGCGCGGCCGGGTCACGCAGGAGAGCGCCCCGGACGGCCGTCCGCGCGTCCTCGACACCGGTGACGGCCGGACGGTCGTCTCGGGCCACGGCACCACCGTCGCCGAGCAGCCCCGTCTGCTCGGCCCCACCCAGTCGTTGCCCGGCACCCGCGTCGACAGCTCCCGCGTCTACGCGTACGCGGCCGCCGCCAACGGCCGTTTCGCCGCCCTGACCAGGCCGTACGACAGCAGCGGCGCGGCGGAGACCCGGGTCGTCGACCTCGACTCCGGGCGCACGGTGTTCACGACGACGGACACCGTGCGGGCGATGTGGGGCACCACCCTGTGGGTGATGTCCGGCAACGACACCGTGGTCCCCGTCGACCTGGTGACCGGACAGCGGGGCGAGCCGGTGTGGTTCGGGCGCGGCTGCCTGCTGAACGACTTCCAGGCGGTCGGCCGGTGGCTGCTGTGGAACTGCGTGCTCGGCTCGGAGGGCCAGGGCGTCTACGACACCGTCACCAAGCGGAACCTGACGCTCGTCTCCGGGTCCGGCTGGGAGCAGGCACAGCTCGGCGACGGCTTCGTCGCGACCGTCGAGGCCGGACGGCTCAAGGTGATCGACGTCCGGGGCGGGACGCCCGTGGCGCACACCGCCGGGGCGTTCGAGGGGAACTCCTGGGACGTCGACCCGTACACCGGCGTGATCGCCCAGCTCCGCTCCGACGACTCCGTCCGCCTGACCCCCAGCGGCGTCCCCGTCTCCGCCCTCGTGCAGCGCGACGCGACGGTCGCCGGCTCGGTGGACGTCAAGGGCGGTGCCACGCAGTGGAGCCCCAAGTGGTGGCTGAACAAGCCCGCGGCCTCCTGGAAGCTCGTGCTCGGCAACAAGGCCGGCGGTGCGGTCGTCCGCACGCTCTCCGGCGGCACGGCACGCGGTGTGGTGAGCACGGCGTGGAACGGCAAGGACGGCTCCGGCCGGCTGGTGCCCAACGGCACCTACACCTGGACGCTGACCGTCACCCCCGCGGATGGACAGGGCGCGGCCCTGACGAGGACCGGGACGGTGCGGGTCACCGGCGCGGCGGCGGTCCAGCGCGACTTCGTCGGGTCGGACGGCTTCGGCGAGTTGGTGACCCTGAACGGCTCGGGCGGGCTGACGTACCAGTACGGGACGGGGACGGGAACGTTCACCGGGAAGCGGACGGGTTCCGGATGGCCGACGACCGTCAAGGCCGTGCCCTTCGGCGACCTGAGCGGTGACCGGTGCAACGACGTGCTCGTGCGGTTCAGCAGCGGCGCCCTGCGCGCCTACCGTCCCGCGTGCGGTGCGGAGGTGACGCCGTCGACCGCGTACACGTCGCTGGGCACCAGCGGCTGGAACCAGTACGACGTGCTCACCTCGCCCGGGGACCTCAGCGGTGACGGTCGGGCGGACCTGATCGCCCGCCACGCCTCGACCGGGGACATCTACCTCTACAAGGCGACGAGCACGGGGAAGCTCTCGGCGAAGGTGAGGATCCGGTCCGGCTGGACGGGCTACAAGAAGGTCGTGGGCGTCGGCGACCTCAACGGCGACGGCCACGGCGACCTCCTGGCGCAGGACAGGTCGAACGAACTGTGGCGCTACGACGGCACGGCCACCGGCCAGTTCAAGAACCGGGTGAAGGTCTTCGACGACTGGGGCTCGTCGTACAACGTGATCGTGGGCGTGGGCGACATCACCGGTGACGGCAGGGCGGACCTCGTCTCCCGCGACACCTCCGGCAACGCATGGCGCAACAACGGCAACGGCAAGGGCTCCTTCGGCAGCCGCACGAGGATCGCCACCGGCTGGCAGGGTTACAAGGGCCTCTTCTGACCCCACCCGCCCGACCCCCGTCGCCCGGACACACGAACGGCCCCCGACCCTGAACCCAGGTCGGGGGCCGTTCCCCGTGCTCATCGCGCGGAGGCGGTGGGATTTGAACCCACGGTGACATCGCTGCCACGACGGTTTTCAAGACCTTTCGGCGATCACGGCCGTTGTCCGCTGCGCCGCAGGTCAAACGCTTGCAGGCATGCCCGCGGAGCCGTCGCCGTCGTCTTCGTGCCCCCTACGTGCCCCATGGGGTGCCATCGTGCCCGCTGAACCACGCGTCGGAGGCTTCCGCCACCTGGTCGTCGCGGCCGGCGACCGGGCGGGCGTAGTGCCGGGTGGTGACGCTCGCGTTCAAGTGGCCGAGACAGTACACGGCGGTCATGACGCCGTACCGGTCGGCATCCGTCGAAGTGGCGAACGTGCGATCCCCCTACCGCTCCCGCGGACCTGGACAAGGTCGCGGCCGAGCTGAACAGCCAGCCACGCAAGCCGCTCAGCTGGGAAACCCCGACCGAGCGGCTTCCAGGACGCTGTAAACACAGCCCCGCCCGCAGCCTTCGCAGACCGCGGGCGGGGCTGTGGGCGCTGAGCCCGAGGTCGTCAGACGTCCAGCAGGTGGACCGTGACCGACCCGTCGGGGCCGGAGATGGTGTAGTCGCCGGGACCGTCGACCGGCACGCAGCCGTCGGCGAGGATGTCGTCGCGGTTGATGCCGGTGTCGTCCTCGCCCACCTGGGCGCACAGCTCGGTGACGGGGTGGTCGACGAACCTGAACGCGTAAGGGCCGTCGTCGGGATAGCGCGGCAGGGTGGGGGTGTTGATGTCGACGTCCGGGTGCTCCCACAGCGCGGTCTGCTGGAGCCAGGGGGACTGCACCCAGATCCGTCCGTAGGGCTCGGGCAGGTTGTTGTTGTCTTGCTCTTGGGGATTGGAGAAGTCGATCGAGTACAGGACGGGGCCAGGCGCAGACGCCTGCGCTGAGGTGGCCGCCCCACCGAGCAGCAGCAGTGCTGCCGAGGCAACCACCGCCAGTCGGCCCACGGAGTTGAGTCGCATACCCTCTCCCTTTTCGCTTTCCGTAGTCAACTGACTACGAAGAGGCACATTAGAAGAAGGAAAGCGTGCTCTTCCGGGAGCGATGGTTAAACCACTCAGGGGACTGACTCGGGAGCCACGGCGCAAAACGTGCACGCCTCCCGGCGCATCGTGAAGTACGCGTACGGATTCCAAGACCTTTCGGCGATTACGGTCGTCGTCCGCTACGAGGCAGGTCAGGCACGTGCGGGCACTCCCATAGACCCGTCACCGTAATCGTCGCGCCCCCTACGTGCCCCATGGGATGCCATCGTGCCCGCTGAACCACGCGTCGGAGGCTTCGGCCACCTGGTCGTCGCGGCCGGCGACCGGGCGGGCGTAGTGCCGGGTGGTGACGCTCGCGTTCTAGTGGCCGAGGCGGTGCGCGGCGGTCATGACGCCGTACCGGTCGGCGACCCACGTGCCGTGGGAGGCCCGGAGGTCGTGCGGAGTCACGTCGGTCAGGCCGGCCGCCGAGACGGCAGGGTCGAAGTACGCCTTGCGCCACTGGTTGTAGCGCAGCGGCTTGCCCGCGGGCGTGGTGAACAACAGCGCGTCTTCCCCGCCGGGCAGCTCCTCGAGGTAGGCCCCGAGGCGCTTCGCCAGGGAGGGTGCCAGCCGCAAGAGCCGCTTCTGATGAGACTTCGGGGTGTCGAAGACGAGGGCGCCGTTCGCTTCGGCCAGGTTCTCGTCGACCAGGAGGAAGCCGCCGGCGACGTCCACGTCCGAGCGCCGAAGCGCGAACGCCTCTCCCACCCGCAGACCGGCGAAGGCGAGCAGTGCGATCAGCAAGTCGTGCGGCTTCTCGGCAGTGCGGACGATGCGCGAGGCTTCCAGCGGCGTGACGATGTGCGGTTCGGTCTGCGGCATGCGCGGAAGCCGGACACCACGGCACGGAGTCTGTGGGATCAGGTCGTTGTCCACGGCGGACGCCATGATCTGCGACAGCACCCGGTACGCCTGGCGGATGCGCGAAGCGCTCAGACCCTCGGTACGCATCGCGGCCACCCACTCAGTAACCGTGATCGGCCGCAGACTCGACAACTCCCGGTCGCCGAGCGCCGGGTTGATGCGTGAGTTGATCAGCGAACGGTACGTCGCTTGTGTCTTGTGCTTCAGCTGCGGAGCGACGGCGGCCAGCCAGCGAGCGGACCAGTCCCGCACGGTCGTCCGCCCCTCGGCGGGGTCAAGCCAGCGGCCCTCTTCGATTTCGATGCGCTTCCGCATGAGCCACCGGTCGGCATCCGTCGACGTGGCGAACGTCCGATCCGCAGGTCGAAGCACACCGTCCGGCCCCGAGGGGAAAATATGCGAAACTAAGGGCGGAACTTTTCGGTGCCAACTACAGGGATGACCCCTTCACCATCGAGGGATTTGAGAGTACCCATCAACCTCCCTTGCGCCCAACTGTTCCACGATTTCGCGATGAGATTGTAGGAAGTGCGGCGTCCTGCGCTTGTACCCAGCAGCACGCGCTCGCGAAAGAACCGGTTCCTAAGCACTAGGCGAGGGTCCTTCTGGTCCATATTCGCCCCCGAGATCAGGCCGTTCGCCCAATCTTCAATTTTATCTGCATAATCCGTTCGGGCGGCTTGCGCGAGGACCACGAGATGGGTCGGTTGATTAATTCCAGAAGCCCTATAGGCAGCGGCGGCAATCGGCGCCATCGTTTTAAGTTCTGGCCAGGCTGCCACCGCTTTGAGAATGTCAGAAGTCGCTGCTCTCGTATCATAGAATCCGTCGAAGAGCGTGACAGGGTCCCACATCTTATACATCTGCCCGATGATTCGAGCGGCAGCCGCCACAATCACGCGGTGAGGAATTTTAAGTAGCTGCGCCGCCTGCCTGCGCTGGCCAGAGTCTAGGACATCGAATGTCTCAGCGTCACAGGACGGAATAACGAGCATCTCGACCGAAACGCCTGAAATCTTAATCCCCATCAGGCGATGCTGGCCATCTAGCAGCATTCCACTTTTATCGAAGGCAATCCCCTGATGGGTTGTCCTCCATGCGCCACTTGCCATTGCCTTGGCGTAGCGCTCGTAGGCCGTGTCAGATAGAACGCGATTATGTGCCGGGTTGCAATGAGCCAACCAAAGTTCGGCCATCTCGGGAGTAATGGTCATGTACTTAGGTCCTGTTGGCAGGGCAGGGAGATCGATCATGGTGGGCGCGCAGTCCGTCCTTCTAGAGTAGACCTAGGAGATCATGGTTGCAGACCGACTGTGCCAAATGATGCGAAATGCTGAACTTCCCTTTTTCAAGGATCGAAATAAATCACTAATGATACTTCTATTTTCTCTTTTGATTGAGATCGACCATGTGGCGGTGTGGCGTCACAGCTCTAGCTCGTCAGCCACCCTCTCTAAAACCGTGAAGCAGTCGGTATGACCGAAGCTGACCGAGCCGGATAGAGCTAAGGCAACAGCGGCGGACGGTAGCGGCATGCAGTAGTCCAGTACGGTGCTGACGTAGGTCGATCGGGGCGACCTACCAAGGCTTGCCCGCATCTTCTAAGCGCTTGGCGGTCGAGGCCGCCCGGGCCGTCCCTGGGCCGTGCGAGGCCACCCGACGCCGGCCAACAACGACAGAAGCCCACGGCATCTGAACTGGTCAGAGCCGCGGGCTTCTTCAGGTCCGCTGGTCAGCGGAAGGGGTGATCAGTAAACCGGCTATCCAGGCGGTGACCGCAGCTTGTCGCAACGCGGAGTGTGTCCCGCAAGGCTCCAGTCAGGTCCTTTACCAAGCACCGTAGGTCGTCTGGGCCCGTTCCTGCGTCAGCTAGGAGCTCCAACGCTTGGTCCAAGAGCCCGGACGCCATCCCGAGTTGCACGGACTCGATGTTGTCGGCCAAGCGGGACAGGTAGCCGCCGCCGCCATCGGTGCTGAGGAAGCAGGGCTTGCCGTCGGGTCCCGTCCAGGGGAGGAGCCGCAGTTCGTTTGACGTCGTCATGCTTCCGCTGGCCTTTCGTCGAGCATGTGGTGAGTGGTGAACACCGCATCGGCGCGGTCTCCCGGTAGGACCAGAAGGGCCGCCTCGACCACGCGTCCGGCGGTGTCGGCCGCCTGACGGGTGATGGCGAGGACTGCCAGGGCGGAGCTGATCCGGAGAGTGGATGCCTCCTCCGATGTCGGGAGGCGAACGCTGATCTCCTCCCGGACTTCAGCCAACGGTGGGCGGAGCTCCATCAATCGCGTTACCACCGCCTCATACGGGAGCGACTCGCAGGCGGCCGGCGCCAAGTCGCACGGGACGTAGATACGAGCCAGGCTGTGGGGCCTCTCGCCTTCGTGGCCGAGACAGAGGATCTCCGTCAGAGGACTGCCGGTCGGCATCTTCAGCAGGGCTGCGAGATGCCCGCGGGCCCGGACCTTGGTGGTGCGGGCAGTAACGCTCAGGGGTGCGAGGTCCACGACGGGCGTGTCCGGTGTCCGGGCCCCTCCCAAGTACGTGATCCTGCGGACCGGACGGCGGACGAAGTTCCCCTTGCCGTGGACCTTCTCGACGAGGCCTTCCGCCTGGAGCACGGCGAGGGCATTCCGCAGCGTCGGCGTGCTCACCATGTACTGCGCGGCCAGGTGCGCCTCAGAGGGCAGGCGGTCGCCGGGGTTGAGTCGGCCGGTGGCGATCCGGTCCCGGAGGTCATCGGCGATGGTGTCGCGTCGCGAGGGCATGGGTGGGATCACCGCCCCTCACTCGTACAAGCCGCAGGGCCACGAGCCGGGTCATCGTGTGGATGGTCAGCAACTCGCCCGAGTCGAACACGAGCCGTTTCGCTCCGCCGGGCAACTGGAAGAGGTCGCTCACCCGGCACTGCTGGCCCCCGACCTGAATGATGTCTCCCCGCTGCACGCTCGCCGAGGTGATCTCGACCGGGGAGAGCACCGCGCCGCTGAGTGCCGTTACCTTCACCGTGCTGCCTCCGTCCGTGCCGGGCACTTGGCGACGGTGTGGCACGAGCAGTCGCAGGCTTCGTAGATCACCGGCACCTCGACCGGCGCGGTGGCCGGGGAGGACTCCGCGCATGCGTGGTGCGTTCCGATCCAGCAGGAGGCCGACTGGTAGGAGTCAGGCCCCGGCACGTGGGGCTGTTGGCGAGGCGGCATCAGTGGTCACCCGCCGAGGCGTACCAAGGACCGGCGAGGGGAGCGCTGCTCACGGACGCCGAGCGGTGCAGTGCTCGCGCTTCACTGGCCAGGACGTACGGGCGGACGAGCGCCGTCTCCTCGCCCACGAGAACGCCCGTGTGCTCGCGGTGGTGGCGCAGGAACAGCACCACATCATGGGCTACTTCAAAGGCCGGCACCACCGGCCGCACAGGCGTTGTAGACCGGCGGTGCTGGCCCTTGTAGAGGTACCGCTCCCTGAGATGCGAGGCGGTACGGCGGATACGATTGAGCACGGTGTTCAGCCCCTATCGCTGATGGCCCGGTCCCCCGACATCACCCGTCGCGGGGACCGTTTGCGTACGACCGCCCAGAGGGTGCGGTCATTCGAACTGGTGGCGAGGAGGCCGAAGCGGTCGGCCGTAGCCACCGCTTCCAGGACCTCCCGCCATGACTCCGCGGAGAGTGGTTCCGGCACCTCCGCCTCGATGGCCGTGCAGTCGTCGCGCTCCTCCACACGCGTGGCGAGCCCGACGGCCGATAACCGGGCTGCGATGGCCACCGCGCGCTCCTTGGAAGCAGGCACAGGGCAGCCCTCCGGTTAACGGCGATCACTTTAAGTAAAGCTAGTTAACTAGATTAGAGCTAGTGGACTAGATTTTCCATATGCCTGAGCAACCGCCCTATCTCCGCATCGCCGACGAGCTCCGGCGGCGGATCGCGGAGCACGAGTGGGAGCCGGGGGACCGACTGCCCTCCCGCGCCCAGATCGGCCAGGAATACGGCGTCGGCGACAACGTGGTCCGCCGGGCGCAGGAATTGCTGATCTCCCAGGGTGTACTCGAAGGCCGCGCAGGCTCGGGCACCTACGTCGCCGAGCCCCGGCAGCGCGTGCGCGTGGTCCGGTCGTCCGCGCGTGAGCAGCCCAGCGGCTCGCCATTCCGCGCGGACATGAAGGCCGTAGGCAGGCAAGGGGACTGGGAGAGCCGGACCGAGGCCAAGGTTCCGGCACCGGCGGAGGTCGCGGCGCGTCTCGGTATCGCCGAAGGCGATCTGTGCGTCTGCACCGCGTACGAGTTCCTCGCCGACGGCCGGCCGGTGCAACTGTCGACGAGTTGGGAGCCGTACGACCTCACCGGCGGCACGCTGGTCGTCCTCCCCGAGGGAGGGCCGCACGCCGGGGCAGGGGTCGTGAACCGCATGGCGGAGATCGGCATCACCGTCAGCCACGCCGTGGAGCAGCCGGAGCCGAGGCAGGCGACCGCCGAGGAGGCCTCACTCCTGGGCATCCAGAAGGGCTCACTCGTCACGCACATCCGGCGGACGTACTACAGCGACCAGGGACGGCCCGTGGAGACCGCGGACATCGTGGTGCCCGCCGCTCTCTGCGAGATCGTCTACGAGATTCCGATCTCTCGATAGCCGTCCGCGCGTGCCCCCTACGTGCCCCTTGCGTGCCCGTTCGAGCGGGAAACCGCGGGGAACAGCGGGGAGCCACAGGGCCGGACATGAGAACGGCCCCCGACCGAATCCCAGGTCAGGGGCCGTTCTCACTGCTCTCAGCGCGGAGGCGGTGGGATTTGAACCCACGGTGACATCGCTGCCACGACGGTTTTCAAGACCGTTCCCTTAGGCCGCTCGGGCACACCTCCCCGCGCCTGCCGGTGATCGGTGACGCGGGGACAAGGGTAACGGGTCGGTGCCGGCGGGTGGGTGTCAGTTGTCGCCCACGCGGGAGCCCAGGGTGAGGTCCGTGGTCTGTTCCTTGCCGCCGCGTTCGTAGGTGATCGTGACCTCGTCGCCCGGCTTGTGGGTCCAGATCTCGCCGATCAGGGTCGGACCGGAGTCGATGACCCGGTCGTCGAGCCTGGTGATGACGTCGCCGGGCTTGAGGCCCGCCTTGTCGGCGGGGCCGCCCGGGTCGACGGGCTCGGAGCCGCCCGCGCCCTGGTCGGTGATCTTCGCACCGCCCGTCGTGTCCTCCAGGGAGACCGACGCGCCGATCTTGGCGTACACCGGCTTGCCCGTCCTGATCAGCTCCTGGGCGACGTACTTGGCCTGGTTGATCGGGATGGCGAAGCCCAGGCCGATCGAGCCGGACTGCCCCGTGCCGAAGCCGCCGTTGCTGGTGGACTGGATCGCGGAGTTGATGCCGATGACGTTGCCCTGCGCGTCCAGCAGCGGACCGCCGGAGTTGCCCGGGTTGATGGACGCGTCGGTCTGCAGGGCGCTCATGTACGAGGCCTGGCTGCCGGTGCCGTCGCTGGAGGCCACCGGGCGGTTCTTGGCGCTGATGATGCCCGTCGTCACCGTGTTGGACAGGCCGAAGGGGGCGCCGATCGCGATCGTGGAGTCGCCGACGGCCACCTCGTCGGAGTTGCCGAGGGTGAGCGGCCGGAGGTCCGACGGGGCGTTGTCCAGCTTGATGACCGCGACGTCGTAGCCCTGCGCGTTGCCGACCACCTCGGCGGCGTACTTCTTGCCGTTCGGGAAGGTCACCGAGACCTTGCCGCCGTCGACGGCGTCCGCCACCACGTGGTTGTTGGTGACGATGTGGCCCTGGGTGTCGAAGACGAAACCGGTGCCGGTGCCGCCCTCGCCGCTGCTGCTCTCGGCCTCGATCGTGACCGTGCTGGGCAGCGCCTTGGCGGCCACACCGGCGACCGTGCCCGGGTCGCGCTTGACGTTGCCGCCGCTGGTGGAGGACGAGACGGTGGTCGAGCCGCTGCTGTCGTTCTCCCTGGCCAGGGTGTAGCCGAGGCCGCCGCCCAGGCCGCCCGCGAGCAGCGCGGCAGCCAGGACCGCGGCGACCATGCGGCCGCGTCCGCCACCGCTCTTCGGGGCCGGCTGCTGCGGGGCGGAGCCCCAGCCTCCGGCACCGTGCCCGGCGCCGCCGTCGCCGTAGGCCGGGGTGGACTGCGGCGGGGGCGGGGGCCAGGAGGCGTCCGGGGCGGAGGAGCGGGAGTGGGGTCCGGCCGGGGAGCCGCCCTGCGGGACCTGGCCTCCGTGGGCGTCGTGCGCACCGTGGGCGTCGTGCGCGCCGTACGCGGTGGGGGTGCCGTACGCGCCGGGGGCGCCGTAGCCGTCCTCCCCCTCGGTCCCGTGCGCGCCGGGGCCGTACGCCTGGCCCGCGGCGTCCCGCGCGCCCGCCGGCGGCGGCGACGCCGGGCCGGGAGCCGCTCCCGGGGCCGGGGGCCCCTGGTGCGCCGAAGCAGCGGGAGCATCCACCGGCGGGGGCGGCGGGGCGGACGGGGCAGGGGGTACCGAGGTGCCCTCGTTCTCGGTGCTCACAGCTTCTCTCCTCGATCCACGGCTGTTGTTCCCGGTCGCACTCGGTCCGGCTCGTTCACCCTCGTCCACGAGTCCGTCGCGATGCGGCTGCGCATGTCTCTTTGTATGACGTCAGCTTTTCCCACGGGCCGTCAGGGCACCATAAGCCGTTCCTGTGGGTCCGGGGCCATTCTTTATATAGGGCATTACTCACGTAAGGCGCGCCACTCGATGCCTCCGGCCGGACGGCGAGACCGTTCACGCGACTCCGAGCGCACGTCTACCCGCGCACGGTGGCACCATGACGCGGTGACCCACGCACGGCAGCACGCGCCCCGAGTCGTCGCGCACCGCGGAGCCTCCGAGGACGCCCCTGAGCACACCCTGGCCGCGTATCGCAAAGCGATCGAGGACGGTGCGGACGCGCTCGAATGTGATGTACGCCTGACCGCTGACGGCCATCTCGTGTGCGTTCACGACCGTCGCGTCAACCGTACGTCCAACGGGCGCGGTGCGGTCTCGACGCTGGAGCTCTCCGATCTGGCCGCCCTGGACTTCGGCTCCTGGAAGAGCCGCGACGCCTCCGGGGGGCCGCGCGTCGAGGAGCCCGACTGGGAGCACCGGCCGGAGGACCGGGAGGCCACCTCCGTCCTCACCCTGGAGCGGCTGCTGGAGCTGGTCTCCGACGCCGGGCGCCGGGTCGAGCTGGCGATCGAGACCAAGCACCCCACGCGGTGGGCGGGACAGGTCGAGGAGCGGCTGCTGCTCCTGCTGAAGCGGTTCGGGCTCGACGCCCCCGCCACCGCCGAGGCGTCGCCGGTGCGCGTGATGAGCTTCTCCGCGCGGTCGCTGCACCGCGTGCGCGCCGCCTCGCCGACGCTCCCCACGGTCTACCTGATGCAGTTCGTCTCCCCGCGGCTGCGCGACGGACGGCTGCCCGCCGGCGTACGGATCGCGGGGCCCTCGATCCGTATCGTGCGCGGCCACCCCGGCTACATCGAGCGCCTGAAGCAGTCCGGGCACCAGGTGCACGTGTGGACCGTGAACGAACCGGAGGACGTGGACCTCTGCGTGAGCCTCGGCGTGGACGCCATCATCACCAACCGTCCCCGCGCGGTGCTCGACCGGCTCGGCCGCTGACCGCGCGGTGCCCCGCCGGGCCGCATCCACCCACCGGCCGCGTCGGCCCCAAGAGTCTCGTGCAGGAGTCTTGACCCTGCCCCGCATCCCGGCGCATCCTCACCTCTCGGCCACACCGATGAAATCCAGCCACCCTGCTACAGGGAGTGCCCCGGCGCGTTCGGTGCGTGTTCGATCATTTCGAGTGCGTCACCACTCATGGATTGGCCGGTTTCCGGTTCAGGCCAATGGGGCATCCACACCGTGGCGTGGGGCGAAGGAGGTCTCGGGGGTGGCGTTGGTGGTGGCACAGGAGGTGCCCACGTCGTCGAGCATGGCCGTGCCCCATGGCCCTGCGGGCGTGGGGGAGGCGAGGCGCTGTATGCGCGCGCAGCTGCGCGACGGCGGCGTGGCGGACGCGGTCATCGACGACGCCGTACTGATCCTTTCCGAATTGCTGAGCAACGCGTGCAAGCACGGCCGGCCTCTGGGCGACGCCCTGGCCGGAGACGGCGACGTCCGCGCCGCCTGGCGGGTGGACCCGCGCGGCCGGCTCGTCGTCGAGGTCACGGACGGCGGTGGTCCGACCCGCCCGGCGCCGGCCACCCCGTCCGTAACGGCGCACGGCGGCCGGGGGCTGAACATCATCACCGCGCTGGCCGACGACTGGGGCGTACGCGACGAGGTGCCGGGTGAGGTCACGGTGTGGGTCGTCGTCCACGACGACGTGTACGACCCGGACGCCGGCAGCGGGCACCGGCGCGAGGACTTCGCCGCCCGGGTGACGGCGCCCTCGGTGTCCCGCATACCGGGGCTGAGCTTCGCGGACGTCTTCGACGACCTGGACTGACGTCTTCGACGACGTGTGGGGGTCGTGTTCGACGTCCCCGGGGTGCGGGACGCCCCGGGGACGCCGGTGTCCGGGACCGCGCGGAGTGAGGACCGCGGCCCTCTCGTACGGTGCTTGGGGCGACCACGGGTCGGCACGTTGTCCACAGGGTCCCGTCGGCCGTGGCCCGAACGGCTAGGCTCCCGCCGTACGAGACGAGCCGTAACCGGGAGACACCCACGATGGCCAAGAAGCGACCCCAGACGAAGGCCAAGCGACCTCAGCACACGGACGGAGCCCGCGCCGCCCGCGCTGACGGGGACGTCCCGGCCGTCGGCGCCCGCGAGCCCTGCCCCTGCGGCAGCGGCCGTCGCTACAAGGCCTGCCACGGCCGTGCCGCCGCGCATGCCGCGACCGAACTCGTCCACCGCCCCTTCGAGGGCCTGCCGGGCGAGTGCGACTGGGTGGCGCTGCGCGAGCTGGTGCCGGCCGCCACCGTCGAGCTGACGCTCAAGGACGGGCTGCCCGAGGGCGTCCCGTCGGTGACGCTGGCCACGGTGCTGCCGATGGCCTGGCCCGCCCTGCGCCGCGACGACGGCTCGGTCCTGATCGGCCTGCAGAACGACACGTCCTCCGGCGACATCAGCCGCGATCTCGCCGACACCCTGCAGCGCGCGCTCACCGCCGACCCGGGGACGCCGGTGCCGGCCCGGCGCGCGCCCGCCGACGGCCCCCGGCTGCAGGACCTGCTCGACCCGGAGGGTGCGTTCGAGCCGGTCGTGCACCCCGGGTTCGAGTTCTGGATCCCGGAGCCGGAGAAGGCCACCCCGGACGTCACCGCCTCCCTGGAGCGGGCCAACGCCGCGGCCATCCCGACCGTCAAGCTGTCGGGCGTGGACGCCGCCTACTGGTGCGAAACGCCCGAGAAGAACCATCTGCGGTGGGTCATGCCGTATCCCGAGGAGCAGCTTCTGGACGCTCTCGCGCGGCTGCACGCGGCGGGCCGGTCCTCCCTCGGTGAGGGGACCCGACTCGTGGGTTCCTTCCGCGCTCACGGGCTCACCGTGCCGGTCTGGGACCTGCCCAGCGGGATCGGCGCCGAGGACGTGGAGAAGCCGGCGGCCGAGTTCGCCGAGCGGCTCACCGCCGCGCTGGCCACGGACGCGCCGCTCACCGCGGACGAGCGCCGCGCGCGCGGCGGCCTGACGAACCGCCAGGTCACGCTCAGCTGAGACCGGCCGCAGCACAGGGTTCCGTCGGCCGGCCGGCCGACGGAACCGGCCCGTCCGGCGCCATCGGGGTCATGCTCAACTCGCGGCGCGGACAGGCCAGTCGGTGACCGGAAAGGCAGAGATCGAATTTGCGAACCGCCGATCTCTTGTTACCGTTCCCGTAGCCCGGTTGCTGGTGCATCCCCCGTCGCCAGCAACCGGGTCTTTCCGTGCCGGCCGTCGTTCACGGAACGCGATCGCCTGCCAACCGCTCGTCGTCACCGGTGCGTTGCTCCCGGAACGTCGTAGCAGCGCACCTCCCGCGGTGCAGTCCGGGAAGTCCACCACCGCCG
Source organism: Streptomyces capillispiralis (assembly GCF_007829875.1). Lineage (NCBI taxonomy): Bacteria > Bacillati > Actinomycetota > Actinomycetes > Kitasatosporales > Streptomycetaceae > Streptomyces > Streptomyces capillispiralis. Next base: position 4,087,341 of record NZ_VIWV01000001.1, on the reverse strand, counting down.
TGTACCGCGCCGGGCGCCCCTCCCCTCGACCGCACCACAGATTTCCGCCCCGCTGCCGTTACGACAGGCGCGCGCCGGGCCGCAGCTCACACGGGATGGACGAGTGCAGAACGCGGGCGGCAGCGGTGGCCGAGGCGGATGTCGTACGGCCGCCGCGGGCGGCAGCGGTGGCTGACGCGGATGCCGTACGGCCGCCGCGCGCGACGAGGCCGCTCGCGACCGGTGAAGGAACCGGAGTCCGAGGCATGAGCCCGGCCGACCGGCCGGTCCCGCGGGGCAGCCCTCCGCCGGTGCGAGCCCGTAGACGGCCACCGCCCGCGCGCGCGGACCGCCACGACGCCCGCGAGGGCAAGCGCGGACGGACCCTTCCAGGGTTCCGGGCGCGAACTCCACCATGACGACACGGCACGACACGGTCCGACAAGGCCGGTCCCGGGACGGGCGCGGGCGCCCCCGCGCCCCCTACACCTCGGGAGCGCTCACACCCGTGCGGGTCAGGGCCTCGACCACGGCGTCCACCACGGCCTCGACATCGGGCACCCAGGGCTGCGCCGAGCCGGGCAGCGGTGCGCGCTCCCAGCGGATCTCCCCCTCGGCGGACTCGGACGGGGGCAGGGCGAGGTAGCCGCCCTCGCCGTGGAAGCGGAGGGAGCCGGGGACGAAGTCCTTGGCGTACAGCAGCTCGCCCAGCTGTTCCAGGGAGTACGGCTTCACCAGGATCGACCAGCGGGACGGCGAGGCGACGACCGGGCCCAGCCGCATGCCGTGGCCGTCGAGCGCCGCGAGGGCACGGGCGGCCGCCGACGCGGGCAGGGAGACCGCGCAGGGGGCCTGGCCCCCGGTGGCGAGGATGATCGGTGCCGTCGGCCGGTTGGTCCACCACCAGCGCACCATGCGCGCGTCAGTGGTGGCGGCCAGGAGGCCGGGGTCGAACGGGTGGGCGCCCGGCACCGTGCAGTCGGGGTCGGGGCAGCCGCAGCGGGACCGGCCCTGCGGGGCGGCCGCCACGCCCGGGAGTACGGGCCACTGCCATTCCGTGGCGAAGGTCAGGGCCGCGCCGAGCAGATCGGGCCCTCCGTCGCCGCGCCGGGACAGGAGCCTGCGTCGCCTTCCGAGGATCTCGCGCATGAGCGCTCGTTCCTTTCCGTTGCACGCCTGGCAACACCGTGGTCCACATCACGTCATGAGTCGATCACTTCACTGTGCGTACCTGTTGGCGCATCACACCCCTGCGCCGGGCAGGGGGAACCCCTATGGGCCGAGCATGGGCTGCCTCCGCGGCCGTCCGCCCGTACTGCGTCTATCAGAAGTACGGGTGGGGCGTGGGGGTGGCGAAGTCTGGCGTTTGCCGTCGCGCGTGGTTCTCTCCGCCTCCGCCGCGGGAGGATGGGGCACGGTCGTCGGTGGTTAAGACGCCCGGGTCCGTCGCCAGGTTCCCGGGCAGTTCACCACTGCCCCTGGCCTTCACCGAGTACGTACCCATCACGACCGCTGTGACGCTCCGTCGAGCAAGGCCAGTCGACCGCAATAGGCCTCCCCCTGAGGCAGTTTCAAGCCAACTTCATATTTCGGCAAGAGGTCTACAGAGAGTTCCCTTCAGTCCCACGGACACCAGATATCCCAGCAGGACAATGCTGGACATCTCCTTACGAGTACGTGTACATGTGGAGACACTGCCGGCGACGCAGAATGACATGGGGGTTTGCGATGCTTTTGAGCAGTACGTACCGGTCGGAAAGCCGGACGCCATGAACGCCCCGCACCCTCCGAAAGTGGCCGGAATCGATTCAACGGTTCCCGCCCCCGCACACACTGTCGCGTCCGTCGCGGCGGGTACCTCCACCACTTCTGCCGCAAACCCCCAGAACGCACCGGGTGCGCTGCTCCAGGACCGCCTCGCCGGCTGGGTCTCCGACCTCACCACCCTCCACGAACTCACCGAACGCCTGGTCCGCGCGAGCGCGCTGGAGGAGGCGCTCCAGGAGCTGCTCCGCGCGGGAGCCGCTCTGGTGGGCGCGCGGAGGGGACTGGTCTGCCTGGAACCGGCCGACGGGCTCGGGCCGTCCACCAGCACGGGTTTCGGACTGGGCCGCGCGGACCTCGGCCACATGGAGACGGTGCCGCGCGGCTCCCTGGCGTACGGCAGGATCCTCGACGGGCTGCCCGGTGCCGACGACGGCATCGCCGAGCCCGACCTGTTCGCCGAGGAGGGGCTCGACCCCCGGTACCGCGAGGTCGCCGCCCGTCTCGGCTACGCCGCCAGCTACGCCCTCCCCCTCACCACCGAGGCCGCCGGGCGCCTGGGCGCCGTGGTGTGGCTCTACGACGAGCCGGCCGAGCCGTCGGAACGCCGGCGCCACCTCGTCGGCCTCTACACCCGCCACGCCGCCGAGCACCTGGCCCGGCTCCTGGAGGTCGAGCGCACGCGCGCGTCCATGGCCACCATGGCCGAGGAACTGCTGCCCTCCCGCCTGCCCCGGGTGGCCGGCGTCCAGCTCGCCGCGCGGCACCGCACGTCCCCGCGCGGGGGCGGCGACTGGTACGACGCGCTGCCGCTGCCGGACGCCGCGCTCGGTCTCGCCGTCGGGTCCGTCACCGGGTCGGGGCCCAGCGCGGTCGCCGCGATGGGGCGGCTGCGGGCGTCCCTGCGCGCGTACGCCGTGATGGAGGGCGAGGATCCGGTCGCCGTCCTGTCCGACCTGGAGCTGCTGCTGCGGCTCACCGAACCGGCCCGCTCCGCCACCGCCCTGTTCGGCTACTGCGAGCCCGCCCTGCGCCGGATCACGCTCGCCGGGGCCGGGCACAGTCCGCCGCTGCTGCTCGGCGAGCACCGCACCGAGTTCGTCGAGACGTCGGTCTCCGCTCCCCTGGGCATGCTCGCCTGCTGGGAGGCCCCGAGCGTGGAGATCCAGGCCGAGCCGGGGGAGACGGTCCTGCTCTACACCGACGGGCTGCTGCACCGCACCGGCGACCCGACCGACCGCGCCTTCGCCCGGCTGCACGCGGCGGCCGCAGGGGTTCCGGCGGCGTTGCGCCGCGACCCCGGCGCCGTCGCCGACCACGTCCTGCGCGCGGTGCTGCCGGAGGGGGCGGAAACGGCCGACTCAGCGGAGGACGTGGTGCTGCTGGCGGCCCGGTTCGAGTAGCCACCCGGCGGCTCCGCGCCATCCCCCGCGTCACCCCTCCGCGTCACCCTCCGTGCGCCCGCGGTGCGCCCGCCGTGACAGACCTTTTGCCGCCCGGTGCCCGTTTCGGCACGACCGTACGATGGGGGAGGCCCCCGCTCGAGCGACGCCGCGAGCCCGGGGGAGGTGCAGTGGCGTATCGAGGAGGATGACCGCCGTGGCAGAACAGCTCCCGGAGACCCCGGAGACTGCCGAGCAGGAGACCGCCGAGGAAGAGCCGGTCAAGCAGCGCAAGAACGGCCTGTACCCGGGCGTGTCCGACGAGCTGGCCGAGAGCATGAAGAGCGGCTGGGCCGACACCGAGCTTCACGGCCTGGAGCCGATCGCCGAGGCCGCCGAGACCGCCGCTCGCCGCGCGGCGCTGTCCGCCCGCTTCCCCGGCGAGCGCCTGGTCGTCCCCGCGGGCAACCTGAAGACCCGGTCGAACGACACCGAGTACCCCTTCCGCGCGTCGGTCGAGTACGCCCACCTCACGGGCAACCGGACCGAGGACGGCGTCCTCGTGCTGGAGCCCACGGCCGACGGCCACCAGGAGACGATCTACCTCCTGCCCCGCTCCGACCGTGAGAACGGCGAGTTCTGGCTGGACGGCCAGGGCGAGCTGTGGGTCGGCCGCCGCCACTCCCTCACCGAGGCCGAGAAGCTGTACGGCATCCCCGCCTCCGACGTCCGCAAGCTGCCCGACGCGCTGCGCGAGGCCACCGGCCCGGTGCGGGTCGTGCGCGGCTACGACGCCGGAATCGAGGCGGCGCTGACCGACAAGGTCACGGCCGAGCGGGACGAGGAGCTGCGCGTCTTCCTCTCCGAGCTGCGGCTGGTCAAGGACGACTTCGAGATCGGCGAGCTGCAGAAGGCCGTCGACTCCACCGTGCGCGGCTTCGAGGACGTGGTGAAGGTCCTCGACAAGGCCGAGGCGACGTCCGAGCGCTACATCGAGGGAACGTTCTTCCTCCGGGCCCGTGTCGAGGGCAACGACGTCGGCTACGGCTCCATCTGCGCCGCGGGCCCGCACGCCACCACCCTGCACTGGGTGCGCAACGACGGCCCGGTCCGCTCCGGCGACCTGCTGCTGCTCGACGCCGGCGTGGAGACGCACACGTACTACACGGCCGACGTCACCCGCACGCTGCCGATCAGCGGCCGGTACAGCGAGCTGCAGAAGAAGATCTACGACGCCGTGTACGACGCCCAGGAGGCCGGCATCGCGGCGGTCAAGCCCGGCGCCAAGTACCGGGACTTCCACGACGCCGCGCAGCACGTGCTGGCCGAGCGGCTCGTGGAGTGGGGTCTGCTCGAGGGTCCGGTCGAGCGGGTGCTCGAGCTGGGTCTGCAGCGCCGCTGGACGCTGCACGGCACCGGTCACATGCTCGGCATGGACGTCCACGACTGCGCCGCCGCGCGGACCGAGACGTACGTCGACGGCACGTTGGAGCCGGGCATGGTGCTCACGGTCGAGCCGGGCCTGTACTTCCAGGCGGACGACCTGACCGTGCCCGAGGAGTACCGGGGCATCGGCGTCCGCATCGAGGACGACATCCTGGTCACCGCCGACGGCAACCGGAACATGTCCGCCGCGCTGCCCCGGCGCTCGGACGAGGTCGAGGCGTGGATGGCGGCCCTGAAGGGCTGACCCGCGCCGGGACGGCCGGGTGCGCTCTCGCGTGCCCGGCCGTCGCTACACCGCGACGAGCGGGGCGTCCTCGCGCCACTTGAGGATCTTGTCGAAGCTGACCACGGCGCCGCCCCGGCCCGGCTTGTTGCCGATGTGCACGTGGTCGGCGAGCTCCCGGATGAGGCCGAGGCCCCGCCCGTGCTCGGCGTCGGACGGCGCGGGACGGACCGGCGGGCGGGGGCGGCTCCCGCTCGCGGCGGGGAAACCGGGACCCGCGTCGGTGACCTCGATGCGGCACTTCTCGCCGTCGAGATAGGCGGTGACGCGGAACGCCTCCGAGACACCGCCCCGCGCGGTGCCCCCGCCGTGCTCGACCGCGTTGGCGCAGGCCTCGCTGAGGGCGACGGAGAGGTCGTAGGAGATGTCGGGGTCGACGCCCGCGGTCTCCATGGTGCCGAGCAGCAGGCGCCGGGCGAGCGGCACGCTGGCGGCATCGCGCCGCAGATGGAGTGACCACCAGATGCTCATGCTCCAGCCTCCTGGCTGCGGCTCGACATACCGTTACGTATTGCCCTGAGTCGTCGTCGGTAAGCGTGAAGTTGACGTGACACCGCCCATATGGCGGGTGCGTCGAGGGCCCGACCGGTGTATGTGGGACGGTCCGTGGCAGACGTGACGTTCCGGTCGTACCTCATCTTGCGGACCTGCCGTACGGCGATCGGTGGGCTGGTGCGATGATGAGGCCGCCATGACTGCCCCCCACCCGCGCACGGTGCGCTCCGGACGAGGGGTCCGGATCCTGCGGGCCGCGGTGTTCGCCGCGGTCTGCGTCGTGCTGGCCGGGGCGGGCCACACCCTCGCCTCCTGCGACGCCGTCCCGCTGTGGACGCTCGGCGTGGGATTCCTCGGGGTGGTCGCGGTCGCCGCGCCGCTCGCCGGACGCGCGCGGTCGCTGCCGTCGATCGTGGCCCTGCTGGCGTTCGGGCAGACGGCACTGCACACGCTGTTCGGCCTCGGGCAGCACGGCGCACCCGCCGCGGCCCCGTCGTCCGCGCTCTCCGACGCCGCGCTGGTCGAGCGGGCCGCGCGGCTGCTGTGCGGGACCACCGCGGCGGGGATCAGTCCCGCCGAGGCCCGCCAGGTCCTCGTCGAGGCGCGGATCCACCCCGGTGGGGCGGACGCCCACGCGGTGGACGCCGTGTCGGCCGCCGCGGGCTCCCCGGTGTCCCTGCTGCCCTCGCTGCCGATGCTGCTCGGCCACCTCCTCGCGGCGACGGCCGCGGGATGGCTGCTGCGCCGCGGCGACCTGGCCCTGCTGCGGCTGGCCGACCTGTCGACGCAGGGCGTCGGCGAGGCCGCTCTCGTACGGTCCCTCCGCGCGGCGCTCGCCCTGGTGCGTGCCCTGCGCGCCGGGCTTCCGGGCGCTCCCGAGGAGGCCCCGCGCGTGGCGCGCACGGCGCTGCTCGTCCCGGCCGCGCCGCCCGCCACCGCACTCCAGCACACGGTGATCCGCCGCGGCCCGCCGGCCGTCGGCACCGCACTCGCCCTCGCCGCCTGACACGAGGCGACCACCGCTCCGCCACGGGCCCGGTCCTCCGGGTTCCGGGTCTCCGGGTGCGGGGAGGTCGCCGGCGGGCGGCACGCGTGCGCGTGCGCCCGAAGTCCGTGCGTGCCCGGGTCCGTGCCTTCGAGAAGGCCGTCCGGTCCGCGCGCGGCGTGCACCTCACCGTCAGTGAATCCCACAATCGAAGCGGAGTGCTTCTGCCATGAAGGCTTCCCGTATCGCCGCCGCCGGTGCCGTCGCCGGTGTCGCCGTCCTCGCCGTGTCCACCCCCTGCTTCGCGCACGTCACCGTGCAGCCGGAGGGTGAGGCCGCGAAGGGCGGTTACGCGGTCGTCGGCTTCAAGGTCCCCAACGAGCGGGACAACGCCTCGACCACCAAGGTCGAGGTCACGTTCCCCACGGACCACCCGCTGGCGTCCGTGATGCCGCAGCCGGTCGAGGGCTGGGACATCGAGGTGAGCAAGGCCAAGCTGGACAAGCCGCTCGAGATGCACGGCGAGAAGATCAACGAGGCGGTCTCCAAGGTCACCTGGACGGCCAAGGGCGACGGCATCGAGCCTGGCTTCTTCCAGAAGTTCCCGGTGTCCGTCGGCTCGCTGCCCGAGGACGCCGACGAACTCGTCTTCAAGGCGCTGCAGACGTACTCCAACAAGGAGGTCGTCCGCTGGATCGAGGTGCCGCAGGAAGGCCAGGAGGAGCCCGACAACCCGGCGCCCGTGCTCGCCCTGTCCGAGGCCTCCGACGACGGTCACTCCCACGGTACCTCCGACGACGACCGGGCCGACGACGCCGCCGAGGCCGAGAACGCCGCCGCCGAGACCTCCGCGGCGTCCGACGAGGGCGACTCCGGCGGTACGGACACCACCGCCCGCGTGCTGGGCGTGGTCGGCATCGTGGTCGGTGCCGCGGGCGTCGCCTACGGCGTGCTCGCCGGGCGCCGTCGCACCACCGTCTGACCCACCCCCCTTTCTTTCTCCGGCGCGCACCGGGCCGTCCACGGCCCCGTGGCCTCCCGGTGCGCGCCGGAGCACTCACCTTCAGGATCATTCATGCGCACCAAGACCTTCGCGGCGGCGGCCCTGATCGCCGTCGCCTCCCTGACCCTCTCCGCCTGCGGCAGCGGCAACGGCGACGGCGGTGAGCCCGTCGCCGTGGTGTCCGAGGAGGCCGGCTCCGACAAGGCGGCCACCGTCCTCGACTCCCCCTTCGAGAAGCCGGATCTCGTCCTCACCGACACCAGCGGCAAGAAGTACGACCTCCGCAAGGAGACCGCGGGCCGGCCCACGCTGATCTACTTCGGCTACACGCACTGCCCCGACGTCTGCCCGCTGACGATGAACAACATCGCCGTCGCCAAGAAGCAGCTGCCCCAGGACCAGCAGGACGAGCTGCGGGTCGTGTTCGTCACCACCGACCCCGAGCGGGACACCGCCGCCGCGCTCGGCAAGTGGCTCAAGGGCATCGACTCCCAGGTCGTCGGCCTGACCGGCGACTTCGACACCATCCAGGCCGGCGCCCGCACCCTCGGCATCTCGATCGAGCCGCCGCGCAAGGACGACACCGGCAAGACCGTCTCCGACCACGGCACCCAGGTGATCGCCTTTTCCCCGAAGACGGACGGCGGTTACGTCCTCTACGGCGAGGACGCCACCGTGGACGACTACACCAAGGACCTCCCCAAGCTGATCAAGGGTGAGAACCCGTGAAGCGTCTGACGGCCGCGGCCGTGCTGGCCGCCGGCGCACTGACGCTGGCCGGGTGCGGCGGTTCCGGCGGATCGGGCTCCGGCGGGGCGGAACTGTCCGTCGGCTCCGCGTACATACCGCAGCCGGTGTCGGACATGGCCGCCGGCTTCCTCACCATCACCAACGAGGGCGACGCCGCCGACCGGCTGACCTCGGTCAGCAGTGACGTCGCCGGACAGGTCACCGTGCACGAGACCGTCGACGGGTCCATGCGGGAGGTCGAGTCCCTCGACATCCCGGCCCACGGCAGCCTGGTGCTGGAGAGCGGCGGCAACCATCTGATGTTCGAGCAGCTGAAGCGGAGGCCCGAGGAGGGTCAGAAGGTCTCCGTCGAACTGCGCTTCGCCGACTCCGACCCCGTCACGGTCGAGATTCCGGTGAAATCGGCCACGTACGTCCCGAAGACCGGACACTGAGGGAGACACCCCTGTGACCCAGACCATCGCCCCCCGCGTGCGGACCCTGGTGCTGCTGTTCCTGGCCGTCACCGGCGCGCTCCTCGCCGGGGCCGCTCCCGTCTCCGCGCACGCCGCGCTGACCGGCAGCGACCCCGGGCAGGGGGCGGTGGTCGACCGGGCCCCCACCCAGGTCTCACTCACCTTCTCCGAGCAGATCGCGGTGAGCGACGACGCGGTGCGGGTGCTCGATCCCAAGGGCAAGCGGGTCGACAAGGGCGACCCGGCCAACCCGAGCGGCACGACGTACAGCGTGCGGCTGCTCAGCGGGCTGCCCGACGGCACGTACACCGTGGCCTACCAGGTGGTGTCGGCGGACAGCCATCCCGTCGCCGGTGCCTTCACCTTCTCCATCGGCGCGCCCTCCGAGACGTCCGTCTCGGTCTCCGCGCAGACCTCCGACGACGGCCTGGTCGGCCGGCTGTACGGCCTCGGGCGGTACGTGTCGTACGCGGGCTTCGTCGTCATGGTCGGCGGGGCCGCCTTCGTGCTCGCCTGCTGGCGGCGCGGCGCCGGGGTGCGGGCGGTGCAGCGGCTCGTCGTCTCGGGATGGCTGGCGCTCACCTCGGCCACGCTCGCGCTGCTGATGCTGCGCGGTTCCTACACCCGTTCCGGGGAGATCGGCGACGTCTTCGACCTGACGCTGCTCGGCGAGGTGCTGCAGACCAAGACGGGGGCGGCGCTGGTGTCCCGGCTGCTGCTGCTCGCCGCGGCGGCATTGTTCATCGCCGTGCTGTTCGGGGCGTACGCCCGCCCGTCGGCCACGACCGCCCTGGACGACGGCGCTCCACAGGAAGCGATCGACCCTGGGGAGGACGAGGAGAAGCGGGACCTGACCTTCGGGCTGGCGATCGGCGGCACGGTCGTGGCGGCCGGGCTCGCCGCGAGCTGGGCGATGTCCGAGCACGCCTCCCAGGGACTCCAGCCGGGCATCGCGATGCCGGTGGACGTGGTGCACCTGCTGGCCGTCGCCGCCTGGCTCGGCGGGCTCACCACCCTGCTCGTCGCGCTCTACCGGGCGCCCGCCGACACCCCGGTGGACCGGGACGCCGTCCGGCGCTTCTCGCGGCTCGCCTTCGGCAGTGTGGTGACGCTCGTGGTCACCGGCGTCTACCAGAGCTGGCGGCAGCTCGGCTCCTGGTCGGCGTTCACCGACACCTGGTACGGACAGCTGCTGCTCGTCAAGATCGGGCTCATGGTGGTGCTGGTCGGGATCGCCTCCGTCTCGCGCCGGTGGACGTCCCGGCTGGCGGAGGCGGCGGAGCCGACGGCGCGCACCGAGGAGAAGCAGCCGGCGGGGGCCGCGGCGGCCCAGGCATCCGGTGCGGAGCGGAGCGCGGCGGCCGGGACCGGTACGGCGCCGGACGCGACGGACCGAGCCGCCGGGGCCGCTGTCGGCACGGGTGCGGGTGCTGCGGACGGGGACGGCGGAACCGCGCACCCCGGGACCGGGACGGGAACGGCCGGGAAGGCCGTGGGCGCGGACGCCGCGCGGGCCGCTCAGCTGGCCCGGCAGCGGGCCGCGGTGGAGACCGCCCGGCAGAAGCGGCTGCGGGACGCCGACCCCAACCGCTTCGGTCTGCGCCGCTCCGTGCTCGCCGAGGCGGGCATCGCCGTGATCCTGCTCGCCGTCACCACCGTGCTGACGCAGACCGAGCCGGGACGTACCGAGCAGGAGGCGAAGGCGGCCACCTCGTCCTCGGCGTCCGCCTCCACCGGCCAGGGCACCGGAGCGGTGACCCTGAACATGCCGTTCGACACCGGTGGTGAGAAGGGCAAGGGCGTCGTCACGATCGACCTCGACCCCGCGCGCGTGGGCGACAACGGCCTGCACCTCTATGTGGAGGGCCCGGACGGCCGTCCCCTCGACATCCCCGAGGTGAAGGTCGCCCTCACCCTCTCCGCCCAGGACATCGGGCCGCTGCCCGTCGTCCCCGATCCCGTCACCACCGGACACTGGTCGGCGAGCGGAGTGCAGATCCCCATGGCGGGCGACTGGAAGGTCGAGGTGACCGTGCGCACCTCGGACATCGACCAGGTGACCGTCTCGAAGAACGCGAAGATCGGCTGAACCCTCATGGCTGACCAGTCCCTTTCCCGAGCCCGTACCCCGGAGGCCACCGAGGCGGGGCCCGCCGCTCCTGCCACCGGGAACGGCATCTCCCGGCGACGGCTGCTCGGCACGGCCGGCGCCACCGGGCTCGTCCTCGGGGCGTCGGGCGCGGCCGTGGGATACGCCTCCGCGCCCGCCGGCGCCACTCCGCTGGCGTCGGTCGGCGAGGGCCGGGTGGAGTTTCACGTGAAACATCAGCCCGGCATCACCCAGCCCCTGCACGCCCGCGGTCATCTCATCGCCTTCGACCTCGCCCCCGGCGCCGGCCGCAAGGAGGCCGCCGCACTCCTGCGGCGTTGGTCGGACACCGCCCGGCGGCTGATGGCGGGTGAGCCGAGCGCACAGGACGACACCGGTGTGGCCCGCGACGCCGGCCCGTCCTCACTGACCCTCACCTTCGGCTTCGGTCACAGTTTCTTCGGGCGCACCGGCCTGGAGAAGCAGCGCCCGGCCGCCCTGGACCCGCTGCCCGACTTCTCCTCCGACCGGCTCGACAAGGCCCGCAGCAACGGTGACCTGTGGGTGCAGATCGGCGCCGACGACGCCCTCGTGGCCTTCCACGCCCTGCGTGCCGTGCAGAAGGACGCGGGCTCGGCGGCCCGGGTGCGCTGGCAGATGAACGGCTTCAACCGTTCACCGGGCGCCACCGCCCACCCCATGACGGCCCGCAATCTGATGGGCCAGGTCGACGGCACCCGCAACCCCAAGCCCGCCGACTCCGACTTCGACCGGCGGATCTTCGTGCCGGAGGAGGGCGAGCCCGCCTGGATGGCGAACGGCTCCTATGTCGTCGTACGCCGTATCCGGATGCTGCTGGACGACTGGGAGAAGCTGCCGGTCACGGAGCAGGAGAACGTCATCGGGCGCCGCAAGTCCGACGGGGCGCCGCTGTCCGGGGGCAGCGAGACGTCCGAGATGGACCTGGAGAAGACGGACTCCCGGGGCAACCTGGTCGTCCCCTTCAACGCCCACGCGCGGATCACCCGGCCCGACCAGAACGGCGGCGCGGCGATGCTCCGGCGGCCGTTCTCGTACCACGACGGCATCGACGCGGACGGGGCGCCGGACGCGGGTCTGCTGTTCATCTGCTGGCAGGCCGATCCCCTGCGCGGCTTCGTGCCTGTGCAGCGCAAGCTGGACCGGGGCGACGCCCTGACCCCGTTCGTCCGCCACGAGGCGAGCGGCCTCTTCGCGGTCCCGGGGGGCGCCGCCGAGGGGGAGTATGTGGGGCAGCGACTGCTGGAGGGATGAGAACTGCAGCAAGTCACCCCCGCGAGCGCACGGGGAGGCTGCCGCCACCGAGAGCCCATTAGGGTGAGGTCATGCCAGCGAGCTATGCGTATCTCGGCCCAGAGGGCACCTTCACCGAAGTCGCCCTGCGCACGCTTCCCGAGGCGGCCACCCGTGAGCTGATTCCGTACGTGTCCGTGCAGTCCGCGCTCGACGCGGTGCGCGTCGGCGAGGCCGAGGCCGCTTTCGTCCCCATCGAGAACTCGGTCGAGGGCGGCATCACCACCACCCTCGACGAGCTGGTCGCCGGCACCCCGCTGATGATCTACCGCGAGGTGCTGCTGTCCATCACCTTCGCGCTGCTCGTCCGTCCGGGCACCAAGCTGTCGGACATCAAGACGGTCACCGCCCACCCGGCCGCCCAGCCGCAGGTACGCAACTGGCTGAAGACCCACCTCCCGGATGCCGTCTGGGAGTCGGCCGCCTCGAACGCGGACGGCGCGCGACTGGTCCAGGAGGGCCGGTACGACGCCGCCTTCGCCGGTGAGTTCGCGGCCGCCCGGTACGGGCTGGAGGCCCTGGAGACGGAGATCCACGACGCGGAGAACGCCCAGACCCGCTTCGTGCTGGTGGGCCGTCCGGCCCGGCCCGCGGCACCCACCGGCGCCGACAAGACCTCCGTCGTGCTGTGGCAGCGCGACGACCACCCCGGCGGTCTGCGGGACCTGCTGGGTGAGTTCGCCACGCGGGGCATCAACCTGATGCTGCTCCAGTCCCGGCCGACGGGCGCCGGCATCGGCAACTACTGCTTCTGCGTCGACGCCGAGGGCCACATCTCCGACCGCCGGATGGCCGAGGCACTGATGGGGTTGAAGCGGATCTGCCTCCAGGTGCGTTTCCTGGGGTCGTACCCGCGGGCGGATGTGCGGCCGGAAGAGGTGCGGCCACTGTTCCCCGGGACGTCGGACGAGGAGTTCGCCGGGGCGGCGGACTGGGTGGCGCGGTGCCAGGACGGCCGGTTCTGACGGCAGCGGTGGCGCCCGGGCGGGCCGGTCCTACCTGCTGATTTTCGTTATCCACAGGAGTTATCCACAGGTCCGCTTCTCGACCTGGGGACAAGTCGACACCGAAGCCTCATTCGGTCGACAAATCGCCCCACGGGACATGATCGCATTCACCGCCCCGCACCTCACCCTTCGTCCACGCTTTTCCTTTGGTCAACCCTTTGGGGTGAGTCCTTTCCACTCAAAAGCAGGGATGAAGGGCATTTGTGCTGGGAATCCTCGACGCCACGAGCGCGTTTCGGAGTGATCAATTCCGGCATCCACAGTTCTCCCCCACACCCTGTGGATAACTTCCCCGGGGGTGTGGATACCTGTGGACAACCGAACCCCAAGTCCCGCTCCGCGCAAGGGACTCGAGTCAACCCTCAGCCCGTGAACTGACCCTTTCAAGGAACACCGTCTCATGTATTGACCTCACTGAACACAAGCCGCAATGCACCCATAACGGAACGTGAGCCGACCCCGCGCAATAGTGAGTCGTGGGCCGTCACCCCGCACCGGTAGCCTTGACCGCGTGATTGACCTTCGCCTGCTTCGTGAGGACCCCGACCGAGTGCGCGCTTCGCAGCGCGCCCGTGGAGAGGACGTCGCCCTCGTCGACGCCCTCCTGTCTGCCGACGAGCGGCGCAGGTCGTCCGGCGTCCGCTTCGACGAGCTGCGCGCCGAGCAGAAGGCGCTCGGCAAGCTCATCCCCAAGGCGGCCGGCGACGAGAAGGCCGAGCTGCTCGAGAAGGCCGGCCGGCTCGCCGCCGACGTCAAGGCGGCCGACGCCGACCGCGACGCCGCCGCCGACGAGACCCAGGACCTGCTGCTCAGGCTGAGCAACCTCGTCCACCCCGACGTGCCCGTCGGCGGCGAGGAGGACTTCGTCACCCTGGAGACGCACGGCAGCATCCGCGACTTCGACGCGGAGGGCTTCGCCCCGCGGGACCACCTGGAGCTCGGCCAGCGCCTCGGCGCCATCGACGTCGAGCGCGGCGCCAAGGTCTCCGGTTCCCGCTTCTACTTCCTGACCGGCGTCGGCGCGCTGCTCGAGCTCGCCCTGGTGAACGCCGCGATGGCGCAGGCCACGGCCGCCGGCTTCACGCCGATGCTGACCCCCGCGCTGGTGCGCCCGCAGTCGATGGCGGGCACCGGCTTCCTCGGCCAGGCGGCCCAGGACGTCTACCACCTCGACAAGGACGACCTCTACCTGGTCGGCACGTCCGAGGTGGCGCTCGCCGCGTACCACATGGACGAGATCCTCGACGCCGACCGGCTGCCGCTGCGCTACGCGGGCTTCTCCCCCTGCTTCCGCCGCGAGGCCGGCTCGCACGGCAAGGACACCCGCGGCATCTTCCGCGTGCACCAGTTCGACAAGGTCGAGATGTTCTCGTACGTCGCGCCGGAGGACTCGCAGGCGGAGCACCAGCGGCTGCTGGAGTGGGAGAAGCAGTGGCTGACCTCGCTGGAGCTGCCGTTCCGGGTGATCGACGTCGCCTCGGGCGACCTCGGTTCCTCCGCCGCGCGCAAGTACGACTGCGAGGCGTGGATCCCCACCCAGGGCAAGTACCGCGAGCTGACCTCGACCTCGGACTGCACCGAGTTCCAGTCGCGCCGGCTGTCGATCCGCGTCCGTGAGGGCAAGCAGGTGCGCCCGCTGGCCACGCTCAACGGCACCCTGTGCGCCGTACCGCGCACGATCGTCGCGATCCTGGAGAACCACCAGCAGGCCGACGGCTCGGTGCGCGTGCCGGAGGTGCTGCGTCCGTACCTGGGCGGCCGGGAGCTCCTGGAACCGGTCGCCAAGTGAGCGCGGCCTTCCCCTACCGGCTCATCGCCACCGACCTCGACGGCACGCTGCTGCGGGACGACCACTCGGTCTCCGCGCGCACCCGTGACGCGCTCGCCGCGGCCACCGCGGCGGGCGCCGCGCACATCGTCGTCACCGGCCGCGCGGTGCCCTGGACCCGCCCGATCCTCGACGACCTCGGCTACCACGGCCTCGCCGTCTGCGGCCAGGGCGCCCAGGTGTACGACGCGGGGGCGCACCGTCTGCTCACCTCGGTGACGCTGGACCGGCAGCTGGCCGGGGTGGCGCTCGCCAAGATCGAGGCCGAGGTCGGTCCGCTGCTCCTGGCGGCGAGCCGCGACGGGCTGGACGGCGAGGTGATGGTCGGTCCCGGCTACGAGGTCGTGGGCGGGCTGCCCGCGACCCCGTTCACGGACGCGTCGGACCTGTGGACGGCGCCCCTGAACAAGCTGTACATCCAGCACCCGACCCTGGCCTCCGACGAGCTCGCCGAGGCGGCCACCCGCACGGCGGGCGGTTTCGTCACGGTCACCATGGCGGGCGAGGGCATCGTCGAGCTGCTCCCCCTCGGTCTGTCCAAGGCGACGGGGCTGTCGCTGGCGGCGCGGCGGCTGGGTGTGAAGGCGGCGGAGACGATCGCCTTCGGCGACATGCCCAACGACCTCCCGATGTTCGCCTGGGCCGCGCACGGCGTCGCCATGGCCAACGCCCACCGGGAACTGCGGGCGGTGGCCGACGAGGTGACCTCCTCCAACGAGGAGGACGGGATCGCGGTCGTGCTGGAGCGGTTGCTGACGCGGCTGTCGTAGCCGCGCGCTCCGGCCGGCGCCGACGCGCCGCACCGCCCCCGGAGAGGCGGAAGCGGGGGAGGGCGGCCCACGCGCCTCACCGCGCGTGCTCGAAGCGGCCGCCCCGGGCAGCTCCCCGTGCGGGGCGGACTCCACGGAGCAGGAATCACCCCGGAGTCCGCCGCGGGCTGCCCTGAAGGGAGCTGGACGTCCTGCCGTGCAGGGGCGTCGTCCCGCTCCTCTCCCGGTCTGTGAACGCCGGACGTTCCCGGCGATGCGGACAGAACCACTCTGCCCGCCGGACGGACCGGCCGCCACCGAATAAAACCGGCGGGCGGCGCCGTGATCAGCGGCGCCGCCATCCGCGTCGGCGGGAGGTGCCGAAGAACCAGCCGACGGGAGGTTCGTCCGAGCGCCGGGGCTGCGGCTCCGGTCCCTCGCGGCGCCGGCGCTCGGCCGGCATGCGGGCCCGGGCGGACGGTTCGGCGGTCTCGGCCGCGCGGCTGACGTCCTCGTCCAGGACCGGCCCGTCCCCGCCCTCGCCGTCGTCCGTACCGCGTCGGCCGTCTTCCTCGGCCGCCATCGACGCCCTCCCGTGGGAGTCCGCCATCGACGCCCTCCCGTCGGATCGCGAGGTCCGTCCCCGTTCGCCCAGTGGGCCGCGGCCGACGTGAAGTCCCCGTCAAGAGCCCGCCGTTGTCACTCCTCCCCGGCGAGCGTCAGCGTGCGCAGCCTCTGGCCCGCGTACCAGGTGGCCAGGACGGTGACCGCCGCCAGCAGGACCGTCGCCGTCGTCAGGCCGACGTCCGAGGTGACCAGGTCGCCGCCGGAGACCTTCTGCGCCACCGCCAGCGACCACTGCTGGATGCTCAGCGTGCGCGCGCCGGGCACCAGGGAGCCGAACAGCGCCTCCCAGACCAGCGCGTAGACCAGGCCGAACACCACCGCGTGCCGCGAGACCGTGCCGAACAGCAGGAACAGCGCCGCGTACGCGATGGAGGCGACCAGCGCGGCCACGGTGTAGGCGACGGCGACCTGCTGGCCGTTGCCGTTGAGGACGAGGCCCGCGATCAGGGTGGGCACCGCGGAGAACACCATGGTGACGGCGACGGCGACGATCAGCTTGGTGAAGATGATCGTGGGCCGCTTGACCGGCTTGGACAGCAGGTACACCACCGAGCCGTCGTCGATCTCGGGACCGATCGCGCCGGTGCCCGCGATGACGCCGATGATCGGCACCATGGTGGCGAGCGCGAACCCGCCGAGGACGTCGGCCGCGGTCTGGTCGTCGGCGCCACTGAGGGCGCGTACCGCCAGGGAGATCGCGATCAGCAGCAGGGGCAGGGCGCCCAGGATGAGGGCCCGGCGGCGGCCGAGCAGGGCCCGGTAGGTGAGCCGGGCGACTGTGGGGTCGTACATCTTCGGCCTCCTACGCGGCGACGAGATACGAGAAGACGGACTCGAGGGACTCGTCGGACGGCGAGACCGTGAGCAGCCGGATGCCGTGGTCGCGGGCGACCTTGGGCAGCAGGGCCGTGAAGCGGCCGAAGTCGACGGCCTGGATGAGCAGCGCGCCCTCGGCGTGGTCGACCTCGATGCCAGATGTCGACGGGTCCGCGATGAGCGCGGCGGCGAGGGCGCGGTCGTCGCTGGAGCGCACCAGGTAGCGGTGCGGGCGGTCTGTCATCAGGCGGCGGATCCTGCGGAAGTCGCCGCTGGCGGCGTGCCGTCCGGCGACGACGACCTCGATGTGCCAGGCGAGCTGCTCGACCTCTTCGAGGATGTGGGAGGAGAAGAGCACGGTGCGGCCCTCGTCGCCCATGCGCCGCAGCAGGTCCATCAGCTGCATGCGCTGGCGCGGGTCCATGCCGTTGAAGGGCTCGTCCAGCAGGAGCAGGGTCGGCTGGTGGACCAGCGCGGACGCCATCTTGACGCGCTGCCGCATGCCCTTGGAGTAGGTGGCGATCTTGCGGTCCTGCGCGTACTCCATCTCGACCGTGGCCAGGGCCTGCTGGGCGGCCTTGGCGCCGAGGCCGTGCAGTTCGGCGTTGGCGAGGACGAACTCGCGGCCGGTGAGGAAGTCGTACATCGCCTCGCGCTCGGGGACGATGCCGATGTGCCGGTAGATGGCCTCGTTGCGCCAGACCTGCTGTCCGTCGAGGGTGACGGTGCCGGTGGAGGGGGCGAGGAAGCCGCCCATCATGTTGATGAGGGTGGACTTGCCGGCGCCGTTGGGGCCGAGCAGGCCGGTGACGCCGGGGCCGATGGTCATGGTGACGTCGTTGACGGCGACCACGTTGCCGAACCAGCGGGAGACGTGGTCGATGGAGAGAGTGCTCACGGGCGCGGCCCATTCCTTGGAAGGGTGGTGGCGGGGGACGGGTGCGTGGTCACAGGCCCACCTTCTTGTAGCGGCGCACCAGGAGGGCGTAGCTCGCGGCGATCAGGCCGAGGCTGAACAGGACGTAGACGACGCCCTCGGCGTTGCTCGGGCCGACGCCGCCCGGGAAGGCGGAGGTCGCGCCCAGGAAGGCGGACTGCACGCCGTCGATGAGGGTGATCGGCGAGAACAGGCCGATCCAGGCGATGCCGTCGCCGCTGTTCTGCACCTCCGCGATCGCCTGGAGCGTGGAGACCGCGCCGTAGGAGATGGTCAGAACGGCGATCACGGCCGCGATGCCGAAGCCGCGGCGCGGGGTGACCGACGCGATGACCAGGCCGACGCCGGCGAAGAGCAGCGAGAGCAGTGCCACGGAGACCAGCCCCTGCGCGAATCCCTTGGTCTGGTCGGAGAAGTCGAGCTTCGCCAGCAGCGCGCCGACGTACAGCACCAGCAGGGGCGCCGCGGTGAGGATGAACAGGGCGGAGGCGAGCGCCGCGAACTTGGCGCGCACGTAGTCGGCCGTCTCGATGGGCCGCGAGAAGTACAGCGGCACGGTCTTGAAGCGCAGGTCGCGCGAGACGGACTGGGGCGCCTGCGAGGCGACGTACAGGCTGATGACGGCCTGCATGACGATCGCGTAGCGGGTGTAGTCGACGGGCAGGTCCTTGGCCTTCGTCGCGACGGCGACGGCCACCATGATGGCGGCGGGCACGCACATCACCACGAACAGCAGCATGGGCAGGACCTTGGACTTCACCGAGCGGCCGAGGCCGTAGGAGCCGCGCAGGGACTGCGAGTACAGCGACAGCCTGGCGTAGGCGCGGCCGAGGCGGGGGCCGTCGTAGGAGCGGTAGCCGATGTTGTGGATACGGGTGTCACCCGATGCCGTGACCGGTGTCCGCACGGACTGCTCAGCTGCCATGGCCGACCGCCTCCTTCGGCTGCTGGTTGTTCTCTTCGCCGTCCGAGTCGTTCGTGAAGACCTCGGAGATGTGGTGCCGGCGCTGTTCCATGCGGACCAGGCCGAGGCCGAGGTCCGCGATGACGTCCCGGACCAGGTCGTAGGTCTCCTCGCCCTGTGCGGTGAGCAGCAGGATGTGTCCGGCGCCCGGCAGTCCGCTGCCGTCCTGGACGGTCACCCCGCGCGCGTGCAGCGCGTCGCGCACCGCGCGGGTGCCGTCCGGGTGCTCGTCGGTGTCGGTGACCTCGATGGCGAGGGTGGTGGTGGTCTGGGTGAAGTCGGTGGTGGAGCTGGAGCGCAGCAGCTTGCCGCCGTCGACGACGACGACGTGGTCGCAGGTGCGCTCCAGTTCGCCGAGCAGGTGCGAGGTGACCAGGACGGAGATGCCGAAGTCGGTGTAAATGCGGCGGATCAGGCCGAGCATCTCGTCGCGGCCGACCGGGTCGAGGCCGTTGGTCGGCTCGTCCAGGAAGACCAGCTGCGGGTCGTGCACCAGGGCCTGCGCGAGCTTCACGCGCTGCTTCATGCCGGTCGAGTAGCCGCCGATGGGGCGGTAGCGCTCCTCGTACAGGCCGACGTGGCGCAGGGTGTCCGCGGTGCGCTCCCGCGCGGCGGTGGGCGGCAGGCCGGACATGCGTGCCATGTGGACGACGAACTCGGTGGCCGAGACGTCCGGCGGCAGGCAGTCGTGTTCGGGCATGTAGCCGACGCGTTCGCGGATGGCGGCGCCCTTGGTGGCGACGTCGAGGCCGAGCACTTCGGCGCGGCCCTCGGTGGCGGGGGACAGACCCAGAAGGATCTTGATCAGTGTGGACTTGCCGGCTCCATTGGCTCCGACGAGTCCGGTCACACCGGGCCCGACGTCCACGGAGAGCCGGTCAAGAGCGGTCACCCTGGGGAACCGCTTGCTCAGGCTTTCGGTCACGATCACAGTCACGTCGTCGACGGTAGTGACCCGTACCACTGCGGTCGTCAGACCGGAGAGCCGTCTTGGCGTCCCCCTGGAGTCGTACGGGCCCGTAGGGGGACCGTGCCTGAGAGTTACCCACACGCCGTGGGGCGCTATTGACGAACTCTCTAACGACTGCGAGATTCGCCGGTGTGACGGGGATCGAGGGCGCGCGGGAGCGCCGGGTGCGCACGGGCGGGGTCGAGCTGTGCGTGGCCGAGCTGGGCGACCCCGGGCGGCCGACGGTCGTCCTGGTGCACGGCTACCCGGACAGCAAGGAGGTGTGGTCCGAGGTCGCGCCGCGCCTCGCCGAACGCTTCCACGTGGTGGCCTACGACGTCCGGGGCCACGGACGCTCCACGGCGCCGCGGCCGCTGCGCGGCGGGTTCACCCTGGAGAAGCTGACCGACGACTTCCTGGCCGTCGCGGACGCGGTCAGCCCGGACCGGCCGGTGCACCTGGTGGGCCACGACTGGGGCTCGGTGCAGTCCTGGGAGTTCGTCACGGTCGACCGCGCCGCGGGGCGGATCGCCTCCTTCACCTCGATGTCGGGGCCCTCGCTCGACCACCTCGGGCACTGGATCAACAGCCGCCTGAAGCGGCCGACCCCGCGCCGGGTCGGCCAGGTGCTGGGCCAGGGCGCCAAGTCCTGGTACGTGTACCTGCTGCACACGCCCGTGCTGCCCGAGCTCGCCTGGCGCGGGCCGCTGGGCAGGGTCTGGCCGCGGATCCTGGAGCGCGTCGAGAAGGTGCCCGGGGGTGACTACCCGACGCCCTCCCTGCCGTCCGACGCGGCCCACGGGGCCTGGCTCTACCGGGACAACGTGCGGCGCCGGCTGCGCAGCCCGCGCACGGACGCCTACGCGCACGCGCCCGTGCAGCTCATCGTCCCCTCGGGGGACGCGTTCCTCTCGGAGCGGCTCCACGACGGACTGGAGGCGTGGGCTCCGCGGCTGACCCGGCGGACGCTGAACGCCCAGCACTGGGTGCCGCGCACCCGCCCGGACCACCTGGTCACCTGGATCGCCGACTTCGTGACGTCCGTGGAGGCCGGGCAGCCGGAGCCGACGGCTCCGAAGCAGTACGCCGACCGCTTCGGCGGGCAGCTGGTGCTGGTCACCGGGGCGGGCGGCGGCATCGGGCGGGCCACGGCACTCGCCTTCGCCGAGACGGGCGCGCGGGTGCTGGCGGTCGACCGGGACGCGGAGGCCGCGGCCCGCACGGCCGAGGAGGCCCGTCGGCGCGGTGCGGCGGCGGCATGGGCCGAGACGGCGGACGTCTCCGACGAAGAGGCCATGGAGAAGCTCGCCGAGCGGGTCACCAGCGCGTACGGCGTGGTGGACGTCCTGGTGAACAACGCCGGTGTCGGGCTGGGCGGCTCCTTCTTCGACACCACCCCGGAGGACTGGAAGCGGGTCCTCGACGTCAACCTGTGGGGTGTGATCCACGGCTGCCGGCTCTTCGGGAGCCGGATGACCGAGCGGGGACAGGGCGGCCACATCGTCAACGTCGCCTCGGCGGCGGCGTTCCAGCCGTCCAGGGCGCTGCCCGCCTACGGCACCTCCAAGGCGGCGGTACTGATGCTGAGCGAGTGCCTGCGCGCCGAGCTGGCCGGGCAGGGGATCGGCGTGACGGCGGTCTGCCCCGGGTTCGTCAACACCGGCATCACCTCTACCGCGCGGTTCGCGGGGGCGGACGCCGAGGAGGAGCGGCGCCTGCGGAAGCGTGCGGCCCGCCTCTACGGGCTGCGCGACTATCCCCCGGAGAAGGTCGCCGCCGCGATCCTGCGGGCGGTGGCGCGCGACGAGGCGGTGGTGCCGGTCACTCCGGAGGCGCGGGCGGCGTACGCGCTGTCGCGGTGGATGCCGGGGGCGCTGCGGAGGATCGCGCGGGTGAAGCCGCCGGTGTGAGGGCCTCCGTGGAGGCGCGGTTGTCCACAGAATCTCCAATTCCGCTGTGGATAACTGCACTTGGCTGTGGATCAAACCTCCGCAGCGAAACGGATCGCGTGATACGCGTCTCTCCTGGCAGGCTGACCGGATGGACGAACGACGCACTGTGAAGGTGTCGAAGTACCTCGCCAAGCATCTGCGCCATCAGCCCGAGCGGATCGGGCTCACGCTCGACGAAGGCGGCTGGGTCGAGATCGGCACGCTGATCGCCGCGGCGTCCGCGCATGGCTTCCGGTTCACCCGGGAGGAGCTGGACCATGTGGTCGCCACCAACGACAAGCGGCGCTTCGCCGTCGAGGGCACCCGGATCCGCGCCAGCCAGGGCCACAGTGTCGAGGTGGACCTCGGACTGCCCACGGCCACCCCGCCGCCGTACCTGTACCACGGCACCGTCGCCCGCTCCCTGGACGCCATCCGTGCGGAGGGGCTGCGGCCGATGAACCGGCACGACGTGCACCTCTCCGCCGACCGCGAGACGGCGGCCCGGGTCGGTGCCCGCCGGGGCCGGCCGGTCGTGCTGTCCGTGGACGCGGCGGCCATGCACCGGGACGGCCATGTCTTCCACGTGAGTGCGAACGGCGTGTGGCTGACCCGGGCCGTGCCCAGCCGGTATCTGCGGTTCCCGGGAAGCGGCTGAACCCCCCACGCCGCCGACCAGCGCCCGAGGCCGCCGTCGCCACCCTCCGCGCGGGCGGCGCTCGTTTCACGTGAAACCCGTGGCGGCGCATAGGCTCGGTGGTATGAGCCTGCGCCTGAGCACCGTGATCCTCCCGTATCGCCGCTGGCACGAAGGCAGCCGTGCGGCATGGGTGCGCGCCGAGGAACTCGGCTTCCACACGGGATACACCTACGACCATCTGTCGTGGCGCAGTTTCCGGGACGGCCCGTGGTTCGGCGCGATGCCGACCCTGACCGCCGCGGCGGCCGTCACCGACCGGATGCGCCTGGGCACCCTCGTGACCTCGCCGAACTTCCGGCATCCGGTCACGCTCGCCAAGGAGCTCATCTCCCTGGACGACATCTCCGGCGGGCGCGTCACGCTCGGCATCGGCGCGGGCGGCACCGGCTTCGACGCCACCGCGCTCGGCCAGGAGCCGTGGACCCCGCGCGAGCGCGCCGACCGCTTCGCCGAGTTCGTACCGCTGCTGGACCGGCTGCTCACCGAGGACGCGGTGTCGTACGAGGGCGACTTCTACGCCGCGCACGAGGCGCGCAACATTCCGGGCTGTGTGCAGCGCCCCCGGCTGCCCTTCGCCGTGGCCGCCACCGGGCCGCGCGGGCTGCGGCTCGCGGCACGGCACGGGCAGGCGTGGGTGACGACGGGCGACCCGAAGCTGTACGAGAACGGCACACCCGAACAGTCGGTTCACGCCCTGCGCGGCCAGACGGAACGACTGGCCGACGCCTGCGCCGAGCTCGGCCGGGACGTCACGGAACTGGACCGGATCCTGCTCACCGGCTTCACTCCGGACCGCGGCCGCCCGCTGGAGTCCCTGGACGCCTTCGTCGACTTCGCGGGCCGTCACGCGGAGCTGGGGTTCACCGAGATCGTGATCCACTGGCCCATCCCGGACTCCGACTTCGCCGCCGACCAGAAGGTCTTCGAACGGATCGCCATGGAGGCCCCGGCACAGCTCCGGTGACCGCGCCTCCTCTCCGGCCGTCACCGAGGAGCGCGGAAGGGCGACTGTGACAGCGGTTACCACTCAGATGTGCGGACTCCCGCACGGCCGTGCAGGCATATGCGGGACAATGGCCGGGTGACCTCAGCGACCCGACAGCCCGAGACCCCGGCAGCCACCACCCCACCGCGCCTCATCGCCACCGACCTCGACGGCACCCTGCTGCGCGACGACAAGTCGGTGTCCCCGCGCACGATCGCCGCGCTGGCCGCCGCCGAGGAGGCGGGCATCGAGGTCTTCTTCGTCACCGGCCGCCCGGCCCGCTGGATGGACGTCGTCAGCGACCACGTCCACGGCCACGGCCTCGCCATCTGCGGCAACGGCGCCGCCGTGGTCGACCTGCACGGCGGCCCCGGCGCGCACCGCTTCGTCAAGGTCCGCGAGCTGGCCCGGGAGAACGCGCTCGACGCCGTACGGCTGCTGCGCGAGGCCGCACCGGGCACGGTGTACGCCGTCGAGCAGACCTTCGGCTTCAACCAGGAGCCCGCCTACCCCAAGCTGCACGTGGAGGTCCCGGACTCGCTCGCGCCCGCCGAGGACCTGCTGGCCCCGGACTCCCACACCGCCGGCGAACCGGTGCTCAAGATCCTCGCCTACCACCCCGAGCTCGACCCCGACGCCTTCCTCACCCTGGCCCGGCTCGCCATCGGCGACCGCGCCAACGTCACCCGTTCCAGCCCCAGCGCCCTGCTGGAGATCAGCGGACCCAGTGTCTCCAAGGCCAGCACCCTGGCCCTGTGCTGCGCCGAGCGCGGCATCTCGCACGAGGAGGTCGTCGCGTTCGGTGACATGCCGAACGACGTCGAGATGCTGACCTGGGCCGGCCGCTCCTACGCGATGGGCAACGCCCACCCGGACGTGGTCGCCGCCGCCTCGGGCCGCACGGTAGCCAACAACGACGACGGGGTGGCCGTGGTGATCGAGCGGCTGCTGGACGAGCGGCGCTAGGCCCCGCCCTCGCACTCCCGTCTGCCGCGCGCCGCCGTGCACGACAGGGCCCGGCCGCTCAGAGGGGCACCCCGCGCCGGGCCAGCCACGGCACCGGGTTCACCGCCGACCCCATCTCCGGCGTGACCCGCACCTCGAAGTGCAGGTGCGGGCCCGTGGAGTTCCCGCTGGTGCCGGACTGACCGATCCACTGCCCGGGCGAGACCCGCTCGCCCTGGTCGACGGCGACGGAGGCGAGGTGGGCGTACTGGGTGTAGTAGCCGCCCGCGTGCCGGAGCACGACCTCGATGCCGAAGGGCCCGCCGCAGGACACCTTCACCACCTCCCCGGTGCCCACCGCCCGCACCGGCGTCCCGATCGGCACCGCGAAGTCCTGCCCGGTGTGCCGGTTCGCCCAGCGCGCGCCCCCGCTGCCGTAGGACGCGGACAGCACGTACGTCTCCACCGGCGCCACCCAGCGGGTGGTGAAGCGCGTGTCGGGCTGGTCGAGGCGGACCGCGCCGCGGCAGGCGCCGGCCGCGACCGAGGCGTCGGCCTGGCCCTGGAGCTTCCACCGCGCCGCTTCGAGTTTCCGTTCGATGCCCCGCTTCAGGGCGGCGAGTTCCGCGTTGCGCCGCTCCAGTCGCTGCCACGCGGCCGCGGCCTCCGCCTCGTCCCGGGCGAGCCGGGCCTCGGCCCGCTCGCTCCGGTCGATCGCCTTGTCGAGCGACACCTCGGCCTGCCACACCGCGCGCTGGCCCCGCATCATCTCCTCGGGGTCGTCCGCCAGGAGCATGTGCGCCGTGAGCGGCAGCCCGCCGCCGTCCCGGTACTGGGAGCTCGCGATCCGGCCCAGGTCCTCGTGCAGGCCGGCCATCGCCCGCCGCTCGTGGTCGAGCCGCTCCTCCAGCCGCTGGGCCCTGGCCCGCTGCTGCTCGGCCTCACGCCGGCCGGCCTCGTACCGCTCGGTCGCCTCCGCCGCCTCCTCGTACAGCCGCGCCACCTGTCCGCCGGCACCGGACGGGGAGCCGTGGCCGGGGGCGTGGGGGCCGTCGCCGTCGGCGGGCCGGGCGGCCAGCACGGCGAGCGCGCACAGCAGCACGGCGGCGAGCAGCGGATGGCGGCGGATGAAGCGCATGACTGCGATCCTGGCCCCCGCCACGGCGCACGGTCCTGTTCACCTCGTGCACACGGGGGACCACTCGCCCCCGGACGGAGCAGTGCTGCCGCCGAACGGCGGGGTGCCCGACCCCGCTTGACGTCACGTCACGCTGCGGGTGTCGGTGAGCCGTGCAGCCGGCGTGTCGTCACCAGGAGTTCCGCCGCCTCCTCCCGGTCTGCCAGCGACCGCAACGGACCGTCCACCACGGCGAGTTCCGCGTACGGACCGCGCTGCACCGTCCGCCCGCCGTCCAGCACGATCACCTCGTCCACCACGTCCAGGCCGGCCAGCCGGTGGGTGATGAGCAGCGTCGTGCGTCCCTCGGTGGCCTCCAGCAGATCGGCGGTGAGCGCGTCGGCGGTCGGCAGGTCGAGGTGTTCCGCGGGTTCGTCCAGCACCAGCACGGGGAAGTCCGCGAGCAGCGCACGGGCCAGGGCCAGCCGCTGCCGCTGGCCGCCGGACAGCCGTGCCCCGTGCTCACCGACGAGCGTGTCGAGCCCGTCGGGCAGGCCGTCGGCCCACTCCAGGAGCCGGACCCGGGCGAGCGCGTCGCGCAGTTCCTCCTCGTCGGCGCCCTTCCTGGCGAGCAGCAGGTTCTCCCGGATCGAGCTGTTGA
Source organism: Streptomyces capillispiralis (assembly GCF_007829875.1). NCBI lineage: Bacteria > Bacillati > Actinomycetota > Actinomycetes > Kitasatosporales > Streptomycetaceae > Streptomyces > Streptomyces capillispiralis. The sequence continues at coordinate 4,061,162 of NZ_VIWV01000001.1, read as the reverse complement.
AGAGGTGCGCGTCCTGCGCGCAGAGCCCGACCAGCCGTCGTACGTCGTCGCCGTCCAGGGCGCGGGCGTCCACGCCGGCCAGCGTGTAGGAGCCCGCGCCGGGCTCGAGGAAGCGCAGCAGCACCTGCGCCAGGGTCGTCTTCCCGGAGCCGGACGGGCCGACCACCGCGATGCGGCGGCCCCGCTCCAGCGTCAGGTCGAGTCCGGCGAGCGCGTCCCGCTCCTGTCCGGCGTGCCGGGCGGCCAGCCCCTTCACCACGAGCGGGAAGGGCGCCGCGGGAGCCTGCCGCGGCGGCTCCGGCTCGCGCACGGGCACGGGGGCGTCCAGCACCTCGTACACGCGCTCCGCGCTGCGGCGGACCCGCTGGCGGTACTGCACGGCGAGCGGCATTCCGAGGACCGCCTCGAAGGCGGCCAGCGGGGTGAGGACCACGACGGCCAGGGCCACGCCGTCCAGCCGGCCGGTGGCCACGGCCTGGACGCCGACGAGCGCGGCGGCCGCGACGGTCAGGCCGGAGAGCAGGGCGGTGAGCCCGTCGCCGAGCGCCGTGGCGGTGGCGGCGCGCGAGGCGATCCCGGTCAGGGTGCGGTCGGCCCGCCGTGTTTCGGCGGCCCGCGCGGGCAGGGCACCGGCGACGGTCAGCTCGGCGGTGCCGGTGAGCAGATCGGTCACCCGGGTGGCGAGGACGCCGCGGGCCGGTGCCAGCCTGCGTTCCGCGCGCCGGGCCACGGCGCCGGTCAGCAGGGGCACACCGGCGCCCGCCGCCAACAGCCCGGCCGCGAGCACGGCACCGGCCTCCGGCAGCAGCCAGGCGGTGAAGCCGACGGACAGGGCGGAGACGGCGACGGCCGCACCGGCCGGCAGCAGCCAGCGCAGCCAGTAGTCCTGAAGGGCGTCCACGTCGGAGACCAGCCGGGAGAGCAGGTCGCCCCTGCGGGCGCCGCGCAGTCCGGCGGGCGCCAGGCGCTCCAGCCGCCGGTAGACCGCGACCCGGGTGTCGGCCAGCATCCGCAGGACCGCGTCGTGCGACACGAGCCGCTCGGCGTAGCGGAACACGGCCCGGCCGATGCCGAAGGCCCGGGTCGCCGTCACGGCCACCATCAGGTACAGCACGGGGGGCTGCTGCGAGGCCCGGGAGATGAGCCACCCTGACGTCGCCATGAGCCCGACGGCGCTGCCCAGGGCGAGGGTGCCGAGCAGCAGCGCCAGCGTGAGCCGCCCGCTCCGGGCGGCGGACAGGGCGCGGACCCGGGCGAGCACACCGCCGGGGGCGGTCCCGGCCGCGGCCTCCTCGGGCCCGTCGGCCACCGCCGGGCCGGGTTCGGCGGCCGGTTCCACGGCGGCGTCCCGGCGTACGGGGTCCGCGGGGGCGGTGGCGGCCGGTTCCGCGAGCCGGACCATGCGGTCCGCGACGGCCAGCAGCGCCGGGCGGTGCACCACGAGCAGCACGGTCCGTCCGGCGGCGAGGCGCCGCACCGCCGACACGATCCCGGCCTCGGTGGCACCGTCCAGCGCGGCCGTCGGCTCGTCGAGCAGCAGCACCGGCCGGTCCGCGAGGAACGCCCGCGCCAGCGCGAGCCGCTGCCGCTGCCCGGCCGAGAGTCCCGCGCCGTCCTCACCGAGCACGGTCGAGGCGCCCTCGGGGAGCGCGTCCACGAACTCCAGCGCTCCGGCGTCCCGCAGGGCGCTCCGTACGGCGTCGTCGTCCGCGTCGGGCCGGGCCAGCCGTACGTTCTCCGCGATCGTCCCGGCGTACAGGTGGGGTCGCTGGGGCACCCAGGCGACGCGGCGGTGCCACTCGGCCAGGTCGAGGCCGGCCAGGTCGGCTCCCCCGACTCGGACCCGTCCCCCGGTGGGCCGGACGAAGCCGAGCAGCACATGGAGCAGGGTCGACTTGCCGGCCCCGCTGGGTCCGACGAGCGCGACCGTCTCGCCGGGGGCGACGGTGAAGGACACGTCCGCGACCGCGTCCGTGGACCGCCCGGGGTGGCGGACCGTCACGCCGTCGAAGGACAGGGCACCCGTCGGCACCACGCCCGTCCCCCGGGCCGGCACGGGCGTCTCCAGCACCGAGAAGATCTCCTCGGCCGCCGCCAAGCCCTCCGCCGCCGCGTGGTACTGCGCCCCGACCTGCCGCAGCGGCAGATACGCCTCGGGCGCCAGGATCAGGATGACCAGGCCGGTGAAGAGGTCGAGGTCGCCGTGGACCAGCCGCATGCCGATCGTCACGGCGACCAGCGCCACCGAGAGCGTGGCCAGCAGTTCCAGGGCGAAGGAGGAGATGAAGGCGATCCGCAGGGTGCGCATGGTCGCCCGGCGGTACTCGGCGGTGATCCGCCGGATCGACTCCGCCTGTGCCTTGGCCCGCCCGAAGACCTTCAGCGTCGGCAGTCCGGCGACGACGTCCAGGAAGTGTCCGGACAGCCGGGAGAGCAGCAGCCACTGGCGGTCCATCCGGGACTGGGTGGCCCAGCCGATCAGCACCATGAAGACCGGGATGAGCGGCAGGGTGCCCACGATGATCGCGGCCGAGACCCACTCCTCGGTGACGATCCGCGCCAGCACCGCCACCGGGACGACCACGGCGAGCCCCAGCTGGGGGAGGTAGCGCGAGAAGTAGCCGTCGAGCGCGTCGACGCCGCGGGTCGCCAGGGCGACCAGCGATCCGGTGCGCTGTCCGTCCAGCCATCCCGGGCCCAGTTCCGCCGCCCGCTCCAGCAGCCGGCCCCGCAGCTCCGACTTGGCCGCGGCACTGGCGCGGTGTGCGGCCAGCTCCGTCAGCCAGCCGACCAGCCCGCGCCCCGCCGCGACGGCGGCCAGGAGCAGCAGGGGAGTGCCGAGCGCACCGGCGGACAGGCCGTCCTGGAACGCGCCCACCACCACTTCGGCGATCAGCATGGCCTGCGCGATGACCAGCCCCGCACCGAGGACGCCCAGGACGACGACCGCCACCAGGAAGCCCCGGGTGGCACGGGCGTACCGGAGCAGACGCGGGTCGATTGGTTTCACGTGAAACACACCCTCAGTGCACGGGATCGGCGATGTGCTGGGTGCCGATCCGCTTGCGGAACACCCAGTACGTCCAGCCCTGGTAGAGCAGCACGACCGGCGTGGCGATCACCGCGAGCCAGGTCATGATCTTCAGGGTGTAGGGGCTGGAGGAGGCGTTGGTGACGGTCAGGCTCCAGTCCGGGTCGAGCGTCGACGGCATGACGTTCGGGAACAGCGTCAGGAAGAGCATCGCCACGGCGGCCACGATGGTGACGCCGGACAGGGCGAACGACCAGCCCTCACGCCCGGCCTGGTTCGCCCCCAGGGCGGCGACCAGCGCGGCGACCGCGACGACCAGCGCGACCAGGCTGGCGCCGTCACCGCGGTCGGCCTGCGTCCACAGCAGGAAGGCCGACGCCAAGACGGCGGTCACCAGACCCACGCGCAGGGCCAGCTTCCGCGCCCGCTCCCGGATCTCACCGACCGTCTTGAGCGCCGTGAAGACGGTGCCGTGGAAGGTGAAGAGGGTCAGGGTGACCAGGCCGCCGAGCAGGGCGTACGGGTTGAGCAGGTCCACGACGCCGCCCACGTACTCGAAGTCGGCGTCGATCTTCACTCCGCGGACGATGTTGCCGAAGGCCACGCCCCACAGGAAGGCCGGCAGCAGCGAGGTCCAAAAGATCGCCGTCTCCCAGTTGCGCTGCCAGTTCTCCTCGGGCCGCTTCGCCCGGTACTCGAAGGCGACACCGCGGATGATCAGGCAGACCAGGATGAGCAGCAGCGGCAGGTAGAAGCCGGAGAAGAGGGTGGCGTACCACTCGGGGAAGGCGGCGAAGGTCGCGCCGCCCGCCGTGAGCAGCCACACCTCGTTGCCGTCCCAGACGGGGCCGATGGTGTTGATCAGCACCCGCTTCTCGGCCCGGTCGCGGGCCAGCAGCCGGGTGAGGATGCCGACCCCGAAGTCGAACCCCTCCAGGAAGAAGTAGCCGGTCCACAGGACGGCGATCAGAACGAACCAGACGTCGTGCAGTTCCATGGCTGTGCAGCTCCCTCGGCCTAGTACGAGAAGGCCATCGGCTTGTCGGCGTCCCGGAGGTCGCCGCCGAGCTTCGTGGGCGGGTTGAGGTCGGACTCGCTGAGCTCGGGCGGGCCGGCCTTGACGTACTTGGCGAGCAGCTTGACCTCGATGACGGCCAGGACGGCGTAGAGCAGGGTGAAGACGGACATCGACGTGATGACCTCGGCCGTGGAGACACCGGGGGAGACCGCGTCGCGGGTCTGCATCACGCCATAGACCACCCAGGGCTGCCGGCCCATCTCGGTGAAGATCCAGCCCCAGGAGTTGGCGATCAGCGGGAACGCCATGGTCCACACGGCGAGGAGCCAGTAGAGGCGGGTGAGCCGGGTGCCGAGCGGCTGCTTCAGCAGCACCAGGTGCGGCACCTCGTCGTCCCCGGTGCGGTGGGCTGCCGGCAGCAGGAACTTCTTGCGGGTGAGCCACAGGCCGAGCAGGCCGAGCGAGAAGGAGGCCATGCCGAAGCCGATCATCCAGCGGAAGCCCCAGTAGGCGACGGGGACGATGGGCTTGTAGTCACCGGGGCCGAACTTCTCCTGAAGGGCCTCATTGGTGTCGTTGATGCCGGGCACGTACGAGTCGAAGTCGCTGTGGGCGAGGAACGACAGCAGGCCGGGTATCTCCAGGGCGACCTTGTTGTGCCCCTTGTCGACGTCGCCGTAGGCGAAGACGGAGAAGGGTGCCGGTTCCTCGCCGTCCCACAGGGCCTCGGCGGCGGCCATCTTCATCGGCTGCTGCTCGTACATCACCTTGCCGAGCGTGTCGCCGCTGATGGCGGTGAACAGGCCGCCGACCGCCACGGTGACCAGGCCGAGCCGCAGCGAGGTCCGCATCACCGGGATGTGCTTCCTGCGCATCAGGTGGAAGGCGGCGATGCCGACCATGAAGGCGCCACCGGTCAGGAAGGCCGCCGAGAAGCTGTGGAAGACCTGGTTGAGGGTGGTGTTCTGGGTGAGGACCAGCCAGAAGTCGGTGAGCTCGGCGCGGCCCTTCTCCTCGTTGATCCGGTAGCCGACGGGGTGCTGCATCCAGGAGTTGGCGGCCAGGATGAAGTAGGCCGACAGCAGGGTGCCGATCGAGACCATCCAGATGCAGGCCAGGTGGATCTTCTTGGGGAGCTTGTCCCAGCCGAAGATCCACAGACCGATGAAGGTGGACTCGAAGAAGAAGGCGATCAGGGCCTCGAAGGCGAGCGGGGCACCGAAGACGTCACCGACGAACCGCGAGTAGTCGGACCAGTTCATGCCGAACTGGAACTCCTGCACGATGCCGGTGACCACGCCCATCGCGATGTTGATCAGGAAGAGCTTGCCCCAGAACTTGGTCGCCCGGAGGTACTTCTCCTTCTCCGTGCGCACCCAGGCGGTCTGCAGGCCGGCGGTCAGGGCGGCGAGGGAGATCGTCAGGGGAACGAAGAGGAAGTGGTAGACGGTGGTGATGCCGAACTGCCATCGCGCCAGGGTCTCCGGCGCCAAAGCCAGGTCCACGTCGTCGCTCCTTACATCGCCGTGGTCGCAGCGGCTGTTTTGCTCCCGTACGTCCCCCACAACTCGGGAAAACGGGATGCGCTTGTGAACGCGTTCACATTCACAAGCAATTATGACCTACTGCTTTTCAGACCCGGAAGGGGGGTCCCGTGTGACGTCAACCCCTTTGCCGGAACTCCCGGCTGCACACGACGGCGGCCGACGGGATCACCCGTCGGCCGCCTGGACGTTCGCGCTGGTCAAAGCTCCTTGCGGAAGCCCTCGGCCACCTTGAGGAAGATGTCGTTCGCCTCGGTCTCGCCGATCGTGACCCGCACTCCCTCACCGGGGAACGGCCGGATCACCACACCCGCCTGCTCGCACGCCTGCGCGAACGGCACCGTGCTCTCCCCCAGCCGCAGCCACACGAAGTTCGCCTGGGTCTCGGGCACCGTCCAGCCCTGGGCGCGCAGCGCGTCCATCACCCGGTTGCGCTCACACACCAGCGAGCCCACCCGGCCGATCAGCTCGTCCTCGGCCCGCAGGGAGGCGATCGCCGCGTCCTGCGCGATCTGGCTCACCCCGAACGGCACCGCCGTCTTGCGCAGCGCGGCGGCCACCGGCTCGTGGGCGATGGCGAAACCGACGCGCAGTCCCGCCAGGCCGTACGCCTTGGAGAAGGTGCGCAGCACGCAGACGTTGGGCCGCTCCCGGTAGATCTCGACCCCGTCCGGCACCTCGGTGTCCCGGATGAACTCGCGGTAGGCCTCGTCCAGCACCACCAGGACGTCGTCCGGCACCCGGTCGAGGAAACGCTCCAGCTCGGCCCGGCGCACGACCGTGCCGGTCGGGTTGTTGGGGTTGCACACGAAGATCAGGCGGGTCCGGTCGGTGACCGCGTCGGCCATCGCGTCCAGGTCGTGCACATCGCCCGGGGTCAGCGGCACCTGGACCGACGCGGCACCGCTGACCTGCGTGATGATCGGGTACGCCTCGAAGGACCGCCAGGCGTAGATGACCTCGTCGCCGGGTCCCGAGGTCGCCTGCACCAGCTGCTGGGCGACACCGACCGAGCCGGTCCCGGTGGCCACGTGGGAGACGGGCACGGCGAACCGCTCGGCCAGCTCGGCCATCAGGGCGGTGCAGGCCATGTCCGGGTAGCGGTTGAAGGAGGAGGCCGCGGCCGTCACGGTCTCCATCACGCCCGGCAGCGGCGGATAGGGGTTCTCGTTGGAGGACAGCTTGTACGCCACCGGTCCCCCGGCCGCCGCCGGCTTGCCCGGCTTGTACGTGGGGATCCCCTCCAGCTCGGCGCGCAGCTTGGGGCTCGTCTCGCTCACCGCAGTCCTCCTTGCGAAGACCGGCGGCCCATGACCGCCGCCGACATCCAATACTGCTTACCTTATGAGGATTCGGCCTCCCTGCGTATAGGTGCGCCCCGGGCTCGGGCCTGCCTCCTTGATCACAGGAGCAACACGGGCAACGTCCCTCGAAAGGGTACGAAGGGCGTGCGGGCCAGGGGCGCGCCGCACATATATCTACGCGCCGGTGGTTCGCGCCGTGGCGCGCGTCCCCCGTGCAGGTGAGTTGAGACCTCTTCGCAACATCGCACCCTCGACAGGCCCGCATGCGCCGACACGTCAGGTACTGGCATTGGAACGTTCAACACCCTTGTTTTCCAAGGGGATTGCGTCTTTATGATCTTGCAGAAACGTGCCTGTCAATGCGTGCATATGCGTCCGCCCTACCCCACCGCATGAGCCCTACTATCGGCTCGCCATGACAGCAGCAGGGAAGCAACAGGTGAGCCGCGCGGAAACCTCACGCCGAGGCAGCCGGCCGGGCAGAGCGGGCATCAGGGACGTGGCCGCCGCCGCCGGGGTCTCCATCACGACCGTCTCCGACGCCCTCAACGGGAAGGGTCGGCTCCCGGACGCCACCCGGCGCCACGTCCGCGAGGTGGCCGACAGACTGGGGTACCGCCCCTCGGCCGCCGCCCGAACGCTCCGCACCGGGAAGTCCGGACTGATCGGCCTGACCGTGACCACGTACGGGGATGAACCTTTCACCTTCACCGAGTTCGCGTACTTCGCCGAGATGGCGCGCGCCGCGACCTCCGCCGCGCTCGCCCGCGGCTACGCCCTGGTCATCCTCCCCGCGACCTCCCGCCACGACGTGTGGTCCAACGTCGCCCTGGACGGCACGGTCGTGATCGACCCCTCCGACCAGGACCCGGTCGTCAGCGAACTGGTCCGCCAGGGGTTACCCGTCGTCTCCGACGGCCGCCCGGCCGGCTCACTGCCGGTCACGGCCTGGGTCGACAACGACCACGAGGCCGCGGTCCTCGGCATCCTCGACCACCTCGCCGGCGCCGGCGCCCGCCGCATCGGCCTCCTCACCGGCACCACGACCGACACGTACACCCACCTGTCGACCACCGCCTACCTCCGCTGGTGCGAGCGCGTCGGCCAGGAACCCGTCTACGAGGCCTACCCGGCCCACGACCCGTGCGCGGGCGCCGTCGCCGCCGACCGGCTGCTCGCCCGCCCGGACCGCCCCGACGCCGTCTACGGCCTGTTCGACCCCAACGGCACCGACCTGTTGGCCGCCGCCCGCCGCTACGGCCTGCGCGTCCCGGACGACCTGCTGCTGGTCTGCTGCAGCGAGTCCACCGTCTACGCCAACACCGAGCCGCCCGTCACCACGCTCTCCCTGAAACCGCGCCGCATCGGCACGGCGGTGGTCCAGCTGCTCATCGACGCCATCGAGGGAGTCGACTCCGACCACCCGGTGGAGCAGGTCATACCGACCGAGCTGATCGTGCGCACCTCCTCGCAGCGCCGTCCACCCCGCACGACGGTCAGCCCGCCGAGGTCTCCGAACGGGACGTGACGCGGGGGGGCAGGGCGGGCCGTACGGGGGGCGGCCCGTGGAGCGTCCCCGGGAGACGCCGGAAGGGCTTCCGGGGGACTTCGGGAGGGTTCCTGGAGGGACTTTCCCAGGGACTCCGGCTGCTTCCGCGAAGGGGGACTGCCCCGAAGGACGCCTGGAGGGGCTGCCGGAAGGACGGCCGGAGGGGCGGAAGGGGCTCGTCACCCGGCCACCCCTCCGGGTGAGAGGCCGTGCGGGCCGGCACCATGCGGCCGAACATCGGCCCAAACGGGGCGAAAGACGCGCCGACCCGGGGTCCTGCCCCGATTCACCACCCCTGGGTCATCACACAGCGCGATCCGCATTCCTATGATGGGCCCACGACACCGCGGGCCGCTGCGACCAGGCAGTCCGACGCGGTGCAGATGCGGCGCGATGGTGGAGGGGTCGATGACTCAGGGGGCCGGTCAGGGACCCGAGGTGGAGCGGACGGCGACGCTGCGCGACTTCCGGGTGCCCGCGTACGTCCACGAGACCGGTCCGTACGCCCAGAGCACCCACCCGGGTGACGTCGTCCCCCCGTCGGACGAGACCTATCCGGAGGGATACACCCCGACCCAGCGGGACCTCCCCGTCATCAATCGGGGTGACACTGTTCAGGTGACCGTCGACCCCGCGTCCGTACCCGCTCCGCAGCCCGTCACCGGCCCGGGACCGCTGTACGTGGTCGGCGACGTCCACGGCTACCTCGACGAGCTGGTGGCCGCCCTCCAGGAGCAGGGCCTCATCGACGCGGCGGGCCAGTGGTGCGCCGGCACCGCGCGGCTGTGGTTCCTCGGCGACTTCACCGACCGCGGCCCGGACGGCATCGGCGTCATCGACCTCGTGATGCGGCTCTCCGCCGAGGCCGCCGCGGCCGGCGGCTACTGCAAGGCCCTCATGGGCAACCACGAACTGCTGCTGCTCGGCGCCAAGCGGTTCGGCGACACCCCCGTCAACTCCGGGGCCGGCACCGCCACCTTCCAGGCGGCCTGGCTGCTCAACGGCGGCCAGAAGACCGACATGGACCGCCTCCAGGACCACCACCTGCAGTGGATGGCCCGCCTCGACGCCGTCGAGGAGGTCGACGGCCATCTGCTGCTGCACTCCGACACCACCGCCTACCTCGACTACGGCCGCTCCATCGAGGAGGTGAACGACACCGTCCGCGAAACGCTCACCCGCAACGACGCCGACGAGGTCTGGGACCTGTTCCGCAAGTTCACCAAGCGGTTCTCCTTCCGCGACGAGGGCGGCGCCGACGCCGTGCGCTCCCTGCTGGATACGTACGGCGGCACCCGGGTCGTTCACGGCCACAGCCCGATTCCGTATCTGCTGGGCGAAGTCGGCTCCGAGGACGACGAGGACGACACCGGTCCCGTGGTCGCCGGACCGCATGTCTACGCCGACGGTCTCGCCATCGCGATGGACGGCGGGGTCACGATGGCCGGAAAACTGCTGGTCAGGAAATTGCCACTGGGCGTCTGAGTGTTCCCCGGGCCGCAGTCCGGCGTCCCGGGACCGCACCGCGCGCGCGGCTTTTTCGGTAAACCCCCTGTCACCGCGCGCCGTCACCGCTCTACCATCGGCTTATCCGTAGCAGGCTCCCCTCCGTTTCTGCCCGACGGCTCGTCAGCATGCCGAGCCCCAAGCCCTACGGAGCATCGGGGGATGCACATGAACAGCGTTCCGCAGCACCTGCTGAGCGAGGACCGCCAGGAATACGAGCGGATTCTCGATGAGGCGCTGCGCTCCGCACCACACGACCCGGAACTGACCGCTGTCGGACAGCGGCTCAATTCGGAGCAGCTGCGCACGATGGCGCTCAACGCCACCGCGCTCATCACGGCGGCCGCGGCGACCGAGTACCGGCACTATGTGAAGGTCCGCGAGGAACTGCGCCGGCCACCGGCGCGGTCCACCCCGCCCGTCCGCGACTCCGGCTCCGCCGGCGAACCGGACACGCACACGGTGGGGCTCGCCGCCACCATGGGAGAGGTCGCCGAGACCGCCGGGGCGGGCGCCGTCGCCGTCGTCGCCGTCCTGGCACCGGTCCTGGCCGGAACCGCGGCCGCGATCTTCCTGCTCGTCGGCTACGTCCTGCGGATGCTCGACCCCGGCGCCGCGTTCGCCCGGACCATGCTCACCACCGGCTGGGTGTTCGGCGCGGTGACCGCGATCGCCATCCTCGTCGCCGCCGTGGGGCTGCTGATCACCGCGCTGCGCAACAAGCCCGCGATGCTCGGCGGCATCCACGGCGAACTCGACGGCGAGGTGCGGCTGGCCAGGGACGCCTGGCGCGAGGCCCTGCTGGAACGGGGGATCCTGCCGTTCCTGCGGGAGGCGCTCGCCGACCCGGCGACGGCCACCGCGCTGCAGCACACGGCGCCGCCCGCGCCGACCAGCCGTATCCCGCACCTCGGGTACGGCCGGCCGGGTTTCACCAGCCCCGGCGAGGGTCCGGTCCGTGGCACCCGGCCGAGCTACTCCAGCCCGGACTACTCGAGTCCGGACTTCGGGGGCCCGGAGCACAAGCCGGAGTAGCCGGACGGTCCGTGACCCGCGCCCGTCCGCCGGCTTGCGCTCCCTTCCGGGCGGAGACCTCGGGGAGGTCTCCGCGCCGGGGGCGCGAGCCGGATGGACGGGTCAGAGGATGCCCGCCGCTCCCGCCGCCCTGATCCACAGCGGGAACTCGGACAGCAGCCGGTCGTACAGCTCCGGGTCCGGAACGGTGCCGATGTCGTCGACGGCGAAGAACCCGACGTTGTCGACACGGCGTCCGGGCAGGGTGTCGAACCGCTCCAGCACGCCGTAGTTCGACCGGCCCAGCCCGACGAACTGCCAGAAGACCGGCTCCTCCACCGCCTCGCGCAGCTCGCGTTCGATCTCCTTGTTGCGGTAGACGCCACCGTCGGAGAAGAACAGCACGAGGGTCGGGACGGACGCCGGGTTGGCACGGACGAACGCGCGCACCTCGGCGATGACCTTCTGCTCCTCGTTCTGGATGCCCACGTCCCGCATGTCGACCTGGCTGGGATCCAGTCCCTTCTTGCGGCCCCGCCGGAAGAGGCCCATCTCCCCCACGCGCACATGCAGCCGCAGCCACTCGGGAAGCTCCCCGAGCCGCAGGTCCGGCAGCCGGGCCGGGTTCGAGGCGAACGTCCAGGCCTGCATCTCCCCGTCGTCGTCCAGCTGCGCGGCGACCGCCGCCATGCGCTCGACCACATCGGCCACGACGCCCTTGGAGTACAGGAAGGACATGGAACCGGAAGCGTCCAGTACGAGGATGACGCGCGCGGTGACACCGGCCGCCCCGTGCTTGCGCAGACTGACCGCCACCTGCTCCTTGCGCAGGGACAACCGCTTGCGCATGTCGACGGGCAGCCGCTCCTCGCCCTTGGTGAGACGCGGCGCGCCGGGGTGGGCGCCGGCGGGTGGTGCGGTCGCGACCGGCGCCGTGGGAGGAACCGGCGGGGGCGGGGGCGCGGCCGTGACCGGGGGTGCGGGGACCGCCGGGGAGGCCGGGGACGCGGGAACCGCTGGGGTGACCGGGGCGGGGTCGTCCACGGTGATGCCGAAGTCCGTGGCCAGGCCGGCGAGGCCCGAGGCGTACCCCTGCCCCACCGCGCGGAACTTCCACTTCCCCTGCCGCCGGTACAACTCACCGCCGATGAACGCCGTCTCGGTCCCCGCGTCCATGTCGAACCGGGCCAGCTCGGCCCCCGTCCCGGCGTCGAGCAGCCTGAGCACCAGCCCCGGCACCTGCCCGAACGTCCCGCCGTCGGCCGACGCGCACAGCACGACCCGCTCGACGGCCGGCTCCACCGACTGGAGGTGCACCTCCACCGTGTCGGCCGCGGCGCCGGGAGCACTGCGCTTCCCCAGGTGCGTCACGGCGTCGGACGAGTGACGCGGCTGGTTGTAGAAGACGAAGTCGCCGTCGTCCCGCACCCGCCCGGCCTCCGTGAGGAGCAGGGCCGAGGCGTCGATGTCGGGCACCCCGGGCCCGGGCGCCCAAGCGAGCTCAACACGCACCACGGGGGAATCGACGGGAAGATTGGATCCCTTGCTCATCGAACTCGCTGTCATGGGGCCAGTGTGCCCACCCGACCCGGTGAACGGGAGGGGCGGCCCCGGCACACCGCCGGGGCGACGGGCGGTGCTCACGGCCGACCGGCCGCGAGCACCGGGAGCGTCAGTCCGCGATCGGCAGGTACACGCGGTTGCCCGCCGCCGCGAACTCCTTCGACTTCTGCGCCATGCCCTCCTCGATCTCGTCCCGGCTGCCACCGTGTTCCCGGCGGATGTCCTGCGAGATCTTCATCGAGCAGAACTTGGGGCCGCACATCGAGCAGAAGTGCGCCGTCTTGGCGGGTTCCGCCGGCAGGGTCTCGTCGTGGAACTCGCGTGCCGTGTCCGGGTCGAGGGCGAGGTTGAACTGGTCCTCCCACCGGAACTCGAAGCGGGCGTCGGACAGCGCGTCGTCCCACTCCTGTGCACCCGGGTGCCCCTTGGCCAGGTCGGCGGCATGGGCGGCGATCTTGTAGGTGATGACGCCGGTCTTGACGTCGTCGCGGTTGGGCAGGCCCAGGTGCTCCTTGGGCGTCACGTAGCACAGCATGGCCGTGCCCCACCAGGCGATCATCGCGGCGCCGATGCCCGAGGTGATGTGGTCGTACGCGGGCGCGACGTCCGTCGTCAGCGGGCCGAGCGTATAGAACGGAGCTTCATCGCAGATCTCCTGCTGAAGGTCGATGTTCTCCTTGATCTTGTGCATCGGGACATGGCCCGGGCCCTCGATCATGGTCTGAACATGGAAACGCTTCGCGATCGTGTTGAGTTCCCCGAGCGTGCGCAACTCCGCGAACTGCGCCTCGTCGTTGGCGTCCGCGATGGAGCCGGGCCGCAGTCCGTCGCCGAGCGAGTAGGTGACGTCGTACGCGGCGAGGATCTCGCACAGCTCCTCGAAGTTCTCGTACAGGAACGATTCCTTGTGGTGCGCCAGGCACCACGCGGCCATGATCGAGCCCCCGCGCGAGACGATGCCGGTCTTCCGGTTGGCGGTGAGCGGTACGTACGCGAGGCGCACGCCGGCGTGGACCGTCATGTAGTCCACGCCCTGTTCGGCCTGTTCGATGACCGTGTCCTTGTAGATGTCCCAGGTCAGCTCCTCGGCCCGGCCGTCGACCTTCTCCAGCGCCTGGTAGAGCGGCACGGTGCCGATGGGCACGGGGGAGTTGCGCAGCACCCACTCCCGGGTGGTGTGGATGTTGCGGCCGGTGGAGAGGTCCATGACCGTGTCGGCGCCCCAGCGGGTCGCCCAGGTCATCTTCTCCACCTCCTCCTCGATGGAGGACGTCACCGCCGAGTTGCCGATGTTGGCGTTGACCTTCACCAGGAACCGCTTGCCGATGATCATCGGCTCGATCTCCGGGTGGTTGACGTTGGCGGGCAGCACCGCCCGTCCCGCCGCGATCTCCTCGCGGACCACTTCGGGAGCGACGTTCTCCCGGACCGCCACGAACTCCATCTCGGGCGTGATCTCACCGCGCCGCGCGTACGCCAGCTGCGTCACCGCCCGGCCCGCGCGGCCCCGGCGCGGCAGACGCGGCCGGCCGGGGAAGACGGCGTCCAGGTTGCGCAGGCCCCCGCGCGGAGAAGTGTGCTTGATTCCGTCGTCCTCGGGACGGACCGGGCGTCCCGCGTACTCCTCCGTGTCACCACGGGCGACGATCCAGTTCTCCCGCAGCGGAGACAGTCCCCTGCGCACATCGGTGTCGACGAGCGGATCGGTGTACGGGCCCGATGTGTCGTACAGAGTGACCGACTTCCCGTTGGTGAGGTGCACCTGACGGACCGGCACCCGAAGGTCGGGGCGGGTGCCCTCGACGTACGCCTTGTGCCAGCCGATGGACTTCCCGGCCTCCGCGTTCACCGACGTCTCCGTCGGGTTCTGCGTGGAGGCAGGCATGCGTGCGTCCTTGTTGGTCATGAGACCTACTCCCTACGCCGGCATTACCCGGTAACAGGTTCGGCGGTCGACGCAGCGGTTTCCGTCTGCCGACGTTCCGTGGGAAACATCACTCGACTTCGGTGATGTTTCATGTGAAACGTCGCTGGGACGGAGGTCAGCGCCCTCTCAGCCCGGTGCTCCGAGCTCCCGCGTGTACAAAAGGTGCCTCCACGCTAGCGTCATTTCTGGCGCGGTGAACAGAGGGCCCCCCTTGTTCTTGCGATGATCGGTCGGTGACCTCGAATCAGCCTCCTCCGTTTCCACCGTCCGAACCGCCGCACGGATCCGGCGGCGCCGGACACGGCCACGGAAACGGTCACGCCCACGGGCACGGTCACAGCCACGGCCCGGCGGCACCTGTCTCCCGGCATTTGCGCAGGGTCATCGCGGCAGTCTTGATTCCGTTCGCCGCGGCGGTGCTGATCGGGCTCGCGGTGCTCTGGCCGGGCGGTGCCCCGGCGCACGAGCGCACCGGCGTGGGCTTCGACCGGCAGACCCAGCACGCCACCGTCACCAAGGTGGTCGAGGTGAGCTGCCAGTCCGTGAACGCCTCCGGTGGTGTCCCGACCGGCGACACCTCGACCGCCGAGGGCTCCTCCGCCCAGCAGCAGGCGGACGGCACCTGCAAGAAGGCGACGATCCGGGTCGACACCGGCGACGACAAGGGACGTACGTTCAACGAGATCGTGCAGCCGGACCAGTCCCGGCAGCTGAGCGAGGGCCAGGAGGTCGTGGTCGCCTACGAGCCCTCGGCCCCCGAGGACCTGCAGTACTCGGTCACCGATGTGAACCGACGCTTCCCCATGGCGCTGCTCGCCGGCATCTTCGCACTCGCCGTCGTGGCCGTGGGGCGGCTGCGGGGCGTTATGGCGCTGGTCGCCCTGGCGATCAGCTTCCTGATCCTCAACTTCTTCATCCTGCCCGCCATCCTTCAGGGATCGAACCCCCTGGTCGTGGCGGTGGTGGGAGCGAGCGCGATCATGCTGATCGCCCTGTACCTCTGTCACGGGCTGTCCGCCCGTACGTCCGTGGCGGTGCTCGGCACACTGATCTCGCTGCTGCTGATCGGCATCCTGGGCTCGGTGTTCATCGGCTGGGCCGCGCTCACCGGCAACACCGACGACAACACCGGTCTGATCCACGGGCTGTACCCGGAGATCGACATGAGCGGTCTGCTGCTCGCCGGTGTCATCATCGGTTCGCTCGGTGTCCTCGACGACGTGACCGTCACGCAGACCTCCGCGGTGTGGGAGCTGCACGAGGCCAATCCGTCGACGGGCTGGCGCGGGCTGTACCGCGCGGGCATCCGGATCGGCCGTGACCACATCGCGTCCGTGGTCAACACGCTGGTCCTGGCCTACGCGGGCGCCGCGCTGCCGCTGCTCCTGCTGTTCTCCATCGCGCAGAGCAGCGTGGGTACGGTCGCCAACAGCGAACTGGTCGCGGAGGAGATCGTGCGCACCCTGATCGGCTCGATCGGCCTGGTGGCCTCGGTGCCGGTCACCACGGCCCTGGCCGCCCTGGTGGTCTCGGCCGACCGTCCGACGGCACGGACCACGGCGCCCGGCCGGGCGGGGAACCAGGAACAGGCGACCGGCCAGGCTCCGGATGTCCGGCCGGCCGCGGGGCGCGGCGGCAGGGGCAGGCGGCGCAAGCGCTGATGCCGGCGGAGCGCGGCGGAACGCGCTGAAGCGTTCCGCCTGAGTCCACCCGGTCGGCGTAACGCTTCAGCCGGCGCTCTGCTCCGCCAGGATGCGGTCCAGGGCGTCGTCGAGGTGGGCGTCGAAGTCGGCCAGCGCCCCTTCCTGGCCCAGCGGCACCAGCTTGTCGGTGCGGTCGAGGAAGGCCACCAGGGGCGCGGTCGACGAACGGAAGAGCGCCTGGTCGCTGCCGACCTGAAGCCGGATCAGCACCTCGCCCAGCGTGTCGGGATCCACCGGCGAGACCCGGACGTCGCCCTCGCCACAGGGCCGTCCGACGCCGTCGATCAGCAGCTCCCGCCCGAAGGCCCAGGTCACGGGTGCGTCCCCGGGCAAGTGGAAGGTCAGCCGTACGGCGTAGGGATCACAGGTGTCGTAGCGCAGCTCCACCGGGATGCGGAAGGACAGCTCCTCCGACACGAGAAAGCTCATCATGACCTCTGCCTGTACGGATTCGCGCATCGCCTACCCCGTCATTCGCCACGGACTGGCCGGGCATGGACCCTGACACTAGATGGAATCTTGCTGAACGTACACAGCAGATCACAAGGAGTGAGTTTTCAGATACTGATAGACAGCGTGAGCGACCCGAGCAGGCGTCCCATTTCGGCCTGGAGTCGCTGGGCCGCCGGGAGCAGCCGGTCGGCCTGATGTGCAGGCAGGGAGAAGGCCATCGACGCGGCGGTGGTGCCGACGGTGATCGGGATCGCCGCACAGACCGCGCCCAGGGCGTACTCCTGACGTTCGATCACCAGATCGCTCCGGCGCAACCGTTCGAGGCGCCTCAGCAGGCCGTGCTCGTCGCCGACGGTGTTCGGCGTGACGGGCCGCACCGGATAGCGGTCGAGGTGATCGCGGCGGGCGTCCTCGTCGAGCTGGGACAGCAGACACTGCCCGACGGCGTGGGCGTGGCCGGTCTCCCGGAAGTCGGCCCACTCCTCGACCGCGGGGTGTCCGGGGCTGTCGGAGACGCAGACGACCTCGATCTCGCCCTCGCGGTACACCGCGTAGTACACGGGGGCGCCGATCGCGTCCCGCCAGCGGGCGAGGATGTCGGCCACCGTGCTGCGACGTTTCTGCTCTGCTCCGCTGCTGCTCAGCCGCTCCGCCGCGTCACCCAGGAAGAACAGCCCCCTGTCACGGCGCAGATAACCCTCGTGCACCAGGGTGCGCAGCAGGTGATAGGTGGTGGGGAGCGCCAGCCCGGTCTCGCGGGCCAGTTGCTTGGCGGGGGCCCCGTACGCGTGCCCGGCGACGGTCTCCAGCAGGCGCATGGCCCGCTGTACGGAGCCGATGAGCGTGGTGGTGGGTGCCGGGGCCGGTGGCGTCGGCGAGTGGGGCTGTGGAGGGACCGCGGTCAGATGTGCGGAGGCGGTGCCAGTCGTGGCCAAGGGTCACTCCCGAAACGCGAGGGGGCAGCCCGTGCGGGGGACACGGGTGGAGGTCGCCGCTCGCGGGGAACGTCCCCGCGTCGAGTTCCGGACTCTAACGGGCTGTCACCGCACGCAGACGGCCCGCCGAGGAAACTTCCCCCGCCCGAGGGAACCGGCGATTCCTGTTACCGCATCACCGGTCCCCCTCGGCTCACCAGTCGCTGCGCGAGGAAGAACTCGATGTGAACTTCCGTACGACATAGATCAGTCCGCCGACCAGTGCCACGAAGACCAGCACCTTGAAGAGCAGTCCGATCACGAAGCCGACCACGTTGGCGATCAGCCCGCCGAACACGACCAGGGCGATGACCGGCACCGCGATCCACTTCACCCACCACGGCAGTCCCGCGAAGATCTCTCGCATCGCCCTCGTCCCTACCTCTCCGCCCGTCGAGTGCCGGGTCGTGTCGATGATGTCCCGCACTCGATGCTAGGGCGGCAGGTGGTCCGGCGGAGGCCCCGGATCCCTTGTCCTCCCCTGACCGTTCCCCTAGGGAACCCCGAGACCGCAGCTCAGCTCTCGGGGGGAGAGAACACCACCAGGACGCGCAGGTCCTCGCTGATGTGGTGGAACTTGTGCGCCACGCCGGCCGGTACGTACACGACGCTGCCGCGTGCCACCTGGGTGGTCTCCATGCCGACGGTGATCGCCGCCCGGCCGCTGACGACGAAGTACACCTCGTCCTGCTGGTGCGGCTGCTGCGGGTCCTGCCCACCCGCGTCCAGCGCGTAGAGCCCGACCGACATGTTCCGCTCCCGCAGGAACTGGAGGTACGCCCCGTCGTTGGCGGCGCGTTCCGCCTCCAGTTCGTCCAGCCGGAATGCCTTCATCGCCTAGTCCCGCCCCTGCCTCACTGCTCAAGCCCGATCGTGTCTGTCACGATCAGACACATGATGAATTTCCTAGTCAAGACGATCGCCAACGCGGGCGCCCTGGCGGTCGCGGTATGGCTGCTCGACAAGATCACCCTGACCGGTGACAGCACCGGCAAGAAGATAGGCACCCTGGTCCTCGTCGCCCTGATCTTCGGACTGGTGAACGTCCTGGTCAAGCCGCTGGTGAAGCTCCTGAGTCTCCCCCTGCTCATCCTCACCCTCGGCCTGTTCACCCTGGTGGTGAACGCGCTGATGCTGCTGCTCACCTCCTGGCTCGCCGACCAGGTCGACCTGAGCTTCCACGTGGAGGGCTTCTGGACGGCCGTACTGGGCGGTCTGATCATCTCCGTCGTCTCCTGGGCTCTCAACGTCGTCCTGCCCGACAGGGACTGAGCGCGATGACCTACCGCGTCTGCTTCGTGTGCACCGGCAACATCTGCCGCTCCCCCATGGCCGAGATCGTCTTCCGCGCGCGGGTGGCGGAGGCCGGACTCGACGGGGCGGTCGTGGTGGACAGCGCCGGTACGGGCGGCTGGCACGAGGGCGAGGGAGCCGACCCCCGCACGGAGACCGTGCTGCGGGCGAACGGCTACGACACCGCCCACACCGCCCGGCGGTTCGATCCGTCC
Organism: Streptomyces capillispiralis; assembly: GCF_007829875.1. NCBI lineage: Bacteria > Bacillati > Actinomycetota > Actinomycetes > Kitasatosporales > Streptomycetaceae > Streptomyces > Streptomyces capillispiralis. Next base: position 4,042,068 of record NZ_VIWV01000001.1, on the reverse strand, counting down.
TGGTTCGCCCGTCTCGATCTCGTGATCGCGCTCGACTCGGAGCACCTCACGGCGCTGCGCCGCCTGGCCCCCACGGAGCGGGACGCGGACAAGGTGCGGCTGCTGCGGTCGTACGACCCCGCGGCCGACGACGACCTCGACGTGCCGGACCCCTATTACGGGGGCGCGGACGGTTTCGACGAGTGCCTTGAGATGGTGGAGGCGGCGAGCACCGGACTGCTCGCCGCGGTACGTGAGCAGGTGGAAGGACAGGCGGCATGAACGATTCGACGACGGGCGCGGGCCACGGGCCGGCGCTGCCGGACGGAGCCGGTGAGGGCACCCGCGCGGTACGGGCCGGGCTGCCCGAGCCGGTCAAGCACGAGCCGACCCTGCCCGGCCCCGTGTTCGCGGCCCACTTCCACCTGCCGGGCGACCCCACCGGCCCGTACACCTACGGCCGGGACGAGAACCCGACGTGGACCCTGCTGGAGCGGGCCATCGGCGAGCTGGAGGCGCCCGGGCGGGACGGCGCCGAGACCCTGGTGTTCGCCTCGGGCATGGCCGCGATCTCCTCGGTGCTCTTCTCCCAGCTGCGCTCCGGGGACGCGGTGGTGCTGCCGGACGACGGCTATCAGGCGCTGCCCCTGGTGCGCGCCCAGCTGGAGGCGTACGGCATCGAGGTGCGCACCGCTCCGACGGGCGGCGACGCCCAGCTCGAGGTGCTCGACGGCGCGAAGCTGCTGTGGATCGAGACGCCCTCGAACCCGGGGCTGGACGTGTGCGACGTACGGCGGCTCGCCGAGGCGGCGCACGCGCGCGGCGCCCTGGTCGCCGTCGACAACACCCTCGCGACGCCGCTCGGCCAGCGCCCGCTGGAGCTCGGCGCCGACTTCGCGGTGGCCAGCGGTACCAAGCAGCTCACCGGACACGGCGACGTGCTGCTGGGGTACGTCACCGGCCACAACGCCGAGGCCATGGCGGGTGTCCGCCGCTGGCGCAAGATCGTCGGTGCCATTCCCGGGCCCATGGAGGCCTGGCTCGCGCACCGCTCGATCGCCACGCTGCAGCTGCGCGTCGACCGGCAGAGCGCGACGGCGCTCGCGCTCGCCGAGGCGCTGCGGGAGCGGTCCGAGGTGACGGGGCTGCGCTATCCGGGGCTGCCCGAGGACCCCTCGCACAAGGTCGCCGCGCGGCAGATGCGGCGCTTCGGCTGCGTGGTGTCCTTCACGCTGCCCTCCCGGGAGCGTGCGGACCGGTTCCTCGACGCGCTGCGGCTCGTGGACGATGCGACGAGCTTCGGCGGCGTACGGTCCACGGCGGAGCGGCGTGGGCGCTGGGGCGGGGACGCGGTGCCGGAGGGCTTCATCCGCTTCTCCGTGGGCGCCGAGGACCCCGGGGACCTGGTGGCGGACGTGCTGCGCGCCCTGGACGAGTCGGCCGGCTGACGGCCGCTTCAGCCGGGCAGGCACCACCCGGCGCACCGCTGCGGACGGTCCGAGCCTCCCCCCTCGTGGCTCGGACCGTCCTCGGTTCCGCGCGCGAAGAACCGCGCGAACAAGGCTAGTTGACTGAGTGTCAGTGTCCAATCACCGTAGCGACAGCGGCCTATCGACTTATTTATAGTTGAACGCGTCCGGTCCGGCAGCGGGGGCTGACTAGGGGGTGCGCGCCGTGGATCTGGCCTTGCTGCGAACCTTCGTGACCGTGCACCGGGCCGGCTCCTTCACCCGCGCCGCAGCCTTGCTGGGTCTCTCCCAGCCGGCCGTCACCTCGCAGATTCGGACGCTGGAACGGCAGCTGGGGCGGCCCTTGTTCCTTCGGCAGGCGCGTGGTGTCACACCGACGACCATCGGGGACGAGCTGGCCCACAAGGCGGCGCCGCATCTCGACGCCCTGGTGGAGATAGCCGAGGCCGGTCTGGAGGAGGACTCCTCCTTACGGACCCTGCATCTGGCCGGCCCGCCGGAGTTCACCGCCGAGCGGGCGCTGCCCGCGCTCACGGAGCTGACGGGCGAGGACGGCCAGGGGTTCGCCCTGCGCGCCTCCTTCGGTACCGCCGAGGAGACGCTGGAGGGGCTGGCTTCCGGGCATCACGATCTGGCCATCAGCACGGTCCGGCCGCGCGGCGCGCTGCTCTCGGCGACTGCGCTCTGCGACGAGGAGCACGTCCTGATCGCCTCCCCGCGCTGGGCCGAGCGGATCGGAGGGACCGGCGCACTCCGCCGCGCCGGTCCGTCCGCCCTGGAAGAGATACCGGTGGTCGAGGTCCACGAGTCGCTGCCCCTGGTCGCCCGCTACTGGGCCGCCGTCTTCGATTCCCGCCCGGTCGCCCCGGGCACCGTCGTCGTCCCGGATCTCCGCGCGGTACTGGCCTGCGCGACCGCCGGAGCGGGGCTGGCGGTACTGCCCCGCTATCTGTGTGCGGGCGCACTGGAACGAGGCGATGTTGTCGCCCTGCACGAACCGACGGTCCCTCCGTTACGCACGTACTTCCTGGTGGTCCGCACCGGCACGCTGGCGATGCCGCACATCGCCCGGGCCCACGAGTGGCTGGAGCAGGCGGCCGCCGACTGGAGCTGAGCGCCGGGGCGAGGGCTCACCGCGGGAAAGCCGGGCGATGCCGTCGCACGATGTTTCACGTGGAACCAACCGGGCCACATTTCCCCCATGACCGTCCGACCCGTGGTCAAGCGCACCGCCCGAGCCGTTCTGCTGGACGGCGAGAACCTGATCCTGATCAAGCGCACCAAACCTGGTGTGGACCCCTACTGGGTCACCCCCGGCGGCGGGGTCGAGCCGAAGGACCCGACCGTCGTCGACGCCCTGCACCGAGAGGTGTACGAGGAGCTCGGCGCCAAGATCACCGATGTCGTGCCCTGCTTCGTCGACACCGTGGAGCACATCGGTGACGACGGCGGCGCCACCGGCGTCAAGGTGCAGCACTTCTTCGTATGCCGCCTGGAATCCATGGACCCGTCCCTGCGGCACGGCCCGGAGGTCGACGAGCCCGCCGGTGAGTACGAGATCGTCCGTGTGCCCTTCACCCGCGTGGGGATCGCCTCGGTCCACCTCGTACCGCTGTCGCTGCGCCACTACCTGGACGGCAACATCGAGGGGGTCCTCGCCATGCACGCCCCCGACCTGGGCTGACGCCCGCCCCTGCGCGGGGTGCCGCCCCGGGACGCGGCGTGGCCAAAAGCTCGCATGAGTCTTCGGAAACAGGTGGACGTCACAGCCCCCTGTCGGACAGCCTGACCTGCGTGCCGACACCTTCCCTTGCCGCTCTGCCCATCCGCCGTCTGACGCTCCGCGATCTCACCTCCTGTGCCGACTTGTCCGAGGACCGGGGGTGGCCACGGGAGGAACACAAGTGGGGTCTCCTTCTCGCGGCCGGGAGGGGTTACGGCATCGACGACCCCGATGGAGGGCTGGTGGCGGCCTGCGTCGTCACCGAGTACGGGTTTCGGGATCAGCCCTCGCTGGCGGCCATCGGCATGGTCCTGGTCGCCGAACGGCATGCGCGCCGGGGTGTGGGACGCCGACTGATGCGGCACGTCGTCTCCGCGATGGACACCACGCCCCTCACCCTGCACGCCACCCCGTTCGGCCGGCCGCTCTACGAGGAGCTCGGTTTCAAGGTCAGCGGCCGGGCGGAGATGCTGCGCGGCCACTTCGCCCCCGAAGCCGCACAGCAGCGGGTGGCCACCCGTGCCGCCACTGCGGAGGACCTCCCCGCCCTCCTGCGCCTCGACGAAGAGGTGTTCGGGGCCGACCGCACGCACGTCATCACGCGGCTTCCCGCCTTCGCCGACCAGCTGCGCGTCGCCGAGGAGGACGGGCAGGTCATCGGTTACGCGGCCGCCTGGCCCAACATGGACACGCACGTCGTGGGCCCGCTGATCGCCCGTGACACCGAGACGGCCAAGGCGCTCCTCGCTTCCCTCGCCGCCCGTACCGACCGTCCGCTGCGCACCGACATCGACGTGCGCCACGAAGAGCTGCTGAGCTGGGCGAAGGACCGCGGTCTGGCGTCCGTCGCCTTCAACGCGGTCATGACGTACGGGATCACGGAGCTGCCCGGGGACTGGAACCGGCGGTTCGCACCGGTGACGGTCGCCGCGGGCTGACCCTCGCTCGCCGACGCGCGGCGGAGCCGGTCCCGGAGATCCGGGACCGGCTCCGCGGTCCGGTCGCGTCCGGCGGGCGTCGTCGTCAGACGAGGACGTCCACGGCGGCCGTGGCGACGGCATGGTCCTGCTCCGGCGCGCCGCCGCCGACACCGATGGCACCGATCAGCCGGCCGCCGCGCCGGACGGGCACGCCCCCGGCGATGAACAGCAGCGGCCGGTCGAGCGCGGTGGGCAGCGTGTGGAAGAGGCCGCCGGGCTGCACGGCGTCCACCAGGTCGGCCGTGGGTGTGTCGAGCTGGAGGGCGGTGTACGCCTTGCGGGTACTGGTCTCACCGGAGATCAGTACGGCGCGGTCGTCACGGCGGAAGGCGAGCAGGTGCCCGCCGGCGTCGAGCACGGTGACGCTGACGGTGACACCGGCTGCCTCGGCGGCCTCGCGTGCGGCGGTGACGAGCGCTTCGGCATCCGCGGTGCTGAGCGGGGCGACGGCGGTGGTGGTGCTCATGGGGGTCTCCTTAAGAATGTTGGGCGGTCCGGGAGGACCGGGTGTGGCTGATGGGGTGTTTGCCGTTGATGGCTCCCGGAGAATGGCCGCCCGGTCCTCCGGGACGCTCCGACTGCTGATTGAGAACTGCGGGCATCGCTGGTTAAGGACCTGTCGGCGGAGTGTTCCCCGGGCCACAGAAGTGCTGGTCACGGTGGAACGGAGCGACGGGCTTGAGCAGGGCTCACGCGCGGATATGGGTCGGCATCGACGCAGGCAAGGGGCATCACTGGGCGGTGGCGGTGAACGCCGACGGTGAGACACTGTTCTCGACGAAGGTGCTCAACGATGAGGCCCAGATCCTGACGCTGATCGACACGGCCCGGGAGAAGGCCGACGAGGTGCGGTGGGCGGTGGACATCTCCGGCCGTGCCTCCGCCCTGCTGCTGGCCCTGCTGATCGCGCACGGTCAGCAGGTGGTCTACGTGCCCGGTCGCACTGTCAACCGGATGACCGGCGCCTACCGCGGTGAGGGCAAGACCGACGCCAAGGACGCCCTGGTCATCGCCGACCAGGCCCGCATGCGCCGGGACTTCGCCCCGATCGGGACTCCGCCAGAGCTGGTTTCCACACTGCAGCTGCTGACCGGCTACCGGCGGGACCTGATCGCCGACCGGGTCCGGCTCATCAACCGGCTGCGCGACCTGCTGGTCGGCATCTGCCCGGCCCTGGAGCGGGCATTCGACTACTCCGCCTCCAAGGGCCCGGTCGTCATGCTCACCGAGTACCAGACCCCGGCCGCCCTGCGGCGGATCGGCGTCAAGCGGCTGACCACCTGGCTGGAACGACGCAAGGTCCGCAGTGCCGACACCGTCGCGGCCAAGGCCGTCGAGGCCGCCCAGTCCCAGACCACCGCCCTGCCCGGCGAGGCCCGGGCCGCCAAGCTGGTGCGCGACCTGGCCCACCAGCTCCTGGCCCTGGACGAACGGATCAAGGACAACGACCAGGAGATCCGCGAGACCTTCCGCACCGACGACCGCGCCGAGATCATCGAGTCCCTGCCCGGCATGGGCCCGATCCTGGGTGCCGAGTTCGTCGCAATCGTCGGGGACCTCTCCGGCTACCGCGACGCCGGACGCCTGGCCTCGCACGCCGGCCTGGCGCCGGTGCCTCGCGACTCCGGCCGCCGCACCGGCAACTACCACCGGCCCAAACGCTACAACCGGCGCCTGCGCTGGCTGTTCTACATGTCCGCGCAGTCCGCGATGATGCGACCGGGACCTTCGAGGGACTACTACCTCAAGAAACGCGCCGAGGGCCTGATCCACACGCAGGCATTGCTCGCACTCGCCCGCCGACGGGTCAACGTGCTGTGGGCGATGCTGCGTGACAAGAGGCTGTTCACCTCCGTCCCGCCAGTCACGCAGGCGGCTTGACACGATCATTGAGATTCTCCTTGCGGTACGGGTGGTGTCGGTCGTGCCGAGGTGCGGGAGCGGGGGGTGCGAAGACGGCCCTGGCCTCGCTTCTCCCGCTCACTCGGTCAGTGGGTGACGGCGGTCGGCCGCTCGGTGCGCGCCGAGCCGGTGGTCACGGTGCCGGGTGCGTCGGCACGGCGTTCGAGAGCGGCCGAGACGAGGGCCAGCACCAGGGCGCCCGCGGCGAGGACGGCGCCGACCCAGTTGGGTGCCGTGTAGCCGAGGCCGGCCGCGATCACGAGGCCGCCGAGCCAGGCGGACAGCGCGTTGCCGAGGTTGAAGGCACCGATGTTGAGGGCCGAGGCGAGGGTGGGGGCGCCGTGCGCCTGGTCGAGCACCCGCTTCTGCAGCGGTGGCACCGTGGCGAAGCCCAGTGCGCCGATGAGGACGATGGTGACGGCGGCCGCTGCCTTGTTCTGGGCGGTGAGGGTGAAGAGTGCGAGGACGACGGCGAGGGCGCCCAGGGACACGTACAGCAGGGGCATCAGGGCGCGGTCCGCGTACCGGCCGCCGATGAGGTTGCCGCCGACCATGCCGAGGCCGAAGAGTACCAGCAGCCAGGTGACGGAGCCGTCGGCGAAGCCCGCGACGTGCGTCATCATCGGCGCGATGTAGGTGATGGCCGCGAAGACGCCGCCGAAGCCGAGGACGGTCATCGCCATGGCGAGGAGCACTTGGACGTTCTTCAGGGCGGCCAGCTCGTGGCGCAGCCGTACGCCCTCGGGCCTGGGCAGGTCGGGGACGAGCCCGGCGATGCCGGCCAGGCCGACGACGCCCAGGACGGCGACGATGCCGAAGGTGACGCGCCAGCCGACGGACTGCCCGACGAGCGTGCCCAGCGGGACGCCGACGACGTTGGCGACGGTCAGTCCGGTGAACATCAGGGCGATGGCTCCGGCCTTCTTGTCCGGGGCGACCAGGTCGGCCGCGACCACCGAGCCGATGCCGAAGAAGGCACCGTGGGCCAGTGAGGCGACCACCCGTCCGATGAGCATGACGCCGAAGGACGGGGCCAGCGCCGACAGCAGGTTGCCGACGACGAACAGCGCCATCAGCAGCATCAGCATCCGCTTGCGGGAGATCCTGGTGCCGAGCACGGTCATCAGCGGGGCACCGAACATGACGCCCAGGGCGTAGCCGGTCACCAGGTAGCCGGCCGTGGGGATCGAGACACCGAAGTCGCCCGCGACCTCGGGCAGCAAGCCCATGATCACGAACTCCGTGGTTCCGATCCCGAAGGCCCCGATCGCGAGGGCCAGAAGCGCGAGAGGCATGGGGGACAGACCTTCCCAGAGGATTGCAGGAGCGCTTTACGTGCCAAAACAATAGTTGCAAGCGCTGGATACTTGCAAGCGCCGACTATTGCGCCGTTGCTCTACCCTGGTGTCAGCAGCTCCTGGACGGAGGAAACGCCCATGACCGCCACGGACCCCGCGCTCACCGCCCTCGCTCAGGGCTGGTGTGCCCTCTCCCTGCTGCACGGGAGGATCGAGGCCCATATCGAGCGCGCCCTTCAGGCACGGCACGACCTGAGCGTGCGGGAGTACTCCCTGCTCGACGTCCTGAGCCGACAGCACGACGGCGACGGGGGTCATTTGCAGATGAAGCAGGTGGCCGATGCCGTCGTCCTCAGCCAGAGCGCCACCACACGCCTGGTCACCCGGCTCGAGGACCGCGGCCTGCTGGAGCGCTACCTGTGCCCCACCGACCGGCGCGGGATCTACACCAACGTCACCGAGGCCGGTCTGAAGCTCCTGGAGGAGGCACGGCCCACCAACGACACCGCCCTGCGCGAGGCCCTCGACGTGGCGGCGAAGAACCCCGACCTGGCCCCGCTGGTCAGGGCCGTGGAGACGCTCAAGGCACCCGTTCCCGCCTGACGGGGGACGACCACACCGTGGGAGGCTCGCCCGTTCCGGCCGTCGCTGCGTAGGGTGCGGGCATGGGAGATCTTGACGTACGCACCGCAGTCGCCGACGACCTCCCCGCGATCGTCGCGATGCTCGCGGACGATCCCCTGGGCGCGCAGCGCGAGTCACCTGACGACCTCGCCCCCTACCGGACTGCGCTGGAGCGACTCAGCGCCGACCCCCACCAGCACCTCGTCGTCGCCGTCCGTGAAGGCCGCGTGGTCGGCACGCTGCAGCTCACGATCGTTCCGGGGCTGTCCCGTCGCGGCTCCACCCGGTCGATCATCGAGGGAGTCCGCATCCATGCCGAGGAACGCGGCAGCGGCCTCGGGAGCCGGCTCATCGAGTGGGCCATCGACATGTCCCGCCGTGAAGGCTGCCAACTGGTCCAGCTGACCTCCGACGCCTCCCGCACGGACGCCCACCGCTTCTACGAGCGACTCGGCTTCACGGCCTCCCACGTCGGCTTCAAGCTCACGCTGTAAACCACGAGCCGGGGCCCTGTTTCACGTGAAACAGGGCCCCACAGGCACCGGACCGCCCGGCGACTACCCGATGCCACGCCACCCCTCGGGATCCACCCCGCCCGGCACCGGAGCCCCCTCCTCATACGGCTGGCGCGTGAACACAAACGAGCCCAGGTCGAGGTGGCTCACCGATCCGTCCGGCCGACGTACGGGCTTCAGTCGCTCTCCGGCGTAATAGCCCTCCAGCCCCACCCAGGTGCCGTCCCCCTGCGAGCGGAACCGCGAAGCCCGGCCGTTGCCGGACAGCGGCTCCAGCGCGAGCAGGCCATCGGCCGACAGCCGCAGCGCGAAGGCGTACGTCCCCCAGTACCACTGCCCCACCAGCTCCAGCGGCGCCGGGTCGGCCTCCCGCAGAGGCTGCCAGGGAGCGGGGATGCACGGTTCCGCCTCGGCGACGATCCGTACGAGGTCGGCCGCGACCGTGAACGGCGCCGGGCCGGACGTGCAGTTGGCCAGGACCACCGCGCTCACGTCGTCCGCCTCGTCGATCGTGAGGCAGGCGAGAAAGCCCGGAAGGGAGCCGGTGTGCCCGACAAGGGCACGGCCGTGCTGATGACGGAGTTCCAGGCCCAGACCGTACGCATAACCGCTCGCCACGTCCGCCGCCTCGACCGCTGCTGCCGGCGTCCTCATCTCCCGCACCGACTCGGCGCTCAGCACCTGGTCGTCCCCCTTGAGCAAGAAGGCCGCGAAGCGCGCCAGGTCACCTGCGGTGGACCACAGTTGCCCGGCCGGCGCCATCAGCCCGAGGTCCTCCAGGGGCTCGGGCAGCATCACATCCGCCCACGGATGCACGGCCCAGCCACCCGCATGCGGCGTCCGCGGGTGAACGCTCGTGCGATGCAGGCCAAGGGGTTCGAGCACTTCTCGCCGAAGCACGTCCTCCCACCGGCCGTCGCGCAGCTTCTCGACCAGGGCTCCCAACAACGCGTAACCAGGGTTCGAGTAGTGGAACCTCCGGCCCACGGGGTGGACCAGCGGCCGCTCGCCCAGCACGTCCGCGAGGCCGGGCCGCAGGGCTCCAGAGGTCCGCTCCCACCACGGGGCGGGCGTCTCGGCGGCCAGCCCACCGCTGTGGGCGAGCAGTTCGACGATCGTCGCCTCGCCCACTCCCGTACCCGGCAGGTGCTTCTCCAACGGGTCCGAGAGATCCAGCAGCCCCTCGTCGCGCAGCCGAAGTACCAGTACGGCGGTGAACGTCTTGGTGATCGACCCGATCCGGTACTGCACGTCCTCGTCCGGGGCATGTCCTTCCACCGAGGTCCGCGCCCCCGTCCAGACGGCCTGCCCGCCCCGCACCACGGACGCCACCAGCGACGGCGCACGCCCCTCGGACTGGGCGACGGCGATCCGGTGCAGCAGCGCGCGCCGCGTCCCGGGCAGCAGTTCTTCCTGAGGTGTCGTCATGCCCTCAGTCCAGCACGGATCAGGTCTGCGCCATGTCCACGAAGCGGGAGTAGTGGCCCTGGAAGGCGACCGTGATCGTCGCCGTCGGGCCGTTTCGGTGCTTGGCCACGATCAGGTCCGCCTCACCGGCGCGCGGGGACTCCTTCTCATAGGCGTCCTCGCGGTGCAGCAGGATGACCATGTCGGCGTCCTGCTCGATGGAGCCGGATTCACGCAGGTCGGAGACCATCGGCTTCTTGTCGGTGCGCTGCTCGGGGCCACGGTTCAGCTGGGAGAGCGCGATGACCGGGATCTCCAGTTCCTTGGCGAGCAGCTTGAGGTTTCGGGACATGTCCGAGACCTCCTGCTGACGGCTCTCGGCCCGCTTGGAACCACCGGACTGCATCAGCTGGAGGTAGTCGATGACGACCAGCTTCAGATCATTGCGCTGCTTCAGACGACGGCACTTGGCACGGATCTCCATCATCGACAGGTTCGGCGAGTCGTCGATGTAGAGCGGCGCCGCCGAGACGTCCGGCATCCGGCGCGCCAGGCGCGTCCAGTCCTCGTCGGTCATCGTGCCCGACCGCATGTGGTGCAGCGCGACCCGGGCCTCGGCGGACAGCAGACGCATCGCGATCTCGTTGCGCCCCATCTCCAGCGAGAAGATGACGCTGGGCAGGTTGTTCTTGATGGACGCGGCCCGCGCGAAGTCCAGCGCGAGCGTGGACTTGCCCATCGCGGGACGCGCGGCGATGACGATCATCTGTCCCGGGTGCAGGCCGTTGGTGAGCGAGTCGAAGTCGGTGAACCCGGTGGGCACCCCGGTCATCTCGCCACTGCGCGAGCCGATCGCCTCGATCTCGTCGAGGGCGCCCTCCATGATGTCGCCGAGCGGCAGGTAGTCCTCGCTGGTGCGCTGCTCGGTGACCGCGTAGATCTCCGCCTGCGCCCGGTTGACGATCTCGTCGACGTCGTCGTCGGCCGCGTAACCCATCTGCGTGATGCGCGTGCCGGCCTCGACCAGGCGGCGCAGCACGGCCCGCTCATGGACGATCTCCGCGTAGTACGCCGCGTTGGCCGCCGTGGGCACCATCTGCACGAGGGTGTGCAGATACGAGGCCCCGCCGACCTTGTTGATCTCGCCGCGCTTGGTCAGCTCCGCCGCGATCGTGATGGGGTCGGCCGGCTCACCCTTGGCGTAGACGTCGAGGATGGCCGTGTAGATGGTCTCGTGGGCCGGCTTGTAGAAGTCGTGGCCCTTGAGGATCTCGACGACGTCGGCGATGGCGTCCTTGGACAGCAGCATGCCGCCCAGCACGGACTGCTCCGCCTCGAGGTCCTGGGGCGGCACCCGCTCGAACGCGGAGCCCCCACCGTCCCACTCGCCGCTGTCCCGGCCGCGGTCGTGCTGCTCGTCACGGCCTCTGCCCCGGTCGTCACGGCGGCGGGAGGCGGGCAGACGATCACTGGGACCGCTGTCGGCCCACGGGTCGTCCAAGGGCTCGGAAATGCTCACCGAGCCACCTCCTCCCGTCCGCCGAGCGGACCTCGCCGTGCCTCTCAGTTCTACGGCACGGCACTGACAAATAAGCCCCCTCAACTCCGTTTGTCACACGCCGGATTTGTGGTGTTTGTGCAAACGGCGGACGGAGCGGGCGCCGGACCACCGTAGGCCCGTCGGCACCGTCAGCCAATCTGGTTATCCACAGGCCATGTGGACGACGGCCCCAATACTGTGGAGAACTCCGCGAAACCTGTGCACGAGCCGGTGGACAGCCCTGTGAACAAGCTCGCCAATCCCCGACGACAACCGCCCTGACCTGCATGTTTGCCGTCCACCGGCTGTGCAGAAGAAAAACTTCCCCACTCGGATCAAGATCGCTTCATGAGGTGTACGCAAGCCCACACCCAGAGCCACGAAGTAAGGGTCGGAAAAGCTTTGCATCTCTTACCTGTGGATGATTACATTGGTGCACATGACACAGGCCCCCGCACGCACCGGAGCCGCTCGACGGAAGCATGACCGAGAGATCGTCATGCTGGCCGTCCCGGCCTTCGGCGCCCTCGTCGCCGAGCCGCTCTTCGTCATGGCCGACAGCGCCATCGTCGGCCATCTCGGCACGGCACAGCTCGCGGGACTGGGTGTCGCCTCCGCGCTGCTGATGACCGCCGTCAGCGTGTTCGTCTTCCTGGCCTACGCCACCACGGCCGCCGTCGCCCGCCGGGTAGGGGCCGGCGACCTCTCGTCGGCCATCCGCCAGGGCATGGACGGAATCTGGCTGGCCCTCTTCCTCGGCGCCTCCGTCATGGCCGTCGTCCTGCCCACGGCACCGGCCCTCGTGGACCTCTTCGGCGCCTCCGACACGGCAGCCCCCTATGCGACCACGTATCTGAGGATCTCCACGCTCGGCATACCGGCCATGCTGATCGTGCTCGCCGCGACCGGTGTCCTGCGCGGGCTCCAGAACACCAAGACGCCCCTGTACGTCGCCATCGCCGGCTTCGTCGCCAACGGCGTACTCAATGTCGTGCTGGTCTACGGCGCCGACCTCGGCATCGCGGGCTCCGCCTGGGGCACCGTCATCGCACAGTGGGGCATGGCCGCCGTCTACCTGACAGTGGTTCTGCGCGGTGCGCGCAGACACGGAGCCTCGCTGCGTCCCGACGCCGCCGGGATCAGGGCCTCGGCACAGGCGGGTGTTCCCCTGCTGGTGCGCACCCTCTCGCTCCGCGCCATTCTCATGATCGCTACGGCCGTCGCCGCGCGCCTCGGTGACTCGGACATCGCGGCCCACCAGATCATCCTCTCCCTGTGGAGCCTGCTCGCCTTCGCGCTGGACGCCATCGCCATCGCCGGACAGGCCATCATCGGGCGCTATCTCGGCGCCGGGGATGCCCAGGGAGCTCGTGAGGCGTGCCGCCGCATGGTCGAGTGGGGTATCGCTGTCGGGGTCGTCCTCGGTGTGCTGGTGGTGCTGGCCCGGCCGGTGTTCCTGCCCCTCTTCACCAGCGACGCCACGGTCAAGGACTCGGCGCTGCCGGCGCTGGTGCTTGTCGCACTCTCCCAGCCGATCTGCGGCATCGTCTTCGTCCTGGACGGAGTCCTCATGGGCGCGGGCGACGGACCGTACCTCGCATGGGCCATGCTGCTGACCCTCGCGGTGTTCACTCCCGTCGCCCTGCTGGTTCCCGCGCTCGGGGGCGGGCTCACCGCGCTCTGGGCCACGATGACGCTCATGATGACCGTACGCATGCTGACCCTGTGGGTCCGTACCCGATCCGGTCGCTGGATCGTCACGGGCGCGGCGCGCTGACCGTTTCACGTGAAACATGGCGATGGGGGCCGCACCCCGAAGGGTGCGGCCCCCATGCTCACTGCTTCAGCAAGCACTGCACTCAGGCAGCGACGACCTCGATGTTGACCTTGGCGGCAACCTCGGGGTGCAGACGCACCGACGTCTCGTGGGCGCCCAGCGTCTTGATCGGCGAGCCCATCTCGATGCGGCGCTTGTCGACATCGGGGCCACCGGCGGCCTTGATCGCCGAAGCGATGTCGGCCGGGGTGACGGAACCGAAGAGACGACCGGCGTCGCCGGAGCGAACGGCCAGACGGACCTTGACGCCCTCGAGCTGGGCCTTCACCTGGTTGGCCTGCTCGATGGTCTGGATCTCGTGGATCTTGCGAGCACGACGGATCTGCTCGACGTCCTTCTCGCCACCCTTGGTCCAACGGATCGCGAGCTTCCGCGGAACCAGGTAGTTGCGAGCGTAGCCGTCCTTGACGTCGACGACGTCGCCCGCGGCACCGAGGCCGGAGACCTCGTGGGTGAGGATGATCTTCATGTGTCGGTCACCCTTCCCTTATCGCGCGGTGGAGGTGTAGGGCAGCAGCGCCATCTCACGGCTGTTCTTGACGGCCGTGGCGACGTCACGCTGGTGCTGCGTGCAGTTGCCGGTCACGCGGCGGGCACGGATCTTGCCGCGGTCGGAAATGAACTTCCGCAGCATGTTCGTGTCCTTGTAGTCCACGTACGTGACCTTGTCCTTGCAGAATGCGCAGACCTTCTTCTTCGGCTTGCGCACAGGCGGCTTCGCCATGTGATTTCTCCTGTGTGATCAAGAAGTGTGGGTACGGCCCGCCCTAGAAGGGGGGCTCGTCCGAGTAGCCGCCGCCGCTGCCGGAACCGGAGCCGGAGCCACCGCCCCAGCCACCGCCACCGCCGCCCTGCTGGCCACCGGCGGGAGCGCCGGTCGCCCACGGGTCGTCGGCGGGAGCGCCGCCACCCTGCTGGCCGCCACCGGGGCCACCGCCCCAGCCGCCGCCACCCTGCTGGCCGCCGCCGCCACCGCCGCCGTAGCCGCCCTGGCCACCGCGGCCGGTGGTCTTGGTGACCTTGGCCGTGGCGTTGCGCAGGCTGGCGCCGACTTCCTCGACGTCCAGCTCGTAGACCGTGCGCTTGACGCCCTCACGGTCCTCGTAGGACCGCTGCTTCAGCCGGCCCTGCACAATGACGCGCATGCCTCGCTGGAGCGACTCGGCGACGTTCTCCGCCGCCTGACGCCAGACCGAGCAGGTCAGGAACAGGCTCTCGCCGTCCTTCCACTCGTTCGTCTGGCGGTCGAAGGTGCGGGGAGTCGACGCGACACGGAACTTCGCGACGGCCGCACCGGACGGGGTGAAGCGCAGCTCGGGGTCATCGACAAGATTGCCGACGACCGTGATGACGGTCTCGCCTGCCATGGGGGAACCTCTCGGCGGGTTTGCTGCTGGCTGCTGGGTGCTGCTACTCGAGTCCCGAGATCAGCTGAGCGGAAGAGCTCAGTGGGTCTCGGGGCGGAGGACCTTGGTCCGGAGGACCGACTCGTTCAGGTTCATCTGGCGGTCGAGCTCCTTGACGACCGCAGGCTCGGCCTGCAGGTCGATGACCGAGTAGATGCCCTCGGGCTTCTTCTTGATCTCGTACGAGAGACGACGACGGCCCCAGGTGTCGACCTTCTCGACCTTTCCGCCGCCGTCACGGACGACAGAAAGGAAGTTCTCGATCAGCGGGGAGACAGCACGCTCCTCGAGATCGGGGTCGAGGATGACCATCACCTCGTAGTGACGCATGTGGAACCCACCTCCTTTGGACTCAGCGGCCACGGTCGTTCCGTGGCAGGAGGGTCGTGATGCGTTGCGCAACGATGCCTGTCAGTAAAACAGCCGCCACTGACAATCGAGGCCGGGCGGCGGTTCTCCAGGCCGACCGGGGCTGACCCGTGGGCCCTTCCCCTGCCTGGCTCTGTCCGGACAGACACCGGTGCAGACGCTACAGAGTACCCGCACAGCGGCTTCCGGTTGAAATCCGGCCGGAGGGACCCTCAATCTGTACACATCGGGTGTGTACGGCGCTACGATCAGCCGCCTTTCGCAGGAGGTGCCCCATGGCACAGGCATTGCGACCCAACACCGCCGGAGGCCTTTTCGCCACGGACGGCAAGCCCCATCCCCGCCAGGACGCCCTTCTCGCGGTGACCCTGGTGCTGGGCGTCACGTCCTTCATCACGGCGATGTTCCACCATCTGCACCTGCTCAGCTCCTGGACCGGCCTGGTGGGCATCATCACCGGCGCCTACGGCCAGTGGATCTCGGAGACGACGCGCGAGCGCTTCGGCCTCATCCTGGGCATCGGTGCCGCGGCGATCGGTTTCTTCCTGGGCATGGCGCACGGCGGCCTCTTCGGTGGGCTCTTCGACTGACACGGACCACCCCCTTCGTGAAGAGCGTCGAACGCCCCGGCCGGCCACCGGCCGGGGCGAAGGTCCCGTGCGCCCAACCGGGGCGCCCCCAAGGCGCAGTAGGCTTCGCGCGAGAGCCGGAGCCCCTGAACCCATGGGGACACACCAGCCCGAGGAGCGCCCCGAATGAGCCTGACCCTGAGGACCATCAGCCGAGAGCAGCATCTGGCCTACATCCAGAGCCTGCCGTCGGCGAGTCACATGCAGGTCCCGGCCTGGGCCGACGTCAAGGCGGAGTGGCGCTCGGAGAACCTCGGCTGGTTCGACGACCGGACCGGTGAGCTGGTCGGGGCCGGCCTCGTCCTCTACCGGCAGCTCCCCAAGATCAAGCGCTACCTCGCCTATCTGCCCGAGGGCCCGGTCATCAACTGGTTCGCGCCGAATCTCCAGGACTGGATCGAGCCGATGCTCGCGCACCTGAAGCAGCAGGGCGCCTTCTCGGTGAAGATGGGCCCGCCGGTGATCATCCGGCGCTGGGAGGCCACGACCATCAAGAAGGGCATCCAGGACCAGGACGTGAAGCGTCTGCGCGACCTGGAGGCCGACTTCATCGAGCCCCGTGCCTTCGAGGTCGCCGACAAGCTGCGCCGCATGGGCTGGCAGCAGGGCGAGGACGGCGGCGCCGGCTTCGGCGACGTCCAGCCCCGCTACGTCTACCAGGTGCCGCTGGCCAACCGCGCCCTGGAAGACGTCCACAAGAACTTCAACCAGCTGTGGCGCCGCAACATCAAGAAGGCGGAGAAGGCCGGCGTCGAGGTCGTCCAGGGCGGCTACGAGGACCTGGCCGAGTGGCAGCGGCTGTACGAGATCACCGCGGTGCGCGACCACTTCCGGCCCCGCCCGCTGTCGTACTTCCAGCGCATGTGGTCGGCCCTCAACACCGAGGACCCCAACCGCATGCGGCTGTACTTCGCCCGGCACAACGGCGTGAACCTGTCCGCGGCGACGATGCTGATCGTCGGCGGGCACGTCTGGTACTCCTACGGCGCCTCCGACAACATCGGCCGCGAGGTCCGGCCCTCGAACGCGATGCAGTGGCGGATGCTGCGCGACGCCTACGCGCTCGGCGCCACCGTCTACGACCTGCGGGGCATCTCCGACTCGCTGGACGAGACCGACCACCTCTTCGGTCTGATCCAGTTCAAGGTGGGCACCGGCGGCCAGGCGGCCGAGTACCTCGGTGAGTGGGACTTCCCGCTGAACAAGCTGCTCCACAAGGCGCTCGACATCTACATGTCGCGCCGCTGAGCCCGGTCTTCGCCGCCCTGACGGCTTCGTTCGCTCCCCCCACCTCTGACACACCGCAACCACGAGAAAGGTTCCAGGTCCGGCCATGGCGCTCACGCTCTACGTCGACACCGCGCGCTGGCGGGCGCATCACAAGCACGTGCAGGAGCAGTTCCCGGGACTCGTCCCCGTCTGCAAGGGCAACGGCTACGGCTTCGGCCACGAGCGGCTGGCCGAGGAGGCCACACGGCTGGGCTCGGACGTCCTCGCGGTCGGCACGACGTACGAGGCCGCACGGATCAAGGACTGGTTCGGCGGTGACCTGCTGGTGCTGACGCCGTACCGGCGCGGCGAGGAGCCCGTACCGCTGCCCGACCGGGTCATCCGCTCGGTGTCGTCGATCGACGGCGTGTACGGCCTGGTGGGCGCCCGCGTCGTCATCGAGGTGATGTCCTCGATGAAGCGGCACGGCATCGGCGAGCAGGACCTGCCCCAGCTGCACGCCGCGATAGAGAACGTCCGGCTGGAGGGGTTCGCCATCCATCTGCCCCTGGACCGTACCGACGGCTCGGACGCCGTCGAGGAGGTCATCGGCTGGATGGACCGGCTGCGGGCGGCCCGCCTGCCGCTGCACACCATGTTCGTGAGCCATCTCAAGGCCGATGAACTCGCGCGGCTCCAGCAGCAGTTCCCGCAGACCCGTTTCCGCGCCCGCATCGGCACCCGGCTCTGGCTGGGGGACCACGAGGCCACCGAGTACCGCGGCGCGGTCCTGGACGTCACGCGCGTCGTAAAGGGGGAGCGGTTCGGCTACCGGCAGCAGAAGGCCGCCTCCGACGGCTACCTGGTCGTCGTGGCGGGCGGTACGTCGCACGGGGTGGGCCTGGAGGCCCCCAAGGCCCTGCACGGCGTCATGCCGCGCGCCAAGGGCGTCGCCCGCGCCGGCCTCGCCACGGTCAACCGGAACCTCTCGCCGTTCGTCTGGGGCGGCAAGCAGCGCTGGTTCGCCGAGCCGCCGCACATGCAGGTGTCGATCCTCTTCGTGCCCTCGGACGCGCCGGAACCGACCGTCGGCGAGGAACTGGTCGCTCATCTGCGTCACACCACCACGCAGTTCGACCGGCTCGTCGACCGCTGAGCAGCGCGAGAAGGCCGTACACGGTTGCCCGTGTACGGCCTTTCTCCCGCCTTGAGGGCGCCATGGCCCGGGATTTCCCGACGGCGTTCGCTCAGAGCGAACCGCTCGCGGCTCCCGCCCTGCCCCACTCGACCTGTGGCCCGTCGAAGTGGGCCGCGTGGCGCGCGGGACGGGCCGCGGGGCCGAGCACGAAGGAGTCCTCGGCTCCGTCCAGCACCCCGCCCGACGGGTCGTCGTCACCGGACCGGCGCACCGGATCCCGCTCCGGCATCAGGATGTCGCGCACGACCATGACACACAGGTAGAACGTCCCCAGCAGGTGGACACCGATGGCCCAATGGTAGCCGTCGGTGGGCAGGCCCTTGTGGGCGTCCCCGCTGGTCGTGTACGCGAGATACATCCAGATGCCCAGGAAGTACGCCACCTCACAGGCCTGCCAGACCAGGAAGTCCCGCCATTTCGGCCGGGCGAGAGCCGCCAGCGGCACCAGCCACAGGACGTACTGCGGCGAGTAGACCTTGTTGGTGAGGATGAACGCCGCGACGACCAGGAAGGCGAGCTGGGCGAAGCGCGGCCGGCGCGGAGCCATGAGCGCGAGCGCCGCGACGCCCGCGCAGCACAGCGCCATCAACAGGGTGGCGAGCGTGTTGACCGTGTCAGTGCTCAGCGGGTCGTCCGAGTTCTGCGCCATGATCAGCCAGAAGGATCCGAAGTCGACGCCGCGCTCCTTGCTGAAGGCGTAGAACTTCGACCAGCCGTCGTACGCGAACAGCATCACGGGTCCGTTCACGACGAGCCAGGCGGCCGCCGCCCCGACGAGAGCCGTCCCGTACGCCCGCCATCGCCCCGCGCGCCAGCAGAGCACCAGCAGTGGCCCGAGCAGCAGCACGGGATAGAGCTTGGCGGCCGTGGCGAGCCCCAGCAGGACGCCGAAGGCGAGGGAACGCCCCCGTGACCACATCAGCATCGCGGCGGCCGTCAGAGCGACCGCCAGCAGGTCCCAGTTGATGGTCGCGGTGAGCGCGAAGGCCGGTGCCAGCGCGACCAGCAGACCGTCCCAGGGTCGCCGGGCGTGGGTGCGGGTCACGCAGACGGCGATGACGGCCGCGCAGACCATGAGCATCCCGGCGTTGACCATCCAGTACCACTGCTCCTGGTCCTGGATGCTGCCGCTGCCGGGCGTGAGCCAGGCGGCGACCTCCATGAACACGCCGGTCAGCACCGGGTACTCGAGGTACTGCATGTCCCCGGGGAGTTTGTCGAAGTACGGCACCAGCCCGTCGGCGAAGCCGCGCCCCTGGTAGAGGTGCGGAATATCCGAGTAGCACGCGTGCGTGTACTGCGAGCTGGCACCGAAGAACCAGGCGCCGTTGTAGCAGGGTGCCTTCTGGATCAGACCGAGCGCGAACATTCCGATCGCCACGAGGGCGATCACGCGCACCGGGATCCACCAGGATCCGCCACTCAGGGCACGCCGCCCGAGCGGACCGCCGATCAGCTCGCTGCCGGCCGCCGCGACCGGGTCCTCCTCGGTCGGCCGCACCCGTTCCGGCTCGTGGACGCTCGCTCGCGTCGATTCTCCACTGGGCATGCCGCACATCCTGCCGTACATGTCCGGGGATACGCCGAGGGCCGCCGCACCCGGAGGTGCGGCGGCCCATGTTTCACGTGAAACACCCAAGCCGGGCGATAGGCCGACTAACCGGCGGGGCCCCCGAAGAGGCCGCCATTGCCGTTGCCGTTCCCGTTGCTGGTGCCGGGGTCACCGCTTTCGGTCGGCTCCGGTGAACTGGTCACCCCTCCGTCCGTGCCACCGGTGTCGGTGCCTCCCGGACCGGTTCCACCCGTCTCCTCTTCGTCCTCGCAGTTGAAGTCGAACGGTTCACACGTGGTGGACTCGGTCGGCGTCGGAGTGGTCTCGGACTCGGTGGGCGTCGGAGACTCCGACGGGGTCGCCTCCTCGGTCTCCGTGATGGTCGGGGTCGGGGACGGCGCGCCGATCCCGTCCGCGATCTCGCCGATCTCCTCGGCTTCGGGGAAGCCCGGGTCGGGCTCTCCCTTCAGCGCGGCCTTCATGTACTCGGTCCACACCTCCGTGGGAACGTCACCACCGTGGATGGAGTCCTCACCCGCGGTGCCGTTCATGGAGAGCAGCTTGTGGCTCTTGGGGTCCTCGCGGAACATGGCGACCGAGGTCGACAGCTGCTGGGTGTAGCCGACGAACCAGGCGGACTTGTTCTCGTCCGTCGTACCCGTCTTGCCCGCGGCCGTACGCCCCAGCTCCAGCGCGTTCTTACCGGTACCGTTCTCGATCACGTTCTCGAGGACGTTGGTGACGTTGTGCGCCACGTTCTCGGGCATCGCCCGCTTGACCCGCGGCTTCTCGAAGCCGGGCAGTTCCGACCCCTTGTGCTTGACCGCGGTCACCGAGTACGGGTCGGCCTGCTTGCCGGAGGCCGCGAAGGTCGCGTAGGCGTCCGCCATGCGGATGGCGCTCGGGGTCGACGTACCCAGGGCGAACGAGGCGTTCAGCCCGGCGAAGCTGTCCTTGAGGATGCCGGACTTCTCGGCGACGTCCGCCACGTTCTTCATCCCCACGTCCATGCCGAGCTGGACGAAGGGGGTGTTGACGGACTGCTCCATCGCCTTGTGCAGGGTGATGTAACCCCACGGGTAGTCGCTCTCGTTCTCCTGGTAGAAGGGCGTGTTGTCCTTCTTGAGGACGAGGGAGCCGTCGTTGTTCTTGATCTGCAGGTGGTCGTCACCGTTGTACTTGCTCTGTGGTGAGACACCCTGGCCATTGGTCTTGTAGGTGCCGTGCTCCATGGCGGCGGCGAGCACGAACGGCTTCCAGGTCGAACCGACGGGGACGCCCGAGGTGTCGGCGTTGTTGTTGAAGTGACCGTTCTCAAAGCCGGCTCCGCCGTAGAGAGCGACGATCGCGCCGTCGTTGGGCTTCACCGACGCCGCACCGAACTGAACGTGCTTGTCCAGTTCGCGCTTCTCCGGGTCGATCTTCTCCTGCTCGACCTTCTTCACGGCCTTGGCCAGTGCCTCGACCTTGTCCTTCTCGAAGGTCGTGTAGATCTGGTAGCCGCCCTGGTCGAACTGCGCCTCCGGGATGTCGGAGTTCTTCATGACGTACCGCTTCGCCGTGTCCACCAGATAGCTGATCTGGCCGGTCATGCCCTTGGTCGCCTTGCGGCCCTGGGGCATGGGGTACTCCTTGATCGCCTCCTGGTACTCGGCGTCCGAGAGGTGCTCGTCCTCGTGCATCTGCTCGAGGATCCAGCCCCAGCGCTCCTCGGAACGCTTGCGGTTGGCGTCGGCGGAGGCTGAGCTGTCGAGGTTCTGGTTGCCCGCGGGGTCGTAGTACGTCGGGCCCTTGAGCAGTGCGGCGAGGAACGCGCACTCGCTGGGCGTGAGGTCGACCGCGTCCTTGCCGTAGTACGTCTGCGCGGCGGCCTGGATGCCGTAGGCACCCCGGCCGTAGTACGAGGTGTTCAGGTAGCCCTGGAGGATCTCGGCCTTGGTGAGCTTCGTGCCCACCTTGATGGAGATGAACATCTCCTTGAACTTTCGGGAGACCGTCTGCTCCTGGCTGAGGTAGGTGTTCTTCACGAACTGCTGGGTGATCGTCGAACCA
This sequence comes from Streptomyces capillispiralis, assembly GCF_007829875.1. Taxonomy (NCBI): domain Bacteria; kingdom Bacillati; phylum Actinomycetota; class Actinomycetes; order Kitasatosporales; family Streptomycetaceae; genus Streptomyces; species Streptomyces capillispiralis. Next base: position 4,020,379 of record NZ_VIWV01000001.1, on the reverse strand, counting down.
CCCTGCGTGTCACCGCCCCGCGCCATGTTGGCGAGCGCCCGGGCGATACCCATGGGGTCGACGCCCTTGTCCTGATAGAAGCTCTTGTTCTCGGCCGAGATCACCGCCCACTGCATGGCTTCGGGGATCCGCTCGATCGTCACGTTCTGCCGGTTCTGGCCACTGCCGGTGGCGACCATCTGACTGCCGTCGGCCCAGTAGTAGACGTTGTTCTCCGACAGCGCCGCGGCGTTCTCCTCGCTCGGCACGCTCACCAGGGCGTACCCGATGCCGGCCACGGCGATGAGGCTCCCGAAGAACCCGATGAACAGACCGGACACGAGCTTCCAGGACGGCATCCAGCGCTGCCAGCCGTCCTTGTTGTGGCGCGGATAGTCGATGATCCGCTTCTTGCCGGGAGGAGCTCCGCGCCCCCTGCCACGCCCGGGGCCGGTGGCACCCGCGCGGCGGCCTCCGCCTCTCTGCGCGGCGCGCCGCGCCTCGGCGCGACTGCCGTACGTACGTTCCTCACCCCCCGAGCCGTGGGAGACCGACCCATGGGAGTGGGACGGAGACCCGGTGGCGCCTCGCGGAGCCGCGCGGCGGCCGGAGGACGAGCCGGACTGGCCGCGTCGGGCCGCGGCACGTCCGCCTCCCTGCGGCTGCGGCGGTTTGCGACGGTGCTCGCTCATCGAACGACTACTCCTCGGGCAGGCGCACCCTTGCGCGCCTGGAAACGGCGGCTGGTTTCCGGTCCCCCCGAAGTACGGATGCGGAGGATTCCGCATTCACCCGTACTACACCGGGGACACAGACGCCCCCGGGCGTCACTTGGTTCCCGGTGGTGTGCATGGCGCACAGACTACGCACCGCCAAAACCCTCCGAGCACAGAAGTTCACCTCAAATCAGGCAACTTGCTCGCGATGAATCCGTGATGTGACCCCGTTCACCCTTCTCCCTCTTGTCGCACCCCGGAGGCCGTTCTATCGTCGTGATGTATCGAGTCGATACATCAGCTCGGCATAAGGACGGCGACGAGCCGTACACGAGCCCGTCACGGCATGACCGCGGCAGAGAGGAGGCGACGATGAGCCGGCGTTCCGGGATCCTCGAGTTCGCCGTACTCGGCCTGCTCCGCGAATCTCCGATGCACGGCTATGAGCTGCGCAAACGACTCAATACGTCACTGGGTGTGTTCCGCGCCTTCAGCTACGGAACGCTGTACCCCTGCCTCAAGACGCTGGTCGCCAACGGCTGGTTGATCGAGGAACCGGGGAACACCACCGAGGACGCTCTGGCCGCTCCGCTCACGGGGCGCCGCGCGAAGATCGTCTACCGGTTGACGGCGGAGGGTAAGGAGCACTTCGAGCAGCTGCTCTCCCAGACGGGGCCGGACGCGTACGAGGACGAGACCTTCGCCGCGCGGTTCGCCTTCTTCGGGCAGACGTCGCGCGACGTGCGCATGCGCGTGCTCGAGGGCCGCCGCAGCCGGCTGGAGGAGCGCCTCGAGAAGATGCGCGCCTCCCTGGCCCGGACCCGGGAGCGCCTCGACGACTACACGCTTGAGCTCCAGCGCCACGGGATGGAGTCCGTGGAGCGCGAAGTGCGCTGGCTGAACGAGCTCATCGAGAGCGAGCGGGCCGGGCGGGACCTGAAGGGGTCCGCCAGCGGAGGCTCCGCTCAGCAGGACACCACATCTGGAGCGACGGGCGGCCTGCCCCGGCCCGGGGACGACCCCGGGCCGGATTCGCCCGACGACACCGCCACGTGAGATCCGCCGAAGGGCGGCCTCACTCGTACACACAGGGAGCAACCGGAATGGGTTCGGTTCGCGTAGCCATCGTCGGCGTGGGCAACTGCGCCGCATCGCTGGTGCAGGGAGTCGAGTACTACAAGGACGCCGACGCGGCGTCCAAGGTGCCGGGCCTGATGCACGTCCAGTTCGGCGACTACCACGTGGGCGACGTCGAGTTCGTCGCCGCCTTCGACGTGGACGCCAAGAAGGTCGGTCTCGACCTCGCGGACGCCATCGGCGCCTCCGAGAACAACACCATCAAGATCTGCGACGTCCCCAGCACCGGTGTGACGGTCCAGCGCGGCCACACGCTCGACGGCCTCGGCAAGTACTACCGCGAGACCATCGAGGAGTCCGCCGACGAGCCGGTCGACGTCGTCCAGGTCCTCAAGGACAAGCAGGTCGACGTCCTCGTCTGCTACCTGCCCGTCGGCTCCGAGGACGCGGCGAAGTTCTACGCCCAGTGCGCCATCGACGCCAAGGTCGCCTTCGTCAACGCCCTCCCGGTCTTCATCGCCGGCACCAAGGAGTGGGCGGACAAGTTCACCGAGGCGGGCGTCCCGATCGTCGGTGACGACATCAAGTCCCAGGTCGGCGCGACCATCACGCACCGCGTCATGGCGAAGCTGTTCGAGGACCGCGGTGTCGTCCTGGACCGCACGATGCAGCTGAACGTCGGCGGCAACATGGACTTCAAGAACATGCTCGAGCGGGACCGCCTCGAGTCCAAGAAGATCTCCAAGACGCAGGCCGTCACCTCCCAGATCCCCGACCGGGACCTCGGCGAGAAGAACGTCCACATCGGCCCGTCCGACTACGTCGCCTGGCTGGACGACCGCAAGTGGGCCTACGTCCGTCTCGAGGGCCGCGCCTTCGGTGACGTCCCGCTGAACCTCGAGTACAAGCTCGAGGTCTGGGACTCCCCGAACTCCGCCGGCGTCATCATCGACGCCCTGCGCGCCGCGAAGATCGCCAAGGACCGGGGCATCGGCGGCCCGATCCTCTCGGCGTCCTCGTACTTCATGAAGTCCCCGCCGGTGCAGTACTTCGACGACGAGGCCCGCGAGAACGTCGAGAAGTTCATCCAGGGCGAGGTCGAGCGCTAAGACCTCCCCGCTGTGGGCAGTTGAGGGTCTCCGGGTCGTATGTCCCGGAGACCCTCTTCATATGTGAGGCTGTGCCCCATGGCCGTCGTCCGTGACCTGCGCGTTCTGCTGCGTTTCCAGGGCTTCAGACGCCTGCTCGCCGTCCGGCTGCTCTCCCAGGGAGCCGACGGCGTCTTCCAGGTCGCTCTCGCCGCCTACGTGGTCTTCTCCCCCGAGAAGCAGACGTCCCCCGCGGCCATCGCCTCCGCCATGGCGATCCTGCTGCTCCCCTACTCCGTGGTCGGCCCCTTCGCCGGAGTGCTGCTGGACCGCTGGCGCCGCCGCCAGGTCTTCCTCTACGGCAATCTCCTGCGTGCCCTGATGGCCTCGGTGACCGCCCTCCTGATCCTCGGCCAGGTGCCCGACTGGCTGCTGTTCCTCTCGGCTCTGTGCGTCACCGGCGTCAACCGCTTCGTCCTCGCCGGGCTGTCCGCCGCGCTGCCACGCGTCGTGGACGCCGAGCGGCTGGTCATCGCCAACTCGCTCTCCCCCACGGCGGGAACGCTCGCCGCGACCGCAGGCGGCGGTCTCGCCTTCGTCGTCCGCCTGGTGGTCGCCGACTCGGACGCGGCCGTGGTGCTCGTGGGCGCCGCGCTGTACCTGTGTGCCGCCGTGGCATCGCTGCGCATCGCCAGGGAACTACTGGGTCCGGACCGGGCGTTGATCCGACCCCGGCTGACCACGGCCCTCTCCGGCACCGCTCGCGACCTGCGGGCCGGGGTGCGCCACCTCGCCGCGCCGCCGCGCCGGGAGGCCGCCTGGGCGCTCACCGCGATGGCGCTGATGCGGTTCTGCTACGGCGCCATGCTCGTCCTGCTGCTGATGCTGTGCCGGTACACCTTGACGTCGACCACGGATGAAGGACTCGCGCTGCTGGGGCTGGCGTTGGGGGCGTCGGGCGCGGGCTTCTTCGCCGCGGCCGTGATGACGCCCTGGGCGGCCGGACGGCTCGGGCCGGGCCGCTGGATCGTGGTGTGCGCCGCGGTGGCCGCGGTGCTGGAGCCCGCGCTCGGCCTGCCGTTCACCACCGGCCCGCTTCTGGCGGGCGCGTTCGTCCTGGGGCTGACGACCCAAGGCGCGAAGATCGCTACGGACACCATCGTTCAGTCCTGCGTCGAGGACGGTTTCCGCGGCCGGATCTTCTCCGTGTACGACGTCCTGTTCAACGTGGCCTTCGTCAGCGCCGCCGGAGTGGCCGCCCTGATGCTCCCGCCGGACGGCCGGTCGGTCCCGCTCGTGGTAACAATCGCCGTTATCTACGGAGCAGTAGCTGCGGCTATGGCCCGTTTTGAGCTTCAGTAAGTGTCACATCAATGCCACAGAGCATTTTTCGCGCTACTGAGTTGTCAGTGGAGGCCGGTAACTTACGTGCGTCTTATCAACGCGTCTTTCGCGTCACGCACCTATGTTCTAGGGGGACCCCCAAGTGACCACTCCGCCGCCCCAGGGCAACCCGTTCGCACAGGGCCAGCAGCAGCCCTACGGCCAGCCCCAGGGCCAGGCTCCGTACCCGCCTCAGGGGGGCTTCCCCCAGCAGGCCGGTCAGCCCGGGTTCCCCCCGCCGGGTGCTCCCGTTCCCCCGCAGCAGCAGGGCCGCAAGCTCAGCTTCAAGACGATCAAGAACATCGTCATCGTGCTGATCGTCGCCGGTGTGGCCATCGGCGGCTACATCTCCAGCCGCGACGACGCCCAGACCGCCGCCGTCGGCGACTGCATGCACCGCGGCAGCACGGATGACAACAACCCCGACCTCGAGGTCGTCGACTGCGCCGACACGAAGGCGCAGTACAAGGTGCTGGCGAAGATCGAGGGCTCGTTCCTCACCGAGACCCTGGCGTCGAGCAAGTGCGAGGCCGAGGCCAAGGACTTCCAGTACACGTACACCGAGAGCGGTGACGGCAAGGACTTCCTGCTCTGCCTGAAGGACATGTAGGAGGGCGGTCGCCTCAGACGACGAAGGGCGGTGTTTCACGTGAAACACCGCCCTTCGCGCGTGAAGCGGGGTCATGTTTCACGTGAAACATGACCCCGCTTCACGTTCTCAGCCCTGATGGCCGGCCCACCACTCCTTGAGCGCCGCCACCGCGGCGTCGTGGTCCATCGGACCGTTCTCCAGCCGGAGCTCCAGCATGTGCTTGTACGCCTCACCGACGGCCGGGCCAGGCTTGACGCCGAGGATCTCCATGATCTGGTTGCCGTCGAGGTCCGGACGGATGGCGTCCAGCTCCTCCTGTTCCTGGAGCTGAGCGATCCGCTGCTCCAGGCCGTCATACGCGCGTGAGAGCGCGGTGGCCTTGCGCCGGTTGCGTGTGGTGCAGTCCGAGCGGGTCAGCTTGTGGAGCCGACCGAGGAGCGGTCCGGCGTCACGGACGTAGCGGCGGACGGCGGAGTCCGTCCACTCCCCGGTGCCGTAGCCGTGAAAGCGCAGATGGAGCTCAACGAGACGTGAGACATCCTTCACGAGCTCGTTGGAGTACTTGAGCGCCGTCATCCGCTTCTTCGTCATCTTCGCGCCGACCACTTCGTGGTGGTGGAACGAGACCCGGCCGTCGTCCTCGAAGCGGCGCGTACGCGGCTTGCCGATGTCGTGCAGCAGGGCAGCCAGGCGGAGGGTCAGGTCAGGACCGTCCTCCTCCAGGGCCATCGCCTGCTCCAGGACGATCAGCGTGTGCTCGTAGACGTCCTTGTGCCGGTGGTGCTCGTCCCGCTCCAGGTGCAGGGCCGGCAGCTCGGGCAGGACGTACTCGGCGATCCCCGTGTCCACGAGCAGCGCCAGCCCCTTGCGGGGGTGCGGAGAAAGGATGAGCTTGTTCAACTCGTCCCGTACACGCTCGGCGGAGACGATGTCGATGCGTCCGGCCATCTCCTTCATGGCCGTGACCACCTCGGGTGCCACCACGAAGTCGAGCTGGGCGGCGAACCGGGCGGCCCGCATCATTCGCAGTGGATCGTCCGAGAAGGACGCCTCGGGAGTGCCCGGCGTGCACAGCACCCGCGCCGCGAGATCGCCGAGACCGCCGTGCGGATCGACGAACCGCTTCTCCGGGAGCACGACGGCCATCGCGTTCACCGTGAAGTCACGGCGGACCAGATCGTCCTCGATGGAGTCGCCGTACGACACCTCGGGCTTGCGCGAGGTGCGGTCGTAGGCCTCCGACCGGTAGGTGGTCACCTCGATCTGGAAGCTGCGGTCGACGTCCCCGACGCGGGCGTTCTTCTGGGCGCCGACCGTACCGAAGGCGATGCCGACGTCCCAGACGGTGTCCGCCCAGGGACGCATGATCTTCAGCACGTCCTGCGGGCGGGCATCGGTCGTGAAGTCGAGGTCATTGCCGAGACGGCCGAGCAGCGCGTCGCGTACCGAGCCGCCGACCAGGGCAAGTGAGAACCCGGCCTCCTGAAATCGGCGGGCGAGGTCATCGGCGACCGGCGCGATCCGCAGCAGTTCGTTCACTGCACGGTCCTGCACCTGGCTCAGGGCACTGGTTTCTTCGTTGGCGTTCGGCACAACAGAAGAGGGTACGTGGCCCGAACCGCCGGAAGCCCACCGATTACGCGGCGTGGACACCCCTGCCGATACAGGGACAAGGACCGCGCCCTCCGATCTTGTGGACCGGTCCGCGGCACTTCCCCTCAGCGAGCATCGTTACCATGCGTGGACGCACATTCCGACGACCACTGACGACGACGAGGGACGGGCGAGCGCGTGGCCGAGGCGGCAGACTTCCAGGGGACACCTCCCTCACCTGCCCGCCGCTGGCTGCGGCGCACCGGAGCCCTGCTGGCCGGAGCGCCGCTCCTGGCCGGGCTCATGCAGCTGCCGGCCGCGTCGCCCGCGGAAGCAGCCGCACCCGACGGGGCGCAGGCCGCCTCCGGCGCGGGCTCGGTCTCCGTGTCCGTGAACTCCCTCACGCCCGAGGCCCCGGCCGAGGGCGACACCGTGACCGTGTCCGGAACGGTGACCAACAAGGGCAGGCAGACCGTCACCGACGCCCACGTGGACCTGCGGGTCGGGCCCCTGCTGAACACCCGCTCGTCGATCGACACCGTCGCCAAGAACAGCGACGACGTACAGGGCGCGATCGGCCCGGAGGTCGACGACAAGTACTCCGAGGAGTTCGACAAGCTCACCCCGGGCGTCTCGCAGTCCTTCACCCTCTCCGTGCCGGTGGACGAGCTGGACCTCGGCAAGGACGGCGTCTACCAGCTGGCCGTCTCCCTCGCCGGACAGACCCCCGCGCAGCCGTGGGAGCAGACCCTCGGCGTCCAGCGGACGTTCCTGCCGTGGCAGCCCGAGGAGGCCGGCACCAGGACGAAGACGACGTTCATGTGGCCTCTGGTCTCCACCGTCCACATGACGGCGGAGACGGGCTCGGACGAGCAGCAGACACCCGTCTTCCACGACGACGAGCTCGCCAAGGAGATCGCCCCGGGCGGCCGGCTGGACCGTATGGTCGCGCTGGGCAAGGACCTCGACGTCACCTGGGTGATCGACCCGGACCTGCTGGCGTCCGTCGAGGCGATGACCGACCGTTACGAGATCACCGGCGAGGGTGACGACACCGTCGTCGGCGGCCACCAGGACGTCGCCAAGCGCTGGCTCACCGAGGTGCAGAAGGCGGTGGCGGACAGGGAGGTCGTCGCGCTGCCGTTCGGAGACCCCGACCTGGCGTCCCTGGCTCACAGCGGCACGTCCGTCACCGGCTCGCTGAGCCACCTCAAGGAAGCCTCCGACGTCGCCTCCGACACGGTGGAGTCGATCCTCCACGTGGAACCCACCACGGACTTCGCCTGGCCCGTCGACGGCGCCCTCGATCCCTCCATCGTGAAGGTCGCCACCTCCGCCGGCGCCGACAAGGTCATCGCGCGCAGCGACACCTTCGAGGAGACCAGCGGGCTGTCCTACACGCCCTCCGCGCCCCGGCCCGTCGGCGGCGGCACCACGGCCGTCGTCGCCGACGCCCGGCTGTCCACCGCGTTCCAGGGCGACCTGACCACGGCTTCCGCGGCCACACTCGCGGTGCAGCGGTTCCTGGCCCAGAGCCTGACCCTCGGCCTGCAGACGGGGCAGCAGCGCAGCGTCGTCGTCGCGCCGCAGCGGACGCCGACCGCGAGCCAGGCGCGGACGATGGCCGAGGCCCTCTCCGTCCTCCAGGACGGGACCTGGTCCGAGCCGCAGGACCTCACCTCGGCCGCCAAGGCCAAACCGGACCCCGCGGCCGCCACCAGGATCCCCTCGGCCTCCTCGTACCCCTCCTCGCTGCGCAAGCGGGAACTGCCGCGGTCGACGTTCGAGCAGATCGCGAGGACGCAGGCCAAGCTCGACAAGTTCAAAGTGATCCTCTCCGACCAGTCCCGGGTGGTGACCCCGTTCGGGCGTGCCCTGAACCGGGCGATGTCCGCGTCGTGGCGCGGCCGGCAGTCCGAGGCGGCGATCTACCGCAGTGGTGTCGAGGCGTACCTGGACGACCTGCTCGGCCAGGTGAGGCTCATCGACAAGTCGGAGACGAAACTCTCCGGCCGCAGCGCCACGATCCCCGTGACGGTCCAGAACAACCTGGTACAGGGCGTCGAGCACCTGGTGCTCCGGCTCACCTCGACCAACCCGACCCGTCTCGAGATCGGCGGGAACTCCTACGAGGAGCAGCCCGTCGCGGTCTCCGGCGGCCACAGCCAGTCGGTGAAGTTCACCACGTCCGCCAACGCCAACGGCCGTGCGACGGTGGTCGCGCAGCTGTACACGCAGGACGGCCAGAAGTACGGCGAGCCCGTCACGTTCGACGTGAAGGTCACCGAGATCACCGCCACGGTGATGCTGGTCATCGGCGGTGGCGTGCTGCTGCTCGTCCTCGCCGGCTTCCGGATGTACACCCAGCGCAAGCGCGCCGCGGCCCGCGAGGCAGCGGAGCAGGAGAACGAGGCGGGCGAGGACGCCGACGGCCCGCAGAACCCGGACGCCGCCGAGGAGCGTCCCACCCGGGAGCCCGAGGCCGACTCCCGGACCGACGGCCAAGAGCAGCCGAGTGACCCGGCACCGGACACCGCTCCGGAAAGCACCGACCCGTCCGGCACGGGTGAGAGAGTGGACCGTTGAGGATGTCGTGGCCGGTGGGCCCGGGACGATGAGGTGGGGTAACCATGAACGCGCCGTACGACGGTGACCGCGGCCATGCCGCGGGCAACTCGGGCCACCCCGAGTCGGACCCGCCGCAGGGTCCGCCGCCCGGGCACGGCCAGGTGCCGCAGCCGCCCGTCGACCCCTACCTTCAAGACGCCTACGACCAGGATCCCTACCGGGCGCAGGACATCGCCGCCCAGGACCCGGTCGCCGAGGCGCTCTACGACCGCGCCGCCCACCCGCCGCCCCCTCCCGGCACGTACACCCCCCAGCAGCCGCTGTACGGTCAGCCGCCCCAGTCGCCGTACGCTCCCGACCCCCGGGTCTGGGCCCCCACCCCCGCGCCGGAACCGGACGGTCCGACGCAGTACCTGCCGTACGGCGACGATCCCCGCACGACGCAGTTCGTGGGCGTGGACGACCTGGTCGGCCACGCGGGGGAGCAGCACCAGGAGCCGGACGCCTTCGCTCACCTCTTCCGTGACCAGCAGCAGAACGGCGCGTTCCCGGACCAGCAGCAGGCCGGGGAATACCCCGGCCACCACGGAACCGGATACCCGGGCCCGCAGCAGACGGGGGCCCGGCAGCCCTACGAGGCCGCGCCCGTGCCCGGACCGTCCTCCGCGCCCGGCCACTACGCGGGGGCCACACCACCGCCCGCCGCCGAACCTCCCGTACCCGAGCCGACTCCCGCCCCCGCCCCGAAGAAGGGCGGCCGTGCCGGGGGACTGCTGAAGTCGAGCGCGGTGATGGCGGCCGGCACGATGGTGTCCCGCCTCACCGGGTTCGTCCGCTCCGCCATGATCGTCTCCGCGCTGGGCCTCGCCCTGCTGGGCGAGTCGTTCCAGATCGCCTATCAGCTGCCGACGATGATCTACATCCTCACCGTCGGCGGTGGTCTCAACTCGGTCTTCGTGCCGCAGCTCGTGCGGGCGATGAAGGACGACGAGGACGGTGGCGAGGCCTACGCCAACCGTCTGCTGACACTGGTGATGGTGGCTCTGGCCGCGCTCACCGCCCTCGCATGGCTGGCCGCCCCGATGCTGGTCCGCGCGCTGTCGGTCTCCGTCGCCACCGACCCCGCCGCGAATGACGTCGCGGTGACCTTCACCCGCTTCTTCCTGCCCTCGATCTTCTTCATGGGCGTGCACGTGGTGATGGGTCAGATCCTCAACGCGCGAGGCCGGTTCGGCGCGATGATGTGGACTCCGGTCCTCAACAACATCGTCATCATCGTCACGCTCGGCACGTTCATCTGGGTCTACGGCACCGCCGCGGACTCCCGGATGACCGTCGAGAACATCCCGCCGGAGGGCGAGCGACTGCTCGGCGTGGGCGTGCTCCTCGGCCTGGTGGTCCAGGCGCTGGCGATGATCCCGTACCTGCGCGAGACCGGGTTCCGCATCCGCCTGCGCTTCGACTGGAGGGGCCACGGTCTCGGCAAGGCCGCCATGCTCGCCAAGTGGACGATCCTCTTCGTCCTCGCCAACCAGGCCGGCGCGCTGGTGGTCACCCAACTGGCGACCGCCTCGGTCAAGGCCAGTGGAGTCAACGGCACGGGCTTCAGCGCCTACGCCAACGCCCAGCTCATCTGGGGGCTGCCCCAGGCGATCATCACCGTCTCCCTGATGGCCGCCCTCCTGCCCCGCATCTCGCGCTCGGCGGCCGAGGACGACGGTGGAGCCGTCCGCGACGACATCTCCCAGGGCCTGCGCACCACGGCGGTCGCGATCGTGCCGATCGCCTTCGGATTCGTCGCGCTCGGCATCCCCATGTGCACGCTGATCTTCGGCTCCTCGGGCACCGGAGCCGCCACCAACATGGGCTACATGCTGATGGCGTTCGGCCTCGGCCTGATCCCCTACTCCGTGCAGTACGTCGTCCTGCGGGCCTTCTACGCGTACGAGGACACCCGAACCCCCTTCTACAACACGGTCATCGTGGCCGCGGGCAACGCGATCGCCTCGGCCGTCTGCTTCGTCGTGCTCCCGGCCCGCTGGGCCGTGGTGGGCATGGCCGCCTCGTACGGCCTGGCGTACGTGATCGGTGTCGGCGTCGCCTGGGGCCGACTGCGCAAGCGGCTCGGCGGGGACCTGGACGGTGCCCGGGTGCTGCGGACGTACGCGCGACTGTGCATCGCCTCCGTGCCGGCCGCTCTGCTCAGCGGCGCGGCCTGCTACGGAGTCGTGCAGACACTCGGCCAGGGCGTCGCGGGGTCGTTCGCGGCGCTGCTGGCCGGCGGGGCCGTCCTCCTCGGGGTCTTCTACGTGGCCGCCCGGCGGATGCGTATCGAGGAGGTCAACTCTCTGGTCGGTATGGTCCGCGGACGCCTGGGACGCTGAGGCGGGGGGTAGGCGCACAACCATCATCAGCCGCTGCGTGTCGTGCATAGCGGCGGACTGTGGGCACAATTGGTTTCGGCGTCGGACGGCGCGCGACGGACGCCGGCCGACGCGCATGGGATGGGGAGGCAGGGAACGACGGTGGCGGAACGGAGCACAGCTGCCGTCGACGTGGCAGACACCAGCGGCGAGCAGCCGCTGACCGCACAGGCGGACCAGTCCACGGCCGACGGGGTGGCCAAGAACCGGGAGCGGGACACGGACAGCGACGAGGCACAGGAGAGCGCCGGGGCCGACGGTTCCGGGAAGACCTCGCCACCCGAACTGCACAGCGGCCACAAGCTCGCCAGGCGCTACCGCCTGGAGGAGTGCGTCACCCGTCTGGACGGCTTCAGCAGTTGGCGCGCCGTGGACGAGAAGCTCCGTCGTGCCGTCGGCGTGCACATCCTGCCCGCGGACCACTCGCGCGCCCGGTCCGTCCTGGCCGCGGCCCGCTCCTCCGCCCTGCTGGGCGACCCCCGCTTCGTCCAGGTCCTGGACGCCGTCGAGGAGAACGACGTCGTCTACGTCGTGCACGAATGGCTCCCCGACGCCACCGAGCTGACCACGCTCCTGGCCGCCGGGCCCCTGGAGGCGTACGACGCCTACCAGATGGTCAGCCAGACCTCCGCCGCCATGGCCGCGGCACACCGTGAGGGCCTCGCCCACCTGCGTCTGAACCCCAACGCCGTCCTGCGCACCTCGACGGGCCAATGGCGCATCCGGGGCCTCGCCGTGAACGCGGCGCTGCGCGGCATCAGCTCCGACACCCCGCAGCGCACCGACACCGAGTCCATCGGTGCCCTGCTGTACGCGGCGCTCACCCAGCGCTGGCCGTACGAGAACGACGCCTACGGGCTGTCCGGGCTGCCGAAGGACATCGGGCTGATCCCGCCCGACCAGGTGCGGGCGGGCGTCCACCGCGGTCTGTCCGAGCTGGCCATGCGCGCGCTCGCCAACGACGGGGCCACCGCCTCCCGCCACGAGTCCCCGTGCACCACGCCGGAAGAACTGGTGAAGGCGATCGGCGAGATGCCCCGCATCCGCCCGCCGGAGCCCGCGTTCACCAGCCCGCCCGACTACCAGCGCACCACGTACCAGCAGGGCACCTACGGCCGCCCCGCCCCGCATCCCGGCATCACCCAGCCGACCCCGGTGCCGCCTCCCCCGCTGCAGAGCCGCACGGGCAAGGCGCTGAAGTGGGCCGTCTCGGCCCTGCTGATCGCCGCGCTGGGCCTGGGCAGCTGGCAGCTGGCGGACGCGCTCCTGGAGCAGGGCGGCGAGACGGACGGGACGAACAAGACCCAGACGACGGACGGGGACGACAAGAGCCCCCGGAAACCGGTCAGCAAGCCGATAGCCATTCAGGGTGCGCAGGACTTCGACCCGTTCGGCAGCGACGGCTCCGAGAAGCCGGGTGACGTGGGCAAGGTGTACGACAGCACGCCCGGCTCGTACTGGCAGACGGACTTCTACCTGAGTACGGACTTCGGCCGGCTCAAGCCCGGAGTCGGTGTCATTCTCGACCTCGGCAAGGTCCAGCAGGTCGGGAAGGTCACCGTCTCCTTCGTGGGGAACACCTCCGTCGAGCTGCGTGCCGCCGGTGACGACGGGGTTCAGCCCGCGTCCTTCGACGGTTACACCAAGGTCGCCGAGGGGTCGGGAACCAGTGTGACCCTCAAGCCCGGCAAGGCGGTCGAGTCCCGGTACCTTCTGGTGTGGCTGACCGAACTGCCACAGACCAGTGACGGGAACTTCCGTGGACGGGTCGTGGACGTCAAGGTGAGCAGCTAAGGCCTTCTGCGACGAGGGGAGGCGGGCCGATGGCGGACGGTGGCCGGTACGACGGGACGAGTGATCAGGATCTGCTCGCTCGCCATGTGGAGGGCGACCCCGACGCCTTCGGTGAGCTCGTGCGCCGTCACCGCGACCGGCTCTGGGCCGTGGCCCTCCGGACGCTGGGTGACCGCGAGGAGGCCGCTGACGCCGTCCAGGACGCCCTCGTCTCCGCCTACCGGGCCGCCCACACCTTCCGGGGTCAGTCGGCCGTCACGACCTGGCTGCACCGGATCACGGTGAACGCCTGTCTGGACCGTGCTCGCAAAGCGGCCTCCCGCAAGACCGCTCCGGTCGATGACACGGAGCGTCTGGAGCAGTTGCTCGAACCCCACGAGTCCGCCTCGGCACCCGCGGAGCGCAACGATCTGCACCGCCAGCTCATCGAAGCCATGGGCACTCTCCCGCCCGATCAGCGGGCCGCGCTCGTCCTCGTGGACATGCAGGGCTATCCGGTCGCCGAAGCCGCCCGCATCCTCGATGTGCCCACTGGCACGGTGAAGAGCCGCTGCGCGCGGGGCAGAGCCAGGCTCCTGCCCCTGCTCACTCATCTACGGCCGGACGGCCCCGGTGGGAGCAGGAAACAGGGAGAGGGACGGAACCGGACGCAGGGGACGTCCGTCCCACCCGCAGCGGGTCCGCGGCAAGCGGATCCACCGGACCCAGGATCGAACGACCCGGCTGCAGTGAAGGGCGGAGGTGGGCGAGCGTGACGTCGACGACAGACATGGCGGAGCACCCGGACGTCGCGGAGATCTCCGACCTCACCGAAGGGCTCCTCCCGTCCGCCCGGAGCGCCGACGTACGCCGGCATCTGGACGAGTGCGCGCTCTGCGCGGACGTCCATGCCTCACTCGAAGAGATCCGGGACCTGCTCGGCACGGCGCCTGGTCCCCCCCACATGCCCGCCGAGGTGGCGGGCCGCATCGACGCCGCGCTGGCCGCCGAGGCTCTGCTCCATGCCACGGCGCCGGAGCCCGACGCTGCCGAGGAGCCCTCCGCCACCGCTCTCGCATCATCCGACGACGATCAGACGCATGTTTCACGTGAAACATCGACGCCTCTCGACCGGCCGACCGGGCGCCCCCGCTCCGGCACGACGGGACCGGGTCGCAAGGGCCGACTGCGAGGCGGACGCCGACGGGTCGCCGTTCTGGGGACCGTGTTCACCGTCGCCGCTCTGGGGCTCGGTTCCGTGGTCCTGTCCTCCTTCAACGAGGGGACCGGGCCCGAGGAGGGACACCGGGCGACCTCATCGGACACCTTCTCCGAAGGGAAACTGGAGAAGCAGGTCACGGATCTCCTGGCACAGAGCACGGGGTCGGAAAAGGGCTCCGGCTCGGCTCACCCCTTCGGGATGGAGTCGGAATCCGGCGCCGCGAACCCCAAGGTCCTCAAGCAGCCCACGGTGCCGGATTGCGTACGCGAGGGCATCGGCCGCAATGACGCCGCGCTCGCGACCGAGGAGGGCACGTACCAGGGGAAGGAAGCACTGCTCGTCGTGCTTCCCGATGCCGCAGACGACACCCGGGTGACCGCGTACATCGTCGAGGCGACGTGCGTCGACAACCCCTCAGCGGACGCAGCGGGCGAGGTCCTGCTGAAGCACTCCTACACCCGCTCCTGACGGCCGACGCCTGGTATCGCGCATCCCTTACGGTGTGCGGCCGACCACGCCGCCATGGGGTCGTGATCGCGTGCCCGGGCACAGCGGGAATGCTGGCCCCTTAGGATCCGTTGGGTGGGGTGAGAGTCCTGAAAGAAGCTCCCCCGGTCGACCGACGCTGACCAGAGACGAGGAACCAAGCCGTGAGCGACGTCCGTAACGTGATCATCATCGGCTCCGGGCCCGCCGGCTACACGGCGGCGCTCTACACCGCCCGTGCGTCGCTGAAGCCCCTGGTGTTCGAGGGCGCTGTCACCGCCGGCGGTGCACTGATGAACACCACCGAGGTCGAGAACTTCCCCGGCTTCCAGGACGGCATCATGGGCCCCGAGCTCATGGACAACATGCGCGCCCAGGCGGAGCGCTTCGGTGCCGAGCTCATCCCGGACGACGTGGTCACCGTCGATCTGACCGGTGAGATCAAGACCGTCACGGACACCGCCGGCACGGTCCACCGGGCGAAGGCTGTCATCGTCACCACCGGCTCGCAGCACCGCAAGCTCGGCCTGCCGAACGAGGACGCGCTCTCCGGCCGCGGTGTCTCGTGGTGTGCCACGTGTGACGGCTTCTTCTTCAAGGACCAGGACATCGCTGTGATCGGCGGTGGCGACACCGCGATGGAGGAGGCCACCTTCCTCTCGCGCTTCGCCAAGTCCGTGACGATCGTCCACCGCCGTGACGCCCTGCGCGCCTCCAAGGCGATGCAGGAGCGCGCCTTCGCCGACCCGAAGATCTCGTTCGTCTGGGACAGCGAGGTCGCCGAGGTCCAGGGCGACCAGAAGCTCTCCGGCTTGAAGCTGCGCAACGTCAAGACCGGCGAGCTTTCGGACCTGGCGGTGACGGGCCTGTTCATCGCGATCGGCCATGACCCGCGTACGGAGCTCTTCAAGGGCCAGCTCGAGCTGGACGACGAGGGCTACCTGAAGGTCGATGCACCTTCGACGCGCACGAACATCACCGGCGTCTTCGGTGCCGGTGACGTCGTCGACCACACCTACCGCCAGGCGATCACCGCGGCCGGTACGGGCTGTTCCGCCGCCCTCGACGCCGAGCGCTTCCTCGCGGCTCTCGCCGACGAGGAGAAGGCCGAGCCCGAGAAGACCGCTGTCTGACCCCCATCACCCGCCCCACGCACCAATCAGTTAAGGAGCCCTCCGTGGCCGGCACCCTGAAGAACGTGACCGACGATTCCTTCGAGCAGGACGTCCTCAAGAGCGACAAGCCCGTCCTGGTGGACTTCTGGGCCGCCTGGTGCGGCCCCTGCCGTCAGATCGCTCCGTCGCTCGAGGCGATCGCCTCCGAGTACGGGGACAAGATCGAGATCGTCAAGCTCAACATCGACGAGAACCCGGGTACGGCCGCCAAGTACGGCGTCATGTCGATCCCGACCCTGAACGTGTACCAGGGTGGTGAGGTCGCCAAGACCATCGTCGGTGCGAAGCCGAAGGCCGCGATCGTTCGCGACCTCGAGGAGTTCATCTCCGAGTGACGACGGGCCGCCCCCTCGGCGGCACGCGTTTCACGTGAAACACGAATGGGCCAGCCCGGCAGGGCTGGCCCATTCGTGTAGGTCCTCACAGCGGACGCAGTGCCGGCTCCTTCTGCACAGCTCCGAGCAGCCGGTCCAGCGCCATCTCCACGTCTTCCTTCCAGGAGAGCGTCGTCCGCAGCTCCAGCCGCAGCCGGGGGTATGTGGGATGCTGGCGGACTGTCTTGAAGCCCACGGCCAGTAGATGATCGGCGGGCAGCAGGCAGGCCGGCTCCTTCCAGCGGGCGTCACCGAAGGCCTCGATCGCTTTGAAGCCCCGGCGCAGCAGGTCCTTCGCCACGGTCTGCACCATCACCCGGCCCAGCCCCTGCCCCTGGTACCCCGGCAGGATGAACGCGGTCATCAGTTGCACCGCATCGGGGGACACGGGGCTTGTGGGAAACGCCGTGGAGCGCGGCACATAGGCAGGCGGAGCGTAGAGGACGAAGCCCACGGGGACGTCATCGACGTAGACGACTCTGCCGCAGGATCCCCAGTCCAGGAGAACGGCCGAGATCCACGACTCCTTCTCCAGGGCGGCGGTGCCTGCCTTTACCGCTGCCTCACCGCTGACGGGGTCGAGCTCCCAGAAGACGCACGAGCGGCAGCGCTGGGGGAGGTCCTGAAGGTTGTCCAGCGTGAGCGGTACGAGCCTACGGCCCATAGAAGCTGTCCCTCGCTTCCTTCACCCGCTGCCTCACGGGCGGCGGTCAGAGTGCTCCGTTCCCTGAGCAGGCTGCCGATGAAGCCGCTGACGGCGCCCACCCCCAGCCCCGCGCTCACCAGTCCGATGCGGCTCGTCATTCGCATGGCCCCTGCCTTGCTCTCAGAGGTAGTGCCGAGGTGGATGCGCCATATCCAAACGCATCGTATCCAGGGAGCCATTCCCTCGATACCGACACAAGGCAAAGGGCGGGCCGTGTCCGGTACCCACCGGACACGGCCCGCCCTGCTCGGCTGCATCGGCCGACGGCTCAGGCCTCGGCCTCTTCGGAGTCGTCGTCCACCAGGCCCTTCTGCAGAACAGGTCCCTCACCCGGAGCCAGGGTGCCGAGAATGCGCTCCAGGTCCTCCATGGAGGCGAACTCGACGGTGATCTTGCCCTTCTTCTGCCCCAGATCGACCTTCACCCGCGTCTCGAAGCGGTCCGAAAGGCGCGTCGCCAGATCTGACAGTGCCGGGGAGACCAAAGCTCCTGCTCGCGGTCCCTTCGAACGCTGAGCCTTCTGCGGCCGTGAGCCCATCAGGGTCACGATCTCCTCGACAGCCCGCACCGACAGCCCTTCGGCCACGATGCGGTGGGCCAGCCGGTCCTGCTCCTCGGAGTCCTCGACGGACAGCAGCGCACGGGCGTGCCCCGCGGACAGCACACCGGCGGCGACTCGACGCTGGACGGTGGGCGAGAGCTTCAGCAGACGCAGCGTGTTGGACACCTGAGGGCGAGACCTGCCGATGCGGTCCGCCAGCTGGTCGTGCGTGCAGTTGAAGTCCTTGAGCAACTGGTCGTAGGCGGCGGCCTCTTCCAGCGGGTTCAGCTGGGCACGGTGGAGGTTCTCCAGCAGTGCGTCCAGGAGAAGCTTCTCGTCGTCCGTGGCCCGCACGATCGCCGGAATGGCCTCAAGGCCCGCCTCATGGCAAGCGCGCCAGCGGCGCTCGCCCATGATGAGTTCATAGCGCCCGGGCCCCACCTGCCGTACGACGACCGGCTGAAGGAGACCGACCTCCTTGATGGAGGTGATCAGCTCGGACAGCGCGTCCTCGTCGAAGACCTCACGAGGCTGCCGGGGATTCGGCGTGATGGCATCGAGCGGGATCTCGGCGAAGTGAGCACCCATGGGCGGGGCGGGCATCGCCGCAGCGCCCATCACCGAGGCATCCTCTGTTTCACGTGAAACAGACGGCAGCGTGGCGACCTTCGCGGCAGCCACCCCGCGCTCATTCGGCAGCACCGGGACCGCCGCAGGAGATGTGGAAGCCGTGCTTGACACCGCCGTCGGCGGCACCGTCTTCTCTGTCGGGGCAGCAGGGATCAGTGCACCGAGACCACGGCCCAGTCCCCTCCGTCGATCACTCACTGAACGCCCTCCACCATGTTCGGTTCATTCTGCTGTGCGCCGAGGTGTGCCTGCGATGCGTCATAGCTGACGCCGACACCTCTGAGCGCGATCTCTCGTGCCGCCTCAAGATAGGAGAGGGCACCGCTCGATCCAGGATCGTAAGTCAGTACCGTCTGCCCATAGCTCGGCGCCTCCGAGATACGGACCGAGCGGGGAATGCTCGTCCGGAGCACCTCGTCACCGAAGTGGGTGCGCACCTCGTCCGCGACCTGCGACGCGAGCCGCGTCCGGCCGTCGTACATGGTGAGCAGGATCGTCGAGACATGCAGGGACGGATTCAGATGTCCCCGCACCAGGTCGACGTTACGCAGGAGCTGCCCCAGACCTTCCAGCGCGTAGTACTCGCACTGGATCGGGATCAGGACCTCCTGGCCGGCCACCAAGGCGTTGACCGTCAGCAGGCCCAGCGAAGGCGGGCAGTCGATGAGGATGTAGTCCAGCGGCTGCTCGTAGGCCTGGATCGCCCGCTGCAGCCGGCTCTCTCGCGCCACCAGTGACACCAGCTCGATCTCCGCACCGGCGAGATCGATCGTGGCGGGTGCACAGAAGAGCCCCTCGACGTCCGGGACCGGCTGAACCACCTCGGCGAGCGGCCTGCTCTCCACCAACACGTCATAGATGGAGGGCACTTCGGCATGATGGTCGATCCCCAGGGCCGTGGACGCATTGCCCTGAGGGTCGAGGTCGATCACCAGGACACGGGCGCCGTGCAGAGCGAGGGACGCGGCAAGGTTGACGGTGGTCGTCGTCTTGCCCACGCCTCCCTTCTGGTTGGCGACCACGATGACGCGGGTCTGATCCGGCCTCGGCAGGCCCTCACCGGCACGACCCAGAGCCTCCACCGCCAGTTGGGCAGCACGACCGATGGGAGTGTCGTCCATCGGAGGCGGTGTTTCACGTGAAACATCCGCCCCCATCGATTCGGTACGGGGACCGGGGACCGGATCGGTCATCGGTCCCGCGATGTTGGCGTCGGACCGCAAGGATTCACTCTCCTCGACTTCAGGCTCGCAATGAACAGAGCCTCCCATGCCTTCGGGGTCGTGAACCAGTGAGGCCTGACGTTCTGTGGAGAAATCCACCTCTGTGGACAACTCCGTACCCCCAGCGGAGGTCGGTGTCTCATGAGGAGGACCTCCTCCGAGCGAACCGAGAGGCTTGCGGTCACGGGGTTCGGCCGCAGCGCGGCCCCGACTGATGATGCCGTGCAGCAGTGAGCGACGTTTCACGTGAAACACGATGCACAGCAGCCGAGGCGGCGCTGCCGCGACACTCCGACATGCATAGGTTTGGCAGCTTGTGTGGAGTACGTCCGATCCTCAGCGCGGGCCCTGCGGCCCGCGCACGCTGAGCGGCACCGGTCGCCTATCCGCGTCGGCGTCGAGCCCGTCCCGTACGCGCGGCCTTCGCACGCTTGGCAGCGAACCGCACACCCCCCGGGCTCTCCCCGACCTCGACGCGCACGACCGTGGACATCGGGTCCACGACACCATCGCCCACGTGCACGATGGACGTGGCCACGGCACCGAGCTTGCTCAACGCCGTGGCTGCGCTCTTCAGCTCCTCCTCCGCGGTGTCGCCCTTGAGTGCGAGCATCTCGCCGTACGGCCGCAGGAGGGGGATGCCCCACGTGGCAAGACGGTCCAGCGGCGCCACGGCGCGTGCCGTCACCACATGCACGGGAGGCAGCTTCCCCATGACCTCCTCGGCCCGGCCACGCACGACCGTGACGTGGTCCAGGCCGAGCAACTCCACCACCTCGGTCAGGAAGGTGGTGCGCCGCAGCAGCGGTTCCAACAGTGTGATCTTGATGTCTTCGCGGACCAGCGCCAGGGGGATGCCCGGCAGCCCCGCACCCGAGCCGACATCGCACACCGTCACGCCCTCAGGCACGACCTCGGAGAGCACCGCGCAGTTCAGCAGATGCCGCTCCCACAGGCGGGGCACCTCGCGCGGACCGATCAGGCCGCGCTGCACACCCGCCTCGGCGAGCAGCTCGGCGTATCGGACCGCGTCCGTGAAACGCTCACCGAACACCTCACGTGCCTGCTCGGGCGCGGGGGGAAGCTCCGCTGCCTCCGTCACGGGGGACCGTCCTTCCGTACCGTGCCGACTCGGAGCGCCGACACCAGAACCAGAACTACCAGGCTGACAAAGTTCGGCCCCGCCTGCTCAACAGACGGGGCCGGTGGAACGTGGAGCCGATCAGGCGGGAAGCACGACGACGAAGCGCTGCGGCTCCTCGCCCTCGGACTCGCTGCGCAGGCCGGCTGCCTTGACCGCGTCGTGCACGACCTTGCGCTCGAACGGCGTCATCGGGTCGAGGTTCACGGGCTTGCCGCTGCTCTTGGCCTCGGCCGCGGCCTTCGCACCCAGCTCCGAGAGCTCGGTCCGCTTCTTGGCGCGGTATTCGGCGATGTCGAGCATCAGCCGACTGCGGTCCCCGGTCTCCCGGTGCACGGCCAGCCTTGTGAGCTCCTGGAGCGCCTCCAGCACCTCACCGTCACGACCGACCAGCTTCTCAAGATCACGGCTGCCCGCGTCGCTGATGATCGAGACGGAGGCGCGGTCGGCCTCGACGTCCATGTCGATGTCACCGTCGAGGTCGGCGATGTCGAGCAGACCCTCCAGATAGTCCGCCGCGATCTCGCCCTCCTGCTCCAGGCGGGTCAGGGTGTCTGCGCCCTCGGCAGCGGCGGCGGTGGTGCCTTCCGTCACGGGATGGACTCCTTCTTACTTCTTGGACGGGGACTTGGGCCGCTGCGGGCCCTTGCGCTGTCCGGACTGGGCCTTGCTGCGCGTGCTGCCGGCGGGCTTGGCGTTGCCCTTCTTGGCAGCGGCAGCGGGCTTGGTGTCGTCCTGGGGCTCGTCGGACTTGGTCAGCGAGGTCGGCTCCCCGGCCGCCTTGGCCGTTCCGGACTGGCGCTGGGACTTGCTCTGCCGCTTGGGCTGCTGCCGCCTGGGGCCCGAGGCCGCGGTGGTGGCCGGCGTGCCGTCCTCGGCCTGCGCGGCGGCGGTGCCCTCGCTCTTGATCACCATGCCGTCGGTCTGAGCCGCGAGTCCCGCCTTGTTCAGGCCGTTGATGAACTTGCGCTCGTACTCGTTGCGGTCGCGGCCCTTCGCGACGATCGCCTTGACGATGGCGCGCTCACGGCGGTTGCGGGTCCTGCCGTGGCGGGTGACGTGCTTGGACAGGCGCTCCAGGTAGGCGGCCTGGGCCTTGGAACCCGGCGTGGGGTTGTTGTGGATGACGTACATCTGCTGGCCCATGGTCCACACGTTGGTGGTCAGCCAGTAGACGAGGACACCGACCGGGAAGTTGATGCCGAACACGGCGAAGATGACGGGGAAGACGTACATCAGCATCTTCTGCTGCTGCATGAACGGCGTCTTCACCGTGGTGTCGACGTTCTTCGTCATCAGCTGGCGCTGCGTGTAGAACTGCGACAGCGACATCAGGACGATCATGATCGCCGTGACGATGCGGACATCGGTCAGCGAGGAGTTGAGCGCCTCGAGCTTGTCCGAGCTGTCCGTGAACTTCGCGGCGAGCGGGGCACCGAAGATGTGCGCCTTCTGGGCGCTCTCCAGCAGCCGGTCGTTGATCACACCGACGGTGTCGTTCGACGCGATGCTGTTGAGCACGTGGTACAGGGCGAAGAAGAACGGCGACTGCGCCAGGATGGGAAGGCACGAGGAGAGCGGGTTGGTGCCCGTCTCCTTGTACAGCTTCATCATCTCTTCGGACTGGCGCTGCCGGTCGTTCTTGTAGCGCTCCTGGATCTTCTTCATCTCCGGCTGGAGCGTCTGCATCGCGCGCGTCGCCTTGATCTGCTTCACGAAGAGCGGGATCAGGCAGATACGGATCAGGATCACCAGGGACACGATGGACAGGCCCCAGGCCCATCCGGTGTCAGGGCCGAAGAGGGCGCCGTACACGCTGTGGAACTGGACGATGACCCAGGACACAGGTGTCGTGATGAAGCTGAAGAGGCTGGCAATCGTGTCCACTAATCATGCTCCTTGGGCATGGGACGAGGTCTCTGCGGCCGGGCTCGAAGGACTCGTCGGACTTGTGGGAGAAGTCTGTCCTTCGGTGGCCGGTTCGGCGGCGGAGGTCCCGCCCTTGCGTGCACGCCAGGCGTTGCGCAGCATTTCGTGCCACCGGGGACGCTTACGCGGCGGGACATGGTCCACACCGCCCAGCGACCACGGATTGCACCGCAGGATGCGCCAGGCCGTGAGTGCTGTGCCCTTGACGGCACCGTGCCGGTCGATGGCCGTGTAGCCGTAGTGGGAACACGACGGGTAGTACTTGCACACCGGCCCCAGCAGTGGACTGATCGTCCACTGGTAGAGCTTGATCAGAGCCAGCAGCGGGTACTTCATCGCGCGCCCCCTCCCAGTAGCCGCTGCAGGGCGGCGTCCAGGTCTTGGGCCAGCTGTGCATGGTCGGCGTCGCCCGCTCCGGGCAGCGCTCGTACGACTACCAGGCTACCGGGGGGCAGCAGGTCGACTCGCTCGCGCATCAGATGGCGAAGCCTGCGCTTCACCTTGTTGCGCACCACCGCGCCTCCCACGGCCTTGCTCACGACGAAACCCGCACGCGTCGGGGGAGCGCTCTCCCCAGGCGCATGCGGGTCCGTGGCACCGCTACGAAGGTGTACGACGAGATGCTGGCGCCCGGCCCGGCGCCCTCGTCGTACCGCGGTCGCGAAGTCCTCGCGCCGCCTCAGCCGGTTCTCGGTGGGCAGCACGACGTCATGACCTGACCGGGATCAGGCGGACAGACGGGCGCGACCCTTGCTACGGCGGGACGCGAGAATCGCGCGGCCGGCACGGGTGCGCATACGCAGCCGGAAGCCGTGGGTCTTGGCGCGACGACGGTTGTTCGGCTGGAAGGTGCGCTTGCTCACTCGGGGGCTCCAGAAGAAATCGGTGTTTGCGGGGTGCCGTCCTGGCTGTCACCGTGCGCCCACGAGTAGCTCGCGTTACGCCCCAGTGCACCGCTGACCGATCACCTTGCGCGATCTGTGCCCATCGGAGGCAGGCGGCAGCAGCCATCGACAACTCGACCTGGTTACGGTACGCGCGGCTGCGCCATTCGGTCAAACCAGCGGTCGCCGGGAGACACTTGTCCACAGGCTGGGGACAACAACTTGAACCGTACCGGCCGCCCTGACTACCGTGACTGGACTCCGATTCGTTCCCTTGACCCTCCACCACCCGATTTACATCCCGATCCCTCCCTCGCATCACACGATCGAGGGACCTGTGAGAGAGCGTGCCCTGTGGCTGACGTACCTGCCGATCTTGCCGCAGTGTGGCCACGCGTACTGGAGCAGCTTCTCGGTGAGGGGCGCGGGCAGGGGGTCGAGGGCAAGGACGAGCACTGGATCCGCCGCTGCCAGCCGCTGGCCCTGGTCGCCGACACCGCCCTGCTCGCCGTACCGAACGAGTTCGCCAAGGGCGTGCTCGAAGGCCGCCTGGCCCCCGTCGTCAGCGAGAGCCTGAGCCGGGAGTGCGGTCGTCCGATCCGGATCGCGATCACCGTGGACGACACCGTCGGCGAGCCGGCGGCCCCGCCGGTGCCCCGGGCCCAGCCGCGCTACGAGGAGCCGGAGCTTCCGGCCGTCCGCCAGGACCGCCCCGGCCGCTCGGACCACCACGAGCGGCACGAACGACAGGACAGGCAGGACAGGCAGGACAGGCAGGACAGGCAGGAGCGCGAGGCGTACGAGGGGTACGACGGCGGCTACGGCCGTCACCGTGCCGATCAGCAGTCGGGTCCGGCCGGCGACCAGCTCCCCACCGCCCGCCCCGCCTACCCGTCGGAGTACCAGCGCCCGGAGCCCGGCGCCTGGCCGCGGCCGGCCCAGGACGAGTACGGCTGGCAGCAGCAGCGCCTCGGTTTTCCGGAGCGGGACCCCTACGCCTCGCCGTCGCAGGACGGATACGGCTCGCAGGACGCGTACGGCGGCCAGGACGGCTACGGCGGTCCCATGCAGGACTACCGCCCGCAGCCGATGGACCGACCGTCCTACGACCAGCAGCGCTCCGACTACGACAGTCCTCGGGGCGACTACGACCAGCGCGACGCCAGGCGCCGCGAGCTGCCCGAGCCGCCGTCCGGTTCCGGCCACGTCCACCGCGGCGGTCCCGTGGGCCCGAACCTGCCCACCACCGGCGCGCCCGGCCCGCTGGCCGCCCAGCCCGCGCCGGCGACCGGCCCCGGTGAGCCGACGGCGCGGCTGAACCCGAAGTACCTCTTCGACACCTTCGTCATCGGCGCGTCCAACCGCTTCGCCCACGCGGCCGCGGTCGCCGTCGCCGAGGCGCCGGCGAAGGCGTACAACCCGCTGTTCATCTACGGGGAGTCGGGGCTCGGCAAGACGCACCTGTTGCACGCGATCGGGCACTACGCGCGGAGCCTCTACCCGGGCACCCGCGTGCGGTACGTGAGCTCGGAGGAGTTCACCAACGAGTTCATCAACTCCATCCGCGACGGCAAGGGCGACAGCTTCCGCAAGCGCTACCGCGAGATGGACATCCTGCTCGTCGACGACATCCAGTTCCTGGCGGACAAGGAGTCGACGCAGGAGGAGTTCTTCCACACCTTCAACACGCTCCACAACGCCAACAAGCAGATCGTGCTGTCCAGCGACCGGCCGCCCAAGCAGCTGGTCACCCTGGAGGACCGGCTGCGGAACCGTTTCGAGTGGGGTCTGATCACCGACGTCCAGCCGCCGGAGCTGGAGACGCGCATCGCGATCCTGCGCAAGAAGGCGGTGCAGGAACAGCTCAACGCACCGCCGGAGGTACTGGAGTTCATCGCGTCCCGGATCTCGCGGAACATCCGTGAGCTGGAGGGCGCGCTGATCCGGGTGACGGCGTTCGCCTCGCTCAACCGGCAGCCGGTGGACCTGGGGCTGACGGAGATCGTCCTGAAGGACCTGATGCCCGGGGGCGACGACTCGGCTCCGGAGATCACCTCGACGGCCATCATGAGCGCGACCGCCGCCTACTTCGGCCTCACGGTCGAGGATCTGTGCGGCACCTCACGCGGGCGCGCGCTGGTGACCGCGCGGCAGATCGCCATGTACCTGTGCCGGGAGCTGACGGACCTGTCCCTGCCGAAGATCGGCGCGCTGTTCGGCGGCCGCGACCACACGACGGTCATGCACGCGGATCGCAAGATCCGCAATCTGATGGCCGAGCGCCGCTCCATCTACAACCAGGTCACCGAGCTCACCAACCGCATCAAGGCCGGCTGAGGACCCGCCGGTCCCTGCGTCGAAGGGCGCCTCCGGAGCGATCAGATCCGGAGGCGCCCTTCCTCGTACTCCCGCCCGGTCGCCTCCGCCAGCCGCCCTACGGCTCCCCAGCCGCCCTGCCGCTCCGCGGCCTGTCTCCTGGCTTCCCCGCGGCCCGCCGGCGGCCCAGCGGTGCCCTCGCGCGGCGTCCACGGCCGCCACCTGCCGCCCACGGGCCCAGCGCGCCCTGCCCACTGTGCGCACCGTGCTCCGTCACGGCGCCTCCCACCCGGCCCGAGACCTCTCTCCGCCCTCTTGCTGCGCTCTCGCCGCCCCTCGTCACCCGCCGCCGCACCGTCACCGGCCACCACGCCGTCCACCCCGCCGCCCGCTGCTGTTCGATTTCCGGGTCGGGTTACGGCCTCCCTCCACAGATTCGGCGACTTTTTCGCGTCCACATGCTGGGGACCGCGAAGTTGTCCCGATCCTGTCCACAGGGCAGCCTGGTGAGGAACGATCAAGCCAGGTCAACCGGCTGTGGATTCGTGGACAAACGATCTCCACAGGCTGTGGACAACGAGCCGGTCCACAGCCTGTGCATCAAGTTGTCCACGGGCTTCCCACAGGCTGGGGCCGGTTGTCCCCAGCGATCACCCGCTTCTCCACATGGCTGTCCACTGTTCGGCAACGCGACGCGCTCCCTCACCGGGGCGAGTGAAAGGCGTCACATCACGTTGCCGAAGGGGGCTGTGGGAAAGAGCCGCAAAGCTGGGGACGGAGCTGGGGAGAAGTCGCCCCTGCCTGTGCACGAGGTGTGCAGAACTTTCCGTTCTCCACAGATACACCTGGTTGTCCACTGCCTCCGCCCACAGGGCCCGTGGACAAAATCACCGGCCTGAGCTGGGCAAACGAGGTTATCCACGGTATCCACAGGCCCTACTACTACTCCCGACTAGAGAGAGCGAGGAATTCGTTTCGAAGCGGGTCCTGTGCACAACTCGGCGTCTCGACCCCGACTGCCACTCGGCACGACTTGACCCCGAGGGGCACCTACTGTCAGTGCGGTGCGTCAGACTGGTCCCCGGAGTCCTTCCCCTCACAGGGGCCGACGACACCGAGTCAGACGACGAAAGCCAGGCAGGGCGAGAAGCGCCGGCAACAGCAGGAGGCGGCAACAGTGAAGATCCGGGTGGAACGCGACGTACTCGCGGAGGCAGTGGCCTGGGCGGCGCGCAGCCTCCCGGCCCGTCCGCCGGCCCCTGTCCTCGCCGGCCTCCTGCTGAAGGCCGAGGAAGGCCAGCTGAGCCTGTCCAGCTTCGACTACGAGGTCTCCGCGCGGGTCTCGGTGGAGGCGGAGGTCGAGGAGGAGGGCACCGTCCTGGTCTCCGGCCGGCTGCTGGCCGACATCTCCCGCGCCCTCCCCAACCGGCCGGTGGAGATCTCCACGGACGGTGTACGGGCGACGGTGGTGTGCGGCTCCTCGCGGTTCACCCTGCACACCCTGCCCGTGGAGGAGTACCCGGCCCTGCCGCAGATGCCGAACGCGACGGGCACGGTCCCCGGTGAGGTCTTCGCCTCCGCCGTGCAGCAGGTCGCCATCGCGGCCGGCCGTGACGACACGCTGCCCGTGCTCACCGGTGTGCGCATCGAGATCGAGGGCGACACCGTCACGCTGGCCTCCACGGACCGGTACCGCTTCGCGGTCCGCGAGTTCCTGTGGAAGCCGGAGAACCCGGACGCCTCCGCGGTCGCCCTGGTGCCCGCCAAGACGCTCCTGGACACCGCCAAGGCGCTGACCAGCGGCGACCAGGTGATCCTGGCGTTGTCCGGCTCCGGCGCGGGCGAGGGCCTGATCGGCTTCGAGGGCGCCGGCCGCCGCACCACCACGCGGCTGCTGGAGGGCGACCTCCCGAAGTACCGCACGCTGTTCCCGACCGAGTTCAACAGCATCGCCGTGATCGAGACCGCCCCCTTCGTGGAGGCCGTCAAGCGCGTGGCCCTGGTCGCCGAGCGCAACACCCCGGTGCGGCTGAGCTTCGAGCAGGGCGTGCTCATCCTGGAGGCCGGTTCCAGCGACGACGCACAGGCTGTGGAAAGGGTCGACGCCCAGCTGGAGGGCGACGACATCTCGATCGCCTTCAACCCGACGTTCCTGCTGGACGGCCTGAGCGCCATCGACTCCCCGGTGGCCCAGCTGTCCTTCACCACGTCCACCAAGCCGGCGCTGCTCAGCGGCCGTCCCGCGGTGGACGCGGAGGCCAACGAGGCCTACAAGTACCTGATCATGCCGGTCCGCCTCAGCGGCTGAGCGACTGTCCGAGCAAAGTCGCAGGTGAGGGCGTATGCCCACAGATGTGCGCGGGCGTCCGGGTTTAGGCTCGGACGCCGGCACGCAAGTGCCGTCACGCCACGTCGCATACCTAAGGAACACAACTGATGGAGCTCGGTCTCGTCGGCCTCGGCAAGATGGGCGGCAACATGCGCGAGCGGATCCGCCGCGCGGGCCACACCGTCCTCGGATACGACCGCAACCCGGACCTCGCCGACGTCCACAGCCTGCGGGAGCTTGTGGACAAGCTCAGCGGCCCCCGTGTGGTGTGGGTGATGGTCCCGGCCGGTGAGCCGACCCAGTCCACCATCGACGAGCTCGCCGAGCTGCTCGAGCCGGGTGACGTCGTCGTGGACGGCGGCAACTCCCGCTGGACCGACGACGAGAAGCACGCCGAGGAGCTGGCGGCCAAGGGCATCGGCTTCGTCGACTGCGGCGTCTCCGGCGGCGTCTGGGGCCTGGAGAACGGCTACGCGCTGATGTACGGCGGCGACAAGGAGAACGTCGCCAAGGTGCAGCCGGTCTTCGACGCCCTCAAGCCGGAGGGCGACTTCGGCTCGGTGCACGCCGGCAAGGTCGGCGCCGGGCACTTCGCGAAGATGGTCCACAACGGCATCGAGTACGCCATGATGCAGGCCTACGCCGAGGGCTGGGAGCTGCTCGAGAAGGTCGACTCGGTGACCGACGTCCGGGAGGTGTTCCGCTCCTGGCAGGAGGGCACCGTCATCCGCTCCTGGCTGCTGGACCTCGCGGTCAACGCCCTCGACGAGGACGAGCACCTGGACGGGCTCCGGGGTTATGCACAGGACTCCGGTGAGGGACGCTGGACTGTGGAGGCCGCCATCGACAACGCGGTCCCGCTGCCGGCGATCACCGCCTCGCTGTTCGCGCGGTTCGCCTCCCGTCAGGAGGACTCGCCGCAGATGAAGATGATCGCGGCGCTGCGCAACCAGTTCGGCGGCCACGCGGTCGAGAAGAAGTAGTCCACAGGGCACGCCACGCATCCACAGGACCGCGGGGCGGTCCACCACGCCGGGGGAGGTCGGCGAAACGACCATGCACGTCACGCATCTGTCGCTGGCCGACTTCCGCTCCTATCCCCGGGTCGAGGTCCCGCTCGACCCGGGGGTGACGGCCTTCGTCGGCCCCAACGGACAGGGCAAGACGAACCTGGTCGAGGCGGTCGGCTATCTCGCCACCCTCGGCAGCCACCGTGTCTCCTCCGACGCGCCCCTGGTCCGCATGGGGGCCGAGCGCGCGATCATCCGGGCCCAGGTCCGCCAGGGCGAGCGGCAGCAGCTGATCGAGCTGGAGCTGAACCCCGGCCGCGCCAACCGCGCCCGCATCAACAGGTCCTCGCAGGTCAGGCCCCGGGACGTACTGGGGATCGTACGCAGCGTGCTGTTCGCTCCCGAGGACCTGGCCCTGGTCAAGGGCGACCCCGGGGAGCGGCGCCGCTTCCTGGACGAGCTGGTCACCGCACGCTCCCCACGCATGGCCGGCGTCCGCTCCGACTACGACCGGGTGCTCAAGCAGCGCAACACCCTGCTGAAGTCGGCCGCGCTGGCCCGCCGGCACGGCGGACGCACCCTGGACCTCTCCACCCTCGACGTCTGGGACCAGCACCTCGCGCGGGCGGGCGCCGAGCTCCTGGCGCAGCGCCTCGACCTGGTGGCCGCGGTCCAGCCGCTGGCCGACAAGGCCTATGAACAGCTCGCGCCCGGCGGCGGACCGGTCACCCTGGAGTACAAGCCGTCCGCGCCCGGCGAGGCCCACACCCGCGAGGACCTGTACGGGCAGCTGATGGCCGCGCTCGCCGAGGCCCGCAAGCAGGAGATCGAGCGGGGCGTCACCCTGGTCGGCCCGCACCGCGACGACCTGCTCCTCAAGCTGGGCCAGCTGCCCGCCAAGGGCTACGCCTCCCACGGCGAGTCCTGGTCCTACGCGCTGGCGCTGCGCCTGGCCTCGTACGACCTGCTGCGCGCCGAGGGCAACGAGCCGGTGCTGGTGCTCGACGACGTCTTCGCCGAGCTGGACGCGCGCCGCCGTGAGCGGCTGGCCGAGCTGGTCGCCCCCGGCGAGCAGGTCCTGGTGACCGCCGCCGTCGACGACGACGTGCCCCATGTGCTGGCCGGAACCCGGTTCACGGTGGCCGAGGGAACGGTGGAACGCGTATGAGCCAGGCCGGGACGCCGGGGAGCGACGGCCCGAAGGCCCCCGAGCCCACCGGGGCCGATCTCGCGCGCGTGGCGCTGCACGCGGCCAGGAAGGCGGCACGCGCGCGTGGGGACGCGGCGCAGCAGAGGAAGCAGGCGCGGCGCGGCGGCCTGCGCTCCGGCGCGCGCGCCGACCGGCGCGACCCGATGGCGCTCGGTCCGGCGATCAACCGGCTGCTCACCGAGCGCGGCTGGGAGGCCCCGGCCGCGGTGGGCGGGGTGATGGGGCGCTGGCCCGAGATCGTCGGCGAGGACGTGGCCAAGCACTGCGAGCCGGAGCGTTACGACGAGGACGAGCGGGTGCTGGTCGTGCGCTGTGACTCGACGGCCTGGGCGACCAATCTGCGGCTGCTCGCGCCCACTCTGGTCGCACGCCTCAACGAGGACCTCGGCCACGGCACCGTGAAGCTGATCAAGGTGATCGGTCCCGGCGGTCCCGCCCGTCGCTTCGGGCCCCTGCGCGCCCCCGGAAGCACCGGTCCGGGGGACACATACGGGTGACCGGACCCCTCTTTCCGGCACTCCAGCCACAAGTGACCGACATCACATCACTGCTTCTCAGGGGTGTGTGCGGACCGTCGGTGCCCCTCTCTTCGCACGCCTTCGCGCGGGTGCGTATCGGCACCTGACTCCTAAGTAGCCAAGGGTTGACGGCCGGAAGCGCTGAGTGCCCTCGTGGGGCTCTTGGAGCCCCCATCCGCATATCGGGAGTCGGACGAGACCGGTTGAGGGCGGCACATGCGGACTCAGGTGCCCGCAAACCCCCATCGATGTCAGCGCTACCGGTAGACTGGAAGACAATCCCGCCCCGATTGTGGGGACCGCCCGGGAAAAGCTGAGCAACGCTGATCAAGGCTGACCAACGCAACATGCCGCAGCCGCTCCGGCAACCTGCCGACGAGCCCGGCTCGTGCTGTGCCAGAAAGGGCGCTTCGTGGCCGATTCCGGCAACCCCAACGAGAACATCCCGTCCACCGACACCGGCGTCACCGACGCGGCGAGCGCCTCGACCGAAGAGGCCGCCGCGTCGTACGACGCCAGTGCCATCACCGTCCTCGAGGGCCTGGACGCGGTCCGTAAGCGACCCGGTATGTACATCGGGTCGACCGGCGAGCGGGGACTGCACCACCTCGTGCAGGAGGTCGTCGACAACTCGGTCGACGAGGCGCTGGCCGGTCACGCGGACACCATCGACGTCACGATCCTGGCGGACGGCGGCGTCCGCGTCGTCGACAACGGCCGTGGCATCCCGGTGGGCATCGTCCCCTCCGAGGGCAAGCCCGCCCTCGAGGTCGTCCTGACCGTGCTGCACGCGGGCGGCAAGTTCGGTGGCGGCGGCTACGCGGTCTCCGGCGGTCTGCACGGCGTGGGCGTCTCCGTGGTCAACGCGCTGTCGACGCGGGTGGCCGTCGAGGTCAAGACCGACGGCCACCGCTGGACGCAGGACTACAAGCTGGGTGTCCCCACCGCGCCCCTGGCCAAGCACGAGGCCACCGAGGAGACCGGTACGTCGGTCACCTTCTGGGCCGACGGCGACATCTTCGAGACCACCGACTACTCCTTCGAGACGCTCTCGCGGCGCTTCCAGGAGATGGCGTTCCTCAACAAGGGCCTGCGGATCAACCTCACCGACGAGCGCGAGTCGGCGAAGGCCACCGCCGGTGCGGACGAGGCGGGCGAGGACGAGAAGCACGAGGTCAAGTCCGCCTCGTACCACTACGAGGGCGGCATCGTCGACTTCGTGAAGTACCTCAACTCCCGCAAGGGCGACCCGGTGCACCCCACCGTGATCGACCTGGAGGCCGAGGACAAGGACAGGCACCTGTCCCTCGAGGTCGCCATGCAGTGGAACGGCGGCTACACCGAGGGCGTGTACTCCTTCGCCAACATCATCCACACCCATGAGGGCGGTACGCACGAAGAGGGCTTCCGCGCGGCGCTCACCTCGCTCATCAACAAGTACGCGCGCGACAAGAAGCTGCTGCGCGAGAAGGACGACAACCTCACGGGTGACGACATCCGCGAGGGTCTGACCGCGATCATCTCGGTCAAGCTGAGCGAGCCGCAGTTCGAGGGCCAGACGAAGACCAAGCTGGGCAACACCGAGGTCAAGACCTTCGTCCAGAAGGTCGTCTACGAGCACCTCAACGACTGGCTGGACCGCAACCCCAACGAGGCCGCGGACATCGTCCGCAAGGGCATCGCCGCGGCCACCGCGCGGGTGGCGGCCCGCAAGGCCCGCGACCTGACCCGGCGCAAGGGTCTGCTGGAGTCGGCGTCCCTGCCGGGCAAGCTCTCCGACTGCCAGTCCAACGACCCCACCAAGTGCGAGATCTTCATCGTCGAGGGTGACTCCGCCGGCGGTTCGGCCAAGTCCGGCCGCAACCCGCAGTACCAGGCGATCCTCCCGATCCGGGGCAAGATCCTCAACGTCGAGAAGGCGCGCATCGACCGGATCCTGCAGAACCAGGAGATCCAGGCGATGATCTCCGCGTTCGGCACCGGCGTGCACGAGGACTTCGACATCGAGAAGCTCCGCTATCACAAGATCATCCTGATGGCGGACGCCGACGTCGACGGCCAGCACATCAACACCCTGCTGCTGACGTTCCTGTTCCGCTTCATGCGGCCGCTGGTCGAGGCCGGACACGTGTACCTGTCCCGTCCGCCGCTCTACAAGATCAAGTGGGGCAGGGACGACTTCGAGTACGCGTACTCCGACCGCGAGCGCGACGCGCTGATCGAGATGGGCCGCAACGCCGGCAAGCGCATCCGCGAGGACTCCGTCCAGCGCTTCAAGGGTCTCGGTGAGATGAACGCCGAGGAGCTGCGCATCACCACGATGGACCAGGAGCACCGGGTCCTCGGCCAGGTCACCCTGGACGACGCCGCCCAGGCCGACGACCTGTTCTCGGTCCTGATGGGCGAGGACGTCGAGGCCCGCCGCGCGTTCATCCAGCGCAACGCCAAGGACGTCCGCTTCCTCGACATCTGAGTCGGTCTCAGCTGACCGCACCGGAAAGGATCTTCACCAGCAATGACCGACGAGAACACTCCCGTCACGCCCGTCGAGGACGTGGAGGCGACCGGAATGCGTGTCGAGCCCGTCGGGCTCGAGACGGAGATGCAGCGCTCGTACCTCGACTACGCGATGTCCGTCATCGTCTCGCGTGCGCTGCCGGACGTGCGTGACGGCCTCAAGCCCGTCCACCGCCGCGTGCTGTACGCCATGTACGACGGCGGCTACCGCCCCGAGCGCGGCTTCTACAAGTGCGCCCGCGTCGTCGGCGACGTCATGGGCAACTACCACCCGCACGGCGACTCCTCGATCTACGACGCGCTGGTCCGCCTCGCGCAGCCGTGGTCGATGCGGATGCCGCTGGTGGACTCCAACGGCAACTTCGGTTCGCCGGGCAACGACCCGGCGGCGGCCATGCGCTACACCGAGTGCAAGATGGCGCCGCTGTCGATGGAGATGGTCCGCGACATCGACGAGGAGACCGTCGACTTCACGGACAACTACGACGGCCGCTCCCAGGAGCCGACCGTCCTGCCCGCCCGCTTCCCGAACCTGCTGATCAACGGCTCGGCCGGCATCGCGGTCGGCATGGCGACCAACATCCCGCCGCACAACCTGCGCGAGGTCGCGGCCGGCGCCCAGTGGTACCTGGAGAACCCCGAGGCCTCGCACGAGGAGCTGCTCGACGCGCTGATCGAGCGCATCAAGGGCCCCGACTTCCCGACCGGTGCCCTCGTGGTCGGCCGCAAGGGCATCGAGGAGGCCTACCGCACCGGGCGCGGCTCGATCACCATGCGCGCGGTGGTCGAGGTCGAGGAGATCCAGAACCGCCAGTGCCTGGTGGTCACGGAGCTGCCGTACCAGACCAACCCGGACAACCTCGCGCAGAAGATCGCCGACCTGGTGAAGGACGGCAAGATCGGCGGCATCGCCGACGTGCGCGACGAGACCTCCTCGCGCACCGGCCAGCGCCTGGTCATCGTGCTGAAGCGGGACGCGGTCGCCAAGGTCGTCCTGAACAACCTCTACAAGCACACCGACCTGCAGAGCAACTTCGGCGCCAACATGCTGGCCCTGGTCGACGGTGTGCCGCGCACCCTCTCCCTGGACGCGTTCATCCGGCACTGGGTGGCGCACCAGATCGAGGTCATCGTCCGCCGCACGCGCTTCCGGCTGCGCAAGGCCGAGGAGCGGGCGCACATCCTGCGCGGCCTGCTGAAGGCCCTGGACGCCATCGACGACGTCATCGCGCTCATCCGGCGCAGTGACACGGTCGAGATCGCGCGCGGGGGCCTGATGAGCCTCCTGGAGATCGACGAGATCCAGGCCAACGCCATCCTCGAGATGCAGCTGCGCCGACTGGCCGCCCTGGAGCGCCAGAAGATCGTCCAGGAGCACGACGAACTCCAGGCGAAGATCAACGAGTACAACGAGATCCTGGCCTCCCCGGTCCGCCAGCGCGGCATCGTCAGCGAGGAGCTGGCCGCGATCGTCGAGAAGTTCGGCGACGACCGCAAGACCAAGCTGATCCCGTACGAGGGCGACATGTCCATCGAGGACCTGATCGCCGAAGAGGACATCGTCGTCACGGTCACGCGCGGCGGCTACATCAAGCGCACCAAGACCGACGACTACCGGGCCCAGAAGCGCGGCGGCAAGGGCGTACGCGGAGCGAAGCTGAAGGAAGACGACATCGTCGACCACTTCTTCGTCTCCACCACGCACCACTGGCTGCTGTTCTTCACCAACAAGGGCCGCGTGTACCGCGTGAAGGCGTACGAGCTTCCCGACGCCGGCCGGGACGCGCGCGGGCAGCACGTGGCCAACCTGCTGGCCTTCCAGCCGGACGAGGCGATCGCCCAGATCCTCGCGATCCGCGACTACGAGGCGGCCCCGCACCTGGTCCTGGCGACCAAGGGCGGATTGGTGAAGAAGACGCCGCTGAAGGACTACGACTCCCCGCGCTCGGGCGGCGTGATCGCGATCAACCTGCGCGAGCAGGAGGACGGGTCCGACGACGAACTGATCGGAGCCGAGCTCGTCTCGTCCGACGACGACCTGCTGCTGATCAGCAGGAAGGCGCAGTCGATCCGGTTCACCGCCACGGACGACACGCTGCGTCCCATGGGCCGTGCGACCTCGGGTGTCAAGGGCATGAGTTTCCGCGAGGGGGACGAGCTGCTCTCGATGAATGTTGTTCGACCCGGTACGTTCGTGTTCACTGCCACAGACGGCGGGTACGCGAAGCGGACCGCTGTCGACGAGTACCGCGTCCAGGGCCGCGGCGGCCTCGGCATCAAGGCCGCCAAGATCGTCGAGGACCGCGGATCCCTCGTCGGCGCGCTGGTGGTCGAGGAAACCGACGAGATCCTCGCCATCACGCTGTCGGGCGGAGTGATTCGTACGCGAGTCAACGAGATCAGGGAAACCGGCCGTGACACCATGGGCGTTCAACTGATCAATCTGGGCAAGCGCGATGCCGTGGTCGGCATCGCCCGTAATGCCGAGGCGGGACGCGAGGCGGAGGAAGTCGACGGCGACGTGGCCGTGGACGAGACCGCGGACGGGGCCGCGACCACCGGCACGGACGAGGGTGAGGCGCCCTCGGCCGAGTAGCACGAGGAGTGAGTCAGCGTGAGCGGAGCCACGGGCGCCGGACCGGCCGGAACCAACACGGGAACGGACGGCGGTGGCCGTGGCTCCGCCGCGCGGGCGACAGATCCGCACACGACCAATCTCAAGGCGATCAAGTCGCCCGCCAAGGACGTGACCTCGTCCGACAGGCAGGGATCCCAGGGGGGAACCGTGACGGACACCCGAGGCCCGCAGCAGGCAGCGTCGAGGAAGGGCGCCGCCGCTCAGTCGGCCTCACCGCTGCCGGGAGAGCGGCAGTCGCAGCAGCAGGCGGGCCCGTACCACCCGCCGCAGGCCTACTCGGCGGAGGACGGCGCGGCGGCCGGCCAGACCGGCGCGGTGCGCCGCCCGCGGACCGGGGCGCGCACCACTCCGCGCGTGCGCAAGGCACGTCTGCGGGTGTCGAAGGCCGACCCGTGGTCGGTGATGAAGGTCAGCTTCCTGCTCTCCATCGCGCTCGGCATCTGCACCATCGTCGCCTCGGCGGTGCTGTGGATGGTCATGGACGCCATGGGCGTGTTCTCGACGGTCGGCGGCACGATCGCCGAGGCGACCGGCTCCAACGAGTCGAACGGCTTCGACCTCCAGTCGTTCCTGTCGCTGCCCAACGTCCTGATGTTCACGACGATCATCGCGGTCATCGACGTCGTCCTGGCGACGGCCCTGGCGACGCTCGGCGCGTTCATCTACAACCTCTCCGCCGGCTTCGTGGGCGGTGTGGAGCTGACGCTGGCCGAGGACGAGTGAGCTGCTCACCGGCCTTGCGGGGCCCGTCCTGACGGGCTCCCGACAACCGATTTTGGGACTCCCGCCGTCGTGCGCTAATCTTCAGGAGTCAGCGCGCGGGACACACACCGCAGAGCGCGGCGGGGCTATAGCTCAGTTGGTTAGAGCGCATCCCTGATAAGGATGAGGCCACAGGTTCAAATCCTGTTAGCCCCACCAGCGAAAAGACCCCCAGCCGGATTCGGCTGGGGGTCTTCGCCGTTTCGTGGCGGTTGTTCCGGTGCCTGGACGCGCGCCTTGTCGTCCACGGGTTCGTCTACAGGTAGGACGACAGCCAGATCACGAGCCCGACGGGGACCAGGGCGCAGACGAGGCCGAAAGCCAGGCACAGATGGGCCAGCACCTTGAAGACCTTGTGCTTTTGGGCCCTGAACGCCGCGAAGCAGGTGAAGCCGACGATGGCGAGGCACGGCAGGGAGACGAAGAAGAACCCCAGCGCTGCCATGTCTCTCCCGGCCACTCGATCGCCCCGCAGCGGAAAACTACAGCAGCCACGAGGGCCCGGACCGGGCGGGCGCCTGGGAGAGAGTGACGAGGGATGGGCGCCACAGGGAAGGGAACCTGCCGCGCCGAGCAGGTTTCGGGCATAGGGAAGGCCCGGCCGCTCTGGTGCGAGCGGGCCGGGCCTGCGCGTGCCGCGTGGGGCTGTACGCAAGTTCGCCAGGACTCAAGGGAGCCGGTACGGCACGAGGCGGGGGCTTCGGCCTCTGGTCAATTCCGCTGCGGGGCGTCGGCGGGCTGGGACTCCGTCGGGGTCGTGGCGCTGTCGGAGCAGTTCTCGGTGCCCGGTTCGGGCGCCGGATCCGGGAGCAGTCGGTGCCGGCAGCTGGGGGACGTGCCGTGGGCCTCGGCGTGGATGCGCTGTTTCATCGTGGGAGGCAGGGCACTGAGGAGGGCCCAGAGGAGAGGGGCCTGTTCCGCCACGCTCGGGCGGCTCTCGCTGTTGCGGGCCGGCTCGGTCTGCGGTACGGCGGCGGAGGCGGTGGTGGCGGCCGTGGTGATGAGTCCGAGCGCCGTGCACAGCGCGAGGAAGGCGGTGACGACGGCGGTCCACAGCTTCATGACCTTGTTCCGGGCCATGGTCCCTCTCTTTCGGGTCGGGCGATTTGCGTACTTTCCTCATGATGTGTATGTGGACCTCGAAGTGGTGGATCCGCGCCCGTGGCGCGTGGATGTTCAGATGAACACCACTCGAATGGCCGCAAGAGGGTGGAAAAGGGGAGAAGGCGGGAGGTGAGGGTGCAAAGTCACCGTCCGTGGAGGTGTGATCACCCTCCGATCGGATCGCCGTACCCGGCGTCTACTGCGCGGTACCGGAGGGCAGTTGGAGGCGCCGACACAGGTCACCGACCGGTATCGACCGGTGTGTATAGTCGGGCGGCAGAGGTCCCCAACGTCAAGGAAAGACGAGGTCGCGCGGTGAAGAAGCTTCTCCTGGTCGCACTGGCCGCCATCGGCGGGCTCCTCGTGTACCGCCAGATCCAGGCGGATCGCGCCGAGCAGGATCTGTGGACGGAGGCGACTGACTCCGTGCCCACGGGTTCGTGAGTACCGACAACCGACGCTGAACAGACCCCGGCCGCCCTCGCGGTCGGGGTTTTGTGTGTGCGGGACCTTGCCCGGGGACCTTGTCCGCGGGGCAGGATGAGCGACGGTGCGACGTCCGGGCGAAGACGAGGGGTGGCGCGTGAGGGCACGGCGGTGTACGGCGCGGTGGCGCGCGAGGGCTGGGGGCACCACCGGGGTCACGGGGGCCGCACGGGTGGCCGTGGTGGTGCTCGCGTCCGTGGCGGTGCTGGGGCTGGGCGTACCGCCGGGCGCGTTCGCCGGGGAGGCCGCCGGTGAGCCCGCCGGGGCAGCAGCGAACCGCGCCGCCCTTGCCGGTGCCGCGGGTGCCGCCGGGCCCGGCGAGGCTGCCGGGACCCTTCGTTCGGCGCCCGTGGTCCCCGGAACGTATGCCTTCGCCGAGGACGCGGGGAGCGTCGAGGGGACGGTGAGCGCCGCGGACGCCGAGGAACTGGTGCCCGGCCGGACCTACCGGAGCACCCTTCCGGCCCGGGGCAAGGTCTACTACCGCCTGGAACTCGACGCCACCACCAACATCTACGCCTCCGCCACCGCCGTGCCCCCCGCCGGCCGCACCGCCTCCGTCATCGACGGCGTCAAGGTGACCGTGGAGGACGGCGAGGGCCGCGCCTGCGACGTGGACACGGCGAGCTTCGGTGCCGCCGGCAGCCCGCATCCGGTCGCCGCGTGGGCCATGCGGGAGATCTCCCCCAGGAGGTCCCTCTGCCAGGAGGCCGGCGCGTACTACGTGGCCGTCGAACGCGTCGACCCGGACGGCAAGGGTTCCTCACCCGACCCCTGGGAGATGGAACTCACCGCGATGACGGAGCCGCCGCTCGAAAGGGCCACTGCGACGACCGCCCCGCGGGAGTGGAACTCGGCCCCGCCCCGCCCCGTCGCGGGGCAGCCCGAACGCCGCCCCGGCGGAGCGGGCTTCGCCCGGGCCACCCCCGTCGGCCACGGCGTCTGGCGGGACGACATCCGCCCCGGGCAGACACTCTTCTACAAGGTTCCCGTCGACTGGGGGCGGCAGCTCCACGCCACGGCCGAACTGGGCGGCTCCGGCTCGGGCGGCAGCGGTTACGTCGCCGCCGCGCTGGACCTGGACCTCTACAACCCCGCCCGCGGTCCCGTCGCGGACGCGGGCCTCGGCTACGACGGCACCCAGAAGGCGGAGAGCCTCGCTCCCCTGCCGCCGGTCGCGTACGTCAATCGGCACGCCGTCAGCCGCCAGGTCGGGGCGATGCGGTTCGCCGGTTCCTACTACCTCGTCGCGCACCTTTCGGCGGGGGTGGCGGACGACTTCGGTGACGGACCCGTGCCGCTGACCCTGCGGGTGGGGCTGAGCGGGACGGCGCAGGACGGGCCCGGGTACGCGGGGGAGTCCGTGCCGTCGGGCGTCTTCTCGGTCACGGGGGAGGACCGCCGGGCGGCGTCCGAGGGCGCGGCCGCGGGCGACGACACCGCGTTCAGGGCGCTCGCGGTGGGCGGCATCGGGATGGGGAGCGCGCTGCTGGTGGGGCTCGGCGCGTGGACGCTGGTCGCGCGTCGGCGGGGCAGCCTTCCGTAAGGGGAGGCGGGAGGGCTCCGCAGGGGGCCCCGGAGGCCGGGCGTCCCGGGGGCGGCGGGGGATTCAGATGCGGGTGAGGGCCCAGAAGCCCACGGCGTAACAGGCCAGGGCCAGGAGCAGCAGGGGGACGACCACGCTCGCCGGAGGGCCGGGGCGGCGGCGGCCGCGTCGGCGGTGGGGCCGGCGGGTGGGCCCATGATGCGGCACCGCCCCGCCCGGAGGCGGAAGATGCGGGGCACCGGCGGTGTATTCGGCAGTCGAGGCGTCGTGAAGCGCTGCCGGGCGCGGCAGGGGGGAGCGCGGCGGATGAGTGGGGTCGTGGGGGGAGGGGTAGAGGGCGTCGCCGTGCGGCTGGTGCTGGACCGGCGGGCCCTGCTCCGGTGCCGGAGGGGCGTGCGCGGGGGCCGGTGGCGCGGGCACCGGCGAAGAGGTGATCGTGGCCTGGGGCGGCGGCAGATGGAAGCTGCCGGTGTCCGACATGCCGGCCGGCTGCGGTGAGGAGGCGGTGCTCTGACGCGGATCGGGCGGTGCGACGCCCCCGCTCCCGTCGCCGACCCGGCCCCCGCTCATGTCGTCGAAGGCGTGCGCGGGACCCATGCCCCGGGCGGGCACGGAGACGGCGTCGTCCCTCCCGGCCGGTCCGGACACCGGGCCCGCTCCCCGGCTGTCCGTCCGGCCGGTGCCCGGCAGGGAGTCCCGCTCGTCCCCCGGATGGTGTCCCCCCGTGGCCGTACCGGCCCCGCCCGGCCGTACACCGGAGGCCCTCTTCAGCGGACCGTCCTCGGCGAAGCCCGGGGGGAGCGGGCCCAGTTGGTCGAAGATCTCGATCAGTTCGTCGTCGGGGCCGGGCGGCGCCAGCAGCTCCGTGGCCGCGGCGAGCGCCTTGCGCGCCCCCGTCGCCGTGCGGAACCGCGCCTGCGGATCCGGCTGGAGCAGCGTGGCCACGACCTGCCACAGCGGCTCGGGGATGCCCTGGGGCGCGCGCGGTGTCCCGTGGTCGGCGAAGTACTGGATGAGGGCCTTGGCGTCCGGTTTGGCGCCCTCCAGCAGATACAGCGCCACCAGGCCCACGGCGAACAGGTCGGCGGGGAAGTCGGGTTCGGAGCCCATCATCTGCTCCGGCGCGAGATAACCGGGCGTGCCCACCACGAGGTTGGTCTCGGTCAGCCGGGGTTCGCCCATCCGCATCGCGATGCCGAAGTCGGACAGCCGCAGCCGCGGCCTGCCGGTGCCGGTGGCTTCCAGGAGCACGTTGGCGGGTTTGATGTCGCGGTGCACGACGTCTTCCGCGTGCACCGCGGCGAGCCCCGCCAGCAGCTGGTCGAGCAGGGTGCAGACGAAGGCCGGTGGCAGGGGGCCGTAGTCACCGACCAGGTGGACCAGCGAACCGCCGGTGACCAGGTCCATGGTGAACAGGACCTTGTCGTCGTCGGCGGCCCAGCTGGATGGGGCGAGGACATGGGGGTGATCGATCCGCAGGGCCTGCTCGCGGACGAAGCGGAGCAGGGAGTGGGCGTCGCTCTGCAGCAGGACCTTGGCGGCCACGTAACGGCGGCGGCGGTGGTCCCAGGCGCGCCAGACGGCGCCGACGCCGCCGCGTCCGATCGGGTCGAC
This sequence comes from Streptomyces capillispiralis, assembly GCF_007829875.1. NCBI lineage: Bacteria > Bacillati > Actinomycetota > Actinomycetes > Kitasatosporales > Streptomycetaceae > Streptomyces > Streptomyces capillispiralis. The sequence goes on along the minus strand of NZ_VIWV01000001.1, from coordinate 3,978,826 downwards.
CAGTTCGTACCGGCCGGCGAAGACCTCACCCATGGCTGTGCGTCGCTCCTCCCCCTGCGGTGTCCCCCTGTGACTCCCCCTCGACGCGCGCCACGACTCCCCCGTTCCCCTGAATCCCCCGTCTCCCCGGTCCGCCGACGCGTCGCCCGTCGTCCACGCGTCCCGTGCGGCCGAACCCCCATCCGGCCGCGCGGTAAGGGATCAGCTCTGGTGGGACTGGTAATGCGTGACCGCGTCGGAGGTACGCCCGGCGCCGTAGACCCGGAGGAACTCTGCCAGTTCGGGGTGGGTGGGGGCGAGGGTGTCGGCCGCCTCGATGATGTCGCCGGCGGCGGCGACGGAGCGCAGCAGGGACTGGATCTCGCGGACCACCCGCTTGACCGTGGGCGCTCCCGAACTGCTCGTCGTCTGCGTGGTGTTGCTCAGCACCGATCCCCCCTGGGACTTCTTGATCTCCTCCATGCGCTCGGTCGCCTCGGCCGCGCTGACACTGCCGTCCGCGACCTGCCCCGCCAGGTCCTGCAGCAGCTGCACCCGCTGGACCACCGCGGGATTGCCGATCTTCGCCCGCTGGCCGCTCATCAGCTGGGACAGCATCGGTGCGGACAGTCCCAGTACCCCCGCGAGACGCGCCTGGTTGAGACCCAGGTCGTCTATGAGCTTACGGAAGAGCGCCCCCAGTGGCTCCCCATACCAATTCCGCTGCAGTTCCCGCGCCCTGGCGGTGGCTTCCTGCTGTGCGGCGTCCATTGCGTCTCCCCATCGCTTCCCCATGAACCGCGGTTCGCTGTAGCGAACCACGCCGAGCATCTTACGGAGAGTGGTCGGTCACGGGGACCCCCAATCTTTTTGCGGAATCCCCGGGGGGACCCGGTACTCTGGTCTCGGGCGCCCACCAGGATGTCGTTCTCCCAGGTGGATGCTTTCCTCCGGGGCCTTAGCTCAGTTGGTAGAGCGCTGTCTTTGCATGGCAGATGTCAGGGGTTCGACTCCCCTAGGCTCCACCGGTGAACGCCCTCTGATCTGCGGAAACGTGGTTCAGGGGGCGTTGTCGTGCGTACGTGGGCGCACCACGAGGGAAGCGGCGGGCGGCGGAGGTCCTGATCTTCACGGGGTGTAGACGATCATCGATCCCTCCGTGCTCTCCCGGTGATCCCCTGGGCTCCTACGGACGGGCGATGACCGGCGTCACCGGTGGAACCGCGCGGTCTGCACGGTGCGCGGAAACCCCGGACCCGGGTCGGTGACGGTGAGCGTGTGCACCGACCGGTCAGCATGGACAGTCGGTGTTGCGGGACCCTTGGTGGCCCCTGCGCCCGCCGAGAGGAAGCTGCCCCAAGGACCGATACCGCCGACTGCGGCGACGGCCACGACGCCATGGCGACGATCGGTCGGTGCCGTGCAGGTTCCTGCTGCTTGGGCCCGTCGGCGCATTCTTCCCGGACGGTCACTGGTCCGCGCTGCTCGACGTGAACATCGGTAGACCCGCCGAGCCGGTCCGCGGCCACGCGGCCCGCCTCGCGTACGACGAGATGCGTACGACGCTGTGACGTGGCCCCCTGCTCACGCAGCCGGGCGAGGGCCGGGCGGGTCCTCACGGCGCACCGTCTCGCGGTACCAACGGCCCCATGTGTCCAACTGTTCCGTGATGGAGTCCAGGCTGTGCCCCACGTCAGTCAGCGTGTACTCGACCCGCGGCGGAACCTCCCGGTACACGGTCCGCGTCACCAGGCCGTCGGCCTCCAGTTCCCTCAGCTGACGGGTCAGCATGCGCTGGGTGATGGCCGGCATCGCGCGCTTCAGTTCACCGAAGCGGTGTGTTCCTGAGGCCAGTTGCTTCAGAATGGCCAGTTTCCAACGGCCCCCGAGAACTTCCATGGCGAACTCGATCGCACAGTAGTCCGGCGCGTCTTCGACGCTGGAACGCACAGCTGACCTCCATGGGTATACGGAGTGGTACTAGGGGACGAAAAAGACCGTACTTGTAGCCGGTGTCGGTACGTACTGAAACTGAGATCGTGGTGAACGGGGAAGCGTCGGTACCGGAGCGCGCAACAAGGAAGGCACCGGGTAAACCATCTGAGAACTCGCCGGGGCAGCGGTGGCTGGTCCTGGCCGTGGTGTCGGGCAGCCTGTTGCTGTGCGGTATCGACCTCACTGTGCTGCATGTCGCCGTACCGAGCATGAGCCGGGACCTCCGGCCCAGCGCCGCGCAGTTGCTCTGGATCGTCGATGTGTACTCGCTGGCGCTCGCCGCGCTGCTCGTGACCTGCGGCACGCTGGGGGACCGCATCGGCCGGCGCCGCATGGTGCTGAGCGGCTTCTTCACCTTCGCCCTCGCCTCGGCGGCGTGCGCCTTTTCGACGTCGACCGTGCAACTCGTCGCCGCGCGCGCGGCACTCGGCGCGGGCGCGGCGATGATCATGGCCTCTACCGTGGCGATCATCAGGGTCGTATTCACGGACGACCGCGAGCGGGCCCTCGCCATCGGGGTGTGGACCTCCGCGCACAGCGTGGGAGCGACGATCGGGCCGCTCGTCGGCGGGCTGGTCACCGAGAGGTGGGGCTGGGGCGCCGTCTTCCTGGTCAACGTCCCCGTGATCGTCGTCATCCTGGCCGTCGGCGCCCGCGTCATCCCGGAGTCGAGGAACCCCGTCCCGCGCCGTTGGGACCTCGTCGGCGTGGTGCTGTCCGTCGCCGGCCTGGCAGGCGTGGTGTACGCGCTCAAGCAGGCCGGTGAACACGCGGGGGTGAACACCGCCGTCCTCGGCACGGCCGTTGGCGGGACCGCACTGCTGTACGCCTTCATACGCCGTCAGCGGAGCCTGGCGGAGCCGCTGCTGGACTTCTCCCTCTTCGGCGAACGCCGCTTCAGCACCGCCGCCCTGTGCGTCATCGGCTGCTTCGGCAGCTATGTCGCCCTGCTCTTCTTCTTCACCCAATGGCTGCAACAGGTGGGCGATTACTCGCCGCTGGACGCCGGACTCTCCTTGATGCCCCTGGCCGCCGCCAACGCCATCGGTGCGATCACAGCGCCCTGGGCGGCGAACCGGTGGGGCGACCGCTGGGCTCTCACCGGAGCTCTCTCCCTCTTCGCCGCCGCTTTCGCGGCCGTCGCCGTCGTCGGCGACACCGCCCACTACGGCATGCTCCTGTTGCCCCTGCTCGGCGCGGGATACGGTGCCGGCATCGTGATGACCCTGGGTGCTGACGCCATCATGAGTGCCGCACAGCCCGAGCGCTCCGGAGAGGCGGCCGCCATCCAGGAGACGTCCTTCGAACTCGGCGCGGGCCTCGGCGTCGCCGTCCTCGGCACCGTTCTGTCCGCCGTCTACCGCACCGGCCTGCCCGCGGTACCGGGCCTCGGACCGGACGAACACGCCACCGCCGAGGAGTCGTTCGCCGCAGCGGAGGACCTCGTGGCACACCTGCCGTCCCACACCGCGGACGCCGTGCTGCACGCCGCCCGACAGGCGTACGACCGCGGCTTCACGGCCGTAGCGGTGATCGCAGCGGGTGGCCTCATCGTCACCGCCTTCATGGCAGCTGTCTTGCTGCGCCCACGTGAGGTGGGGAAGCGCGCGGCCGAGGACTGACGGATGCACCGGCCAGGCAGGCGCCTCAGCGGCCGGGGGCGGCTCCCCTGGGCTCCGCACCCGTTCTGTTTCACGTGAAACGGCGCGGTGGGGCAGAAGACGCTCACGTCTTCTGCCCCACCGCGCCGTTGGCGCTACTGCGTGTCAGGGCGATTCGTCGCGCCGGGAGGCATCCTCCTCGGCCTCCTTGGCCTCGACCTCGGGGTCGAGCGTGGACCGGTCGGTGCCGTCCACGGACGTCAGCTGGGTCGCACCCGAGGCGTCGGTCGCCGCGGGCGGCTCCACCAGCCAGTCCGGGTTGGCCTGCTTGTCCCACCACTTCCAGGCGGCGAAGGCGCCTCCGGCCACGGCGCCCACCAGCAGGACCACCTTCGCGGCACGGCCGGCCCTCGCCCGACGCTGCTGCTTGCGCACCAGCTTCTGGATCTGCCGGGCCGAGACCTGGCCGCGCAGCGCTGCCAGCGCGGCCGCACTGCGCGCTGCGGCCTCTTCCGTCGCGGGCCCGGCGGCGGCCACGGCCTGCTCGATCTTCGGCCGGGAGTAGTCCGCCGCCTGCCGCGCGGCCTGACGGGTGCGGACGGCGGCCTGCTGGGCGGCCTTGTCGACCTTGGACGGCACATGCGTCCGGGCCTGGTTCAGATAGGGCTGTACGTGGGCGCCGTACTGGAGGCGGGCCTGGCCGGCGGCCTGCGTCACCTTGGGCGCCAGCCGTACGCGGGCCTCCTGTGCGTAGTGCGCGGCCCTGATCTTGGCCGTGTCGGCGTAGGGCGCCACCACTTCCGCGGCGTGCAGCACGCTGTCCTTCGCCGAACCGGTCGCGGCGCGCACGCTGTCAATGCGGGTCACGGTTCCTCCTCCTCGGTGGCGTACGGTATTTCGACTTTCCACCCTTTTACGGATCATGCCTGTCGCGTCGCCACGGGGCATGCGCGGACGGGCATACGGGTGCCGATGAAGTTGATCGATCGTGGCATCAGGTGCAATAGCGGATGAACCACGGACAACAGGAGCTTGTCGTCGACAATGCCACGGATCGCCGCCATACGCCCCCGCCCCGGGTGCGATCGGCCCGTTTTCCGCAACAGGAAGGGCCCGGTTGCCCCCCAGTCAACGGGCGCCGGGCGACTGAGCGCCCCGTCCGTGCGAGGATCAGGGAGTCACGGAAAGACAACGGAAGGCACATCGTGGCTGAGCAGCTCAACGCCACCCTGAAGACCAATCACGGCGACATCGAGGTCCGGCTCTTCCCGAACCACGCGCCCATCACGGTCAAGAACTTCGTCGAGCTCGCCAAGGGCGAGCGGGAGTGGACGCACCCGCAGACCGGCAAGAAGTCCACGGACAAGCTCTACGACGGCACGGTCTTCCACCGGGTGATCAGTGGCTTCATGATCCAGGGCGGTGACCCGCTGGGCAACGGCACCGGCGGTCCCGGCTACCAGTTCGAGGACGAGTTCCACCCCGACCTGCGCTTCGACAAGCCCTACCTGCTGGCGATGGCCAACGCCGGCCCGGGCACCAACGGCTCGCAGTTCTTCATCACCGTCGCCCCGACGGCGTGGCTGAACCGCAAGCACACCATCTTCGGTGAGGTCGCCGACCCCGCCAGCCAGAAGGTGATCGACAGCATCGCGGCCACGCAGACCAACCCGCGCACCGACCGTCCGGTGAACGACGTGGTGATCGAGTCGGTCGAGATCCGCGAGGGCTGAGCCCTCGTCCCCGGAGCGCGAGAGCACCCCGAAGGGAACCAATCGCCCCGCTCATCCGTAAGGATGGGCGGGGCGGGGCTTTTCCACACGACCTAGGGGATCCCATGGACGACCAGGCTGCCGGCAGCCCGCAGGACGCCCGGAGCGTCCCGGTCTGCTATCGCCACCCGGATCGTGAGACCGGCATTCGCTGCACCCGGTGCGAGCGGCCGATCTGCCCCGAGTGCATGGTCGACGCCTCGGTCGGTTTCCAGTGCCCGGACTGCGTCCGCGGAGGTTCGGGCACGGGGCACGCGCCCGACGCCGCCATGCCGCGCACGATCGCCGGCGGCACCGTCGCCGCCGACCCCCGGCTGCTGACCAAGGTCCTCCTGGGGATCAATGTCGCGGTGTTCATCGCCGTGCAGATCAGGCCCTCGCTGCTGCGCGACCTCTACCTCATCGGCGAGTGGCCGCCGGCGCCGTTCCTGCCGACCGAGGGCGTGGCCGGGGGCGAGTGGTACCGCCTGGTCACCTCGATGTTCGCGCACGAGGAGATCTGGCACATCGGCTTCAACATGCTCAGCCTGTGGTGGCTCGGCGGACCGCTGGAACAGGCGCTCGGCCGTGCCCGCTATCTCGCGCTGTACCTGATCTCGGGCCTGGCGGGCAGCGGGCTGACCTATCTGCTCGCCTCGGGGACCACGGCCTCGCTCGGCGCGTCCGGCGCCATCTTCGGGCTGTTCGGCGCGACCGCCGTACTGATGCGGCGGCTCCGCTACGACATGCGGCCGATCATCGCCCTGCTGGTGATCAACCTGATCTTCACCTTCGGCTGGAGCAACATCGCCTGGCAGGCCCACATCGGTGGGCTCGTCGCCGGTGTCGTGATCGGGTACGCCATGGTCCATGCCCCGCGTGAGCGGCGGGCGCTGGTGCAGTACGGCACCTGTGCGCTGGTGCTGGTCTTGGTCGTCCTGATGACCCTGCTGAGGACGGCCCAGCTCACCTGAGCACCGGTGTTTGTCCACAGACGGTGGCGGATCTTGTGCACACGGTGCGGGAACATCCGTCCGCGCGGCCGTCGACCGCTGTTTCCGCAGGTCAGGCCATTGGCGAACAGGAATTCGGTTGCCGGTGTTTCTGTCACACCAGCGTCAACCTCTGAAGGGTTATCCACAGATCGAGCTGCCTGTCCACATGTGGACAACGGCTGTGGATAACTCAGGGGATAACCCTGCCCAGAGCTGACGGCAGCTCTGGGCAGGGCGGTGCTCACTGTGCGGAGGTCGCTACTTCCACTGCGTCGAGACGCCGAAGCCGGCGGCGATGAACCCGAAGCCCACCACGATGTTCCAGTTGCCGAGAGCATCGATCGGCAGCGAGCCGTCGGTGACGTAGAAGACGACGATCCAGGCCAGGCCGATGAGGAACAGGGCGAGCATCACCGGTGCGACCCAGGCGCGGTTGGTCAGCTTCAGGGCCGTCGCCTGCTTGGCCGGCGGCGGCGAGTAGTCGGCCTTCTTGCGGATACGTGACTTCGGCACGAGGGTCTCTCCTGTCGATGCGCTGCGTGGCCGCGCAGGGAACTGGGTCGGGCTCGGGGCAGCGTACAAGGGGACTCTGAGCGCTCCCCCGGGCGTCCGTTAGCGTAGTGCTTCCGCGGCGCCGAAGGAGATAAGGGTACGTTGAGCAATTCTGCCGACTTCCCCGGGAGGGAATCCAGTCCCGGCCGCCGACGCCGTTTCCGGCCCGTGCGGATCCTCACCGCGGGCGTCTTCGCCCTCGCGGGACTCATCTTCTTCACCAGCTTCGACACGGCCAAGGGCACCAACATCCGCACGGACGACTCGCTGCTGAAGCTCTCCGACCTGATCCACGAGCGCAGCCGGAAGAACGGCGAGCTCGACGAGTCCAACGGCGTGTTGCGCAAGGACATAGAGGCCCTCGCCGAGCGCGACGACGGCAGCACCAAGGCCGAGGACGACAAACTCGCCGAGCTGGAGAAACGCGCGGGCACCCAGAAGCTCAAGGGCGAGGCGATCACGGTCACCCTCAACGACGCCCCGCCGGACGCCACCGCCAAGCTCCCCGGCTACCCCGAGCCCCAGCCCGACTATCTGGTCATCCACCAGCAGGACCTCCAGGCCGTGGTGAACGCCATGTGGCAGGGCGGAGCCGAGGGCATCAAGGTCATGGACCAGCGGCTGATCTCCACCAGCGCCGTGCGCTGCGTCGGCAACACCCTGATCCTCCAGGGCCGGGTCTACTCACCGCCGTACAAGATCACGGCGGTCGGTGATCCGGAGAAGCTGAAGAAGGCGCTCAGCGCTTCGCCGGCGATCCAGAACTACATGGTCTACGTCAACGTCTACGGGCTCGGCTGGAAGGTCGAGGACAACGGGCCGGTGACGCTGCCCGGCTACTCGGGAACCGTTGACCTGCACTACGCCCAGCCCAAGGATTAGCCGCCGCACCGCGCTCTCATGCCGCCCGCGGTCATGTTTCACGTGGAACAACGCCGGACATCGAGGCGATCGGCCCGCGGCCACGTACCAGTGGGTGCCCAAGACCGGTCCCGTCCGGCCCCACGGAGCCTGTGGAGGCCGGGAAACCGGAGGCGTTGCGCCGTTAGTCTGGTGGCGTACGGCGTGGGTCTGGTGCCGTGGTACGACGGAAGGGACGGCATGTACAGCTGGATCTGGCGGCATCTGCCGGGTAACGGATGGGTGCGGGCACTCATCTCACTCGTACTGATCATCGCCGTGGTCTACGTCCTCTTCCAGTACGTCTTCCCGTGGGCCGAGCCGCTGCTGCCCTTCAACGATGTGACGGTGGACAACCAGTGAGCGCGCGCATTCTCGTCGTCGACAACTACGACAGCTTCGTCTTCAACCTGGTCCAGTACCTGTACCAGCTGGGCGCCGAGTGCGAGGTCCTGCGCAACGACGAGGTCTCGACGGCACACGCCCAGGACGGTTTCGACGGGGTGCTCCTCTCCCCGGGCCCGGGCACTCCGGAGGAGGCCGGGGTCTGCGTGGACATGGTGCGGCACTGCGCGTCGACCGGCGTGCCGGTCTTCGGCGTCTGCCTCGGCATGCAGTCGATGCAGGTGGCGTACGGCGGTGTCGTGGACCGTGCCCCCGAGCTGCTGCACGGCAAGACCTCGCCGGTGGAACACGGGGGCAAGGGCGTCTTCGCGGGCCTGCCCTCACCGTTCACGGCGACCCGCTACCACTCGCTGGCCGCCGAGCCGGCCACGGTACCGGCGGAGCTGGAGGTCACGGCCAGGACGCCGGACGGCATCGTGATGGGCCTGAGGCACCGTGAACTCCCGGTCGAGGGCGTGCAGTTCCATCCCGAGTCGGTACTGACCGAACACGGGCACCGGATGCTGGCCAACTGGCTGGTGGAGTGCGGCGACGCGGGCGCGGTGGCGAGGTCGGCGGGGCTCGCCCCGGTGGTGGGCAGGGCCACGGCGTGACCGCGTTGCGCCCCGAGCGCGAGTCCGGCGCGGACGCCTACGGCGGCGCCGGTGACCAGGGCACCTCGTACGGCGGGCCGCCGTACGGGGAGCCGGGTGCGTTGGGGGACGGCTGGTACGACGGCGCGGCGCCCGCCCCCGATCCCTACACGGGCGCCGCCGACAGCACCGCGTATCTGCCGCCGGTCGACGAGGAGACCGTGGCGCTGCGCATCCCCGAGCCGCCGGAGCGCGGGGCGCGTGAGGCCGCCGCGCCGTCTGCCGCGGCGGCGCCCGGTGGCCGGGCGGCCCGCCGGAAGGCCGCCAAGAAGCGTCACGGGCGCCGTGGAGGCTCTCGCAAGGCCGACGGGGGGCCCGGGGTGCCCGAGGGCCGCGAGGGGGCCTCAGAGGCGTCTGGAGGGGCGTCACGGGCGCCGCTGTCCCGTGTCGAGGCGCGTCGGCAGGCACGGGCCCGCAAGGCGAGCCCCGCGGTCCTCGCGAGCCGGGCGATCGGCGAGGTGTTCATCACCACCGGCGTGCTGATGCTGCTGTTCGTCACCTACCAGCTGTGGTGGACGAACGTGCGGGCCCACGCGCAGGCCGGCAAGGAGGTCAGCGACCTCCAGGACGACTGGGCGAGCGGCGAGCGCAGGCCGGGGGCCTTCGAGCCGGGTCAGGGCTTCGCGCTGCTGCACATCCCCAAGCTGGACGTGGTGGTGCCGATCGCGGAGGGCATCGACAGCAAGCGGGTGCTCGACCGCGGCATGGTGGGCCACTACGCGGAGGGTGCGCTGAAGACGGCGATGCCGGACGCGAAGACCGGCAACTTCGGGCTCGCGGGCCACCGCAACACGCACGGCGAGCCCTTCCGCTACATCAACCGGCTGGCGCCGGGAGACCCGATCGTCGTGGAGACGCAGGACACCTACTACGTCTACAAGATGGCGTCGATCCTGCCGGTCACCTCGCCGAGCAACATCAGCGTGCTGGAGCCGGTCCCCCAGGGATCGGGTTTCACCGGCCCGGGCCGTTACATCACGCTGACCACCTGCACGCCGGAGTTCACCAGCAAGTACCGCATGATCGTCTGGGGCAAGATGGACGAGGAACGGCCGCGCAGCAAGGGCAAGCCGGATGCGCTCGTCAGTTAAGGGCAGAGGAAACGTGGCAGCGACCGCAGAACACACCGACACGCCCGCGTCCCCACCGCCCGCGGCGCGCCGCCGTCTGGGGCCGGTCGCGATGGTGGTCAGCTTCTTCGGGGAACTCCTCATCACCGCGGGCGTGGTGCTCGGCCTGTTCGTCGCCTACTCGCTGTGGTGGACGAACGTCGTCGCGGACCGCGCGGCGGACAAGCAGGCCGACAAGGTCCGGGACAACTGGGCGCAGGAGACCGAAGGAAAGGGCCCGGTCTCCTTCGACAGCAAGAACGGCATCGGCTTCCTGCACGTGCCCGCGATGAGCGGCGACGAGATCCTCGTCGAGAAGGGCACGTCGATGAAGGTCCTCAACGACGGTGTCGCCGGCTACTACACCGACCCCGTGAAGTCGGCCCTGCCGACGTCCGGCAAGGAGGGCAACTTCTCCCTCGCGGCCCACCGGGACGGTCACGGCGCGAAGTTCCACGGCATCCACAAGATCAAGGAAGGCGACCCGATCGTCTTCGAGACGAAGGACAAGTGGTACGTCTACAAGACGTACGCGATCCTTCCCGAGACCTCGAAGTACAACGTCGACGTCCTCGGGAAGATCCCGAAGGAGTCCGGCAAGAAGAAGGCCGGCCACTACATCACGCTGACCACCTGTACGCCCGTCTACACGAGCAAGTACCGCTACATCGTCTGGGGCGAGCTGGTCCGCACGGAGAAGGTCGACAGCGAGCGGACCCCGCCGGCGGAACTGCGCTGACCCCGGGCGGGGCGGCCCGCGAAGCAAGGAGCCCCGGCATCCTCTCCCAGAGGGTGCCGGGGCTCCTGTCGTGCGGGGTGCCGCGGGTCAGTCGTCGTCACCGCCGGTGAGGCCGCCGAAGATGCCGCCGTCACCTCCGCCGTTGCCGTTGCCGCCGCCCTGGTCCGCGGTGATCAGGGTGACCGCCGTTCCCTTGTCGACCTGGGTGCCCTGGCCGGGGTTGGAGGCGAGGACGCGGGAGTTGGGGTCCTGCGAGCCGGTGATGTTGCCCACCGCGAGCCCGGCCTCCTGGAGCATCCGCTGGGCGTCCTTGAGGGTCTGGCCGTTGATGTTCGGGACAGCGACCTGCTCGTTCGCCTTGGCCTTGCCGACGACGATCTGCACCTGCGAGTTCTTGTCGACCTGGGTGTTGGCCGCCGGGGTGGTGCGGATGACCTTGCCGACCTGGTTCGGGTCGTCCGTCTCCTCCTCGGTGCAGCTGCCGGTGAGGTCATTGGCCGTCATCTGGGCCGTGGCCTCGTCACAGGTCTTGCCGATGACGTCCGGGACCGTGGACTTGGCCTCTTCCTTGGCGACGGTGAGGGTGATGGTGGTGCCCTTCTCCACCTCTTCGCCGAGCCCCGGGTCCTGCTCGAGGACGGTGCCCGGTTCCTGGGCGTCCACCTTCTCCTCGACCTCGACGACGAACTCGTACTTGTCGCCCTCCAGCTCGGCCTTGGCCTCCTCGAGGCTGTCGCCGACGACACTGGGCACCGCCACCTTGGGCGCACCGGTGGAGACCACCAGGTTGATGGTGTCGTCCTTCTGGACCGTGGTGCCCGCGGCGGGGTCCTGGTCGCAGATCTTGCCCTTGCTCTGGTTCTCGCAGGGCTTCTCCTCGAAGCTGAGCTTCACATTGCCGTTGACGGCGAGTTTTTCGGCGTCCGCTCTGGTCTCGCCGATGAAGTTCGGGGCCGGGACGGTGTCATTGCCCACGCCACCGCTGTCGCTCATGACCCAGCGGCCGATCAGGATCGCGCCGATCAGGACGAGGACACCTGCCACGACCAGCAATATCGTCGAGGCGTTGTTCTTCTTCGGCTGGCGCCGCCGGCCCTGGCGGTCGTCGTAGCCGTAGCCGCCGTCGTCCGGGTTCATGGGCGGCAGCATCGAGGTCGCCGCCCCCGCGCCGGCGTCCGAGCGCAGTGCGGTCGTCGGCTGGTCGTCGGGGTAGCCGCCGTAGCCGACCGCGCCCAGGGCGGCGGTCGCCGCGACCGGCTGGCCGTCGAGGCAGGCCTCGATGTCGGCGCGCATCTCGTCGGCCGACTGGTACCGGTAGTCGGGGTCCTTGACCAGCGCCTTCAGCACGATCGCGTCCATATCGGGCGTGATCTCGGGGTCGAAGACGCTCGGCGGCTGCGGCTCCTCCCGTACGTGCTGGTAGGCGACCGCGACCGGGGAGTCGCCCACGAAGGGCGGACGGACGGTCAGCAGCTCGTACAGCAGGCAGCCGGTGGAGTACAGGTCGGACCGCGCGTCGACCTGCTCGCCCTTGGCCTGCTCCGGCGAGAGGTACTGCGCGGTGCCGATGACGGCCGCGGTCTGGGTCATCGTCATGCCGGAGTCGCCCATCGCGCGGGCGATGCCGAAGTCCATGACCTTGACCTGGCCGTTGCGCGTCAGCATGACGTTGGCGGGCTTGATGTCGCGGTGGACGATGCCGGCCCGGTGCGAGTACTCCAGGGCCTGGAGGATGCCGATGGTCATCTCCAGCGTCCGCTCCGGCAGCAGCTTGCGGCCGCTGTGCAGGAGCTCACGGAGCGTGGAACCGTCGACGTACTCCATGACGATGTACGGGATGGAGACCCCGTCGATGTAGTCCTCGCCCGTGTCGTAGACCGCCACGATCGCGGGATGGTTGAGCGAGGCGGCCGACTGGGCCTCCCGGCGGAAACGGGCCTGGAAGGACGGGTCGCGCGCCAGATCCGCGCGCAGCGTCTTCACCGCCACGGTGCGGCCGAGCCGGCTGTCATGCGCGAGGTAGACCTCCGCCATGCCACCGCGACCGAGCACCTGGCCCAGTTCGTACCGGCCGCCGAGGCGACGCGGCTCTTCCATAGCTACCTACCAGCCCTCTCCGTCGGTCCCGGGCGGCACACGTGTGCCGCCGGAGGCTGCCGTCCGGGCCTACCGTACCCGGCTCGCTTTGTGTGACCTGGCCAAGTACGTCAGCCGATACCGGACCGGTACCGCAACGTGCACCGTTGTGAAGCAGACGTGAGCGGGGTCACTGCTTGCTCTTGATGACCGCCTCCATCACGTTCTTGGCGATCGGTGCGGCGAGGCCGCCGCCGGAGATGTCACCCCGCACGGCGTCCTCGTCCTCGATCACGACCGCGACCGCCACGGGCGAGCTGCCGTCGTCGCTCTTGGCGTAGGAGATGAACCACGCGTAAGGGTTCTTGCTGTTGTTCTCACCGTGCTGGGCCGTGCCCGTCTTGCCGCCGACCGTGACACCGGGGATCTGCGCGTTGGAGCCGGTGCCGTCGTTGACGACGGTCTCCATCATCGACTGGAGGATCTGCGCGTTCTTCGCCGACATCGGCTCGCTCAGCTCCTCCGGGTCCGTCTTCTCGATGGTGTCGAGGCCGGGGGACTGGAGTTCGTCGACCATGTACGGCTTCATCAGCGTGCCGTTGTTGGCGACGGCGGCGGAGACCATGGCCATCTGCAGGGGGGTGGCGGCGGTGTTGAACTGGCCGATGGAGGAGAGGGCGACCTGCGAAGGCTCCATGTTCTCGGAGAACACGGAGGCGCTGGCGCGGACCGGGGTGAACTGCTCCTCGGTGAAGCCGAACTTCTTGGCCGTCTCCAGCATCTTCTCGTTGCCGAGGTCGGCGCCGGCCTTGCCGAAGACGGTGTTGCAGGACACCCGCAGCGCCTCGCGCAGGGTGGCGTCCTTGCAGGGCAGGTTGCCGTCGTTCTTCAGTTCGGTCCTGGTGCCCGTCATGACCCACGGCAGCGGGGTGTCGGTCTTCTGGTCCGCGTCCTCGACCAGCCCGTGCTCCAGCGCGGCGGCCGCGGTGACGACCTTGAAGGTCGAGCCGGGCGGGTAGACCTCGCGCAGCGCCCGGTTGAGCATCGGGTCGTCCGGGTTGTTCTTCTTCTGAAGCGCCTGCCAGGCCTTGGTGTCCGTGTCGAGGCTGTTGCCGGCGATCGTGGACGGGTCGTACGACGGGAAGGAGGCCAGCGCGAGGATCTTGCCGGTGGACGGTTCCAGGGCGACGACCGAGCCCTTGCCGCCCTGCTTCTTCAGGCCCTCGTAGGCGGCCTTCTGGGCGGCGCCGTTGAGGGTGGTGACGACGTTGCCGCCCTCCTTGTTCTTGCCCGTCAGCATGTCGAGCGTGTTGCGGAAGAACAGGCGGTCGTCGTTGCCGGTGAGGATGCCGTCCTCGATGGACTCCAGCTGGTTGGCGCCGAAGGCCTGGGAGACGTAGCCGGTGACGGGCGCCCACATGGCGCCGTCCTTGTAGGTGCGCTTGTACGCGAAGTCGCCCTTGGTGGCCTTGTGCCCGGTGATGGGCTCGCCGTCGACGATGATGTCGCCGCGCGGTGAGGAGTACCGCTCGATGGCGACACGGCGGTTCTTCTCGTCGGTCCGCAGCTTGTCGGCCTGAACGTACTGGATCCAGTTGTTGCGGACTAGCAGAGCGAGCATGAGCAGGCCGCAGAAGATCGCGACCCGGCGCAGGGGCTTGTTCACGGGCGGACCACCTGGGTCATCTCGGCGTCGGGGTTGGCGGCGGGTGCGGGCGCCGGGCGGCGTGCGGTGTCGCTGATTCTGAGCAGGATGCCGATCAGCGCCCAGTTGGCGATGACGGAGGAACCTCCGTACGCCAGGAAGGGCATCGTCATACCGGTCAGCGGGATCAGGCCCATGACGCCGCCGGCGACGACGAAGACCTGGAGCGCGAAGGCGCCGGACAGGCCGATGGCGAGCAGCTTGCCGAACGGGTCACGGGCGGCGAGAGCGGTGCGCACGCCACGCTCCACGATCAGCGCGTAGAGCAGGATCAGCGCCATGACGCCGGCCAGGCCGATCTCCTCGCCGAAGGTGGCGAGGATGAAGTCGGAGTTGGAGGCGAAGCCGATGAGGTCCGAGTTGCCCTGGCCCCAGCCGGTGCCGAGGGTTCCGCCGGAGCCGAAGGCCCACAGGGCCTGCATGGCCTGCTCGGAGTGGACGATGCCGTCCTGGACCCCGGCGCGGCTGAGCTCGAACTCGCGCATCGGGTCGAGCCAGGCCTGCACACGCGTCTGGATGTGCGGCTCGAAGCTTGCCACGCCGACGGCGCCGGCCCCGGACATCAGCAGGCCGAACACGATCCAGCTGGTCCGCTCGGTGGCGACGTACAGCATGATCACGAACATGCCGAAGAACAGCAGCGAGGTACCGAGGTCGGTCTCGAAGACCAGGATCAGGATGGAGATGATCCAGACGACGATGATCGGACCGAGGTCACGGCCGCGGGGCAGGTAGAGCCCCATGAAGCGGCGGCTGGCGAGGGCCAGGGCGTCGCGTTTGACCATCAGGTAGCCCGCGAAGAAGACCGCGAGGACGATCTTGGCGAACTCACCCGGCTGAAGAGTTCCGAGACCGGGGATCTTGATCCAGATCCTGGCGCCGAAGACGTTGTGGCCGAGGCCCGGGACCAGCGGCAGGAGCAGCAGCACCAGCGCGCCGGCCATGGAGATGTAGGTGTAGCGCTGCAGGACGCGGTGGTCCTTGAGGAAGAACAGCACGGCCACGAACAGGGCGACGCCGAGTGCCGAGTACATCAGCTGGCGTGGTGCCGCCTCGACGAACGTCCGGCTCGCCTGGAGGCGCTCCGACTGGTCCAGGCGCCAGATGGCGACCAGTCCGATGCCGTTCAGCAGCGTCGCGATGGGCAGCATCAGGGGATCCGCGTACGGGGCGAACCTCCGTACGGCCAGGTGGCCCACGCCCGCCATCAGGCCGAGACCGACACCGTAGCTGAGCAGCCCGGCGGGCACCTGGTCGTTGAGGGCCAGGCCCACGTTGGCGTAGGCGAAGACCGGGATGACGACGGCGAACACCAGGAGCGCGAGCTCGGTGTTGCGGCGGCTGGGCGCGCCGATGGCGCCGATCGTGGACGTGTGCTGCGTCGACGGGTTGGTAGTACTGCTCATCGTGTGACAGGGCCTCTCACGGCTTGCCTACTGCTTACCGCACAGCGAGACGACCTTCTGCTCCTCCTCCGAGAGGCTGGGGCCGGGGCTGGGAGTGGGTGCGGTCGTGGACGGGGGCGTGGACTGCTCCGGGGCCTTCGGCGAGCCCGACGGGTTCGGCGACGGCGAGGCCTTGGACGTGAAGGAGGCGGGCGTGGTTCCCGTGGTGCCTCCGGCCTCGCCCTCACCGGTCTTCGCGTTCTTCTCGCTCTCGGCGGCGCGCCGCTCGGCCTGCTTCTGGCACGCGGAGGCCTGCACCGACAGTTCCTCGATCTTCTCCCGGGCGCCGTACAGATCGCCTTCGACGATGGTCGCCTCGACCAGCTTGCGCTGGTACGGCGGGAGGTACTTGAGTTCGATCTCGGGGTGGTCCTTCTCGACCTTCGACAGCGAGACCCAGGCCAGGTCCTGGTTGATGCCCCGGTACAGCGCGACGTGCCCGTCCTTGGTGCCGACGTAGTACTGCGTCTGGGTCCAGCGCCAGCCGCCGTACATGCCGCCGCCGATGACGGCGAGCGCCAGCAGGCTGTAGACGGACCTCTTGAGCCACCTGCGGTCCTTGCCGGGCTTGACGAAGTCGTCGTCGGCGTAGCCGAAGCCGTCGGTGGGGATGAAGCCGGTGACGTCGCCGCTGCCGGGCGGGCCGAACTCGCCGCCGCCCTGCTGACGCCGGCGGCCGAGGCCGGAGGCGCGGCCGGCCGGGGTCTGCATGATGCCGTTGTCGTGGAGCTGGTTCTGGTTCTCGGCGACGGCGCCGACCACGACCGGGGTGTCGGACAGCTGCCCGGCGAGGGTGTCACCGGTGTCGAGGTCCAGGACGTCGGCGACGATCACGGTGATGTTGTCGGGGCCGCCCCCGCGCAGGGCCAGCTCGATCAGGTTCTGCACCGTCTCCTCGGGGCCCTGGTAGCTGGCCAGGGCGTCCTCGAGGGTCTGGTGGGAGACCACGCCGGACAGGCCGTCGGAGCAGATCAGGTACCGGTCGCCGGCCCGCACCTCGCGGATGGACAGGTCGGGCTCGACGTGTTCGCCGCTGCCGAGGGCCCGCATGAGCAGGGACCGCTGCGGATGGGTGGTCGCCTCCTCCTCGGTGATCCGGCCCTCGTCGACCAGGCGCTGCACCCAGGTGTGGTCCTGGGTGATCTGGGTGAGGACGCCGTCGCGCAGGAGGTAGGCGCGGGAGTCGCCGACGTGCACCATGCCGAGCCGCTGGCCGGTCCACAGCAGCGCGGTCAGGGTGGTGCCCATGCCTTCGAGCTGGGGGTCCTCCTCGACCATCATGCGCAGCTGGTCGTTGGCCCGCTGGACGGCGGTGCCGAGCGAGGTGAGCAGGTCGGAGCCGGGGACGTCGTCGTCGAGCGCGACGATGGTGGAGATCGCCTCGGAGGAGGCGACCTCGCCGGCGGCGGCGCCGCCCATGCCGTCGGCGATGGCGAGCAGGCGTGGACCGGCGTAACCGGAGTCCTCGTTGCCCTCCCGGATCATCCCCTTGTGCGATCCGGCGGCGAAGCGCAGGGACAGACTCATGCGCACCTCGCCCGTCGGCTCCGGGTACAGCCGGTCGTGTCGAGCCACACTGCCCACCCTCCGGTCGGGAGCGCGCCGGGATCCTGGGTCGGGACCCCCACTGCGTGCTCGCTCCGCTCGCTCATTGTCGTACTACTTCCGCAGCTCGATGACGGTCTTGCCGATGCGGATCGGTGCGCCCAGCGAAATCGGTGTGGGGGTCGTCAGCCGGGTCCGGTCCAGGTAGGTGCCGTTGGTGGAGCCCAGGTCCTCGACGATCCACTGGCCGTCGCGGTCCGGGTAGATCCTGGCATGGCGGCTGGAGGCGTAGTCGTCGTCCAGCACGATCGTGCTGTCGTGTGCCCGGCCCAGCGTGATGGTCTGGCCCTGGAGGGCGACGGTGGTGCCGGTGAGGGTGCCCTCGGTCACGACCAGCTTGGTGGGGGTGTTGCGGCCGCGGCGGCCGCCGCCGGACTGCTGGCGCTGCGGCGGCGGCGCCTGGCGGGCGGCCTGCTGCTGCCGGCCGGCCTCCCGTCGGGAACCGCGCTGGGTGACGCGCGTTCCGAACAGGTCACTCCGGATGACCTGCACGGCCACGATCACGAACAGCCACAGAACGGCCAGGAAACCCAGCCGCATGACCGTGAGGGTCAGCTCTGACATTGCCCCCGCTTCACCCTTCGGCTTGCCTATAGATAACGGTGGTACTGCCCACGACGATCCGCGAGCCGTCGCGGAGCGTAGCGCGGGTGGTGTGCTGCCCGTCCACCACGATGCCGTTGGTGGATCCGAGATCCTGGATCGTCGAGGGCGTTCCGGTCCGGATCTCGCAGTGCCGGCGGGAGACGCCGGGATCGTCGATCCGCACGTCTGCTTCGGTGCTGCGGCCCATCACCAGGGTGGCGCGGGAGATCTGGTGGCGGGTGCCGTTGATCTCGATCCAGTGGCGGGTGCGTCCGCCGGGCGCGGGTGCGGCGGGGGGCCGCTGGCCGGTCGCGGGCTGCGGGTAGCCGTACCCGCCGGGGCGGCCGCCGGGCGGCGGCGCGGCCGGCATGGGCGGGGCGCCCGCGGGGGCGGCCGGCGGGTAGCCGTAGCCACCGGGGCGGCCGGCCGGCGGGGCGGCGCCGGGGCCCGCGGCTCCGGGGGCCTGGCTGGCGGACGAGGCGAGGGTGCGGCTGCGCACCCGGTACAGGCCGGTGTCGAGGTCGTCGGCCTTCTCCAGGTTCACCTTGATGGGACCCATGAAGGTGTAGCGCTGCTGCTTGGCGTAGTCGCGCACCATGCCGGCGAGCTCGTCGCCGAGCTGGCCGGAGTAGGGGCTGAGGCGCTCGAAGTCCGGGGTGCTCAGTTCGACGATGAAGTCATTGGGTACGACGGTGCGGTCGCGGTTCCAGATGGTGGCGTTGTTGTCGCATTCCCGCTGGAGCGCTCCCGCGATCTCCACGGGCTGCACCTCGGACTTGAACACCTTGGCGAAGGTGCCGTTGACCAGACCTTCGAGACGCTGCTCGAACTTCTTCAGGACTCCCATGGGGCACCTCCTCCGTCGCTGCCGTCCTGTGTACTGCCCCGTGCACCGTTTCGTGCACCGCTTACCTGGTACTGCTTACTGATCGTATCCACGCGCCGGTCGATCGGCTGGTTCCCCCTGTCCGCCCGGTCGACGGGTGTCGACGCCTGACGAAGTTCCCACCGGGGCTCCCCTTCGAACTCCTTCGGCCGTGCTCGTGCGCGTCGTTCTGCCATGGATCGTAGAGGGGGCCGCAGACCAGTGTCCCGCACCCGGCTGTGGACTCCGCCCGGCTCCCGGGGAGACGGGGGCTACCGGTACGAGGTTGATACGTGAACCGGCCACCGTCGCTACACAGGGGGCCGGAAGAGCCCGCCGGGGGTGATCGGGCCGGTCGTGACCGGTCGGGACCGGCCCGGCCGGTGGTGGGGAAAGGGATGTGAATCCACCCCGACCAGCGTGCTAATGTTCTGGGTGTCGGAAGGCGCAAGACCCCAAGGGGCAGGGCCGGAAGACACACCCAATGCGCGGGTGGCGGAATAGGCAGACGCGCTGGATTCAGGTTCCAGTGCCCGCAAGGGCGTGGGGGTTCAACTCCCCCCTCGCGCACACCGTCGAACGGGCGGCATCCATCGGATGCCGCCCGTTTCGCGTGCTCGTTCACCTGTCGGTTCGCCGTGGTGGGGTGGGTGCGGGGGCGGGGTGGCGTGTGAGGAACATCTCATGATCCTTTTCGATGCGGGTGGGGCGCTTTTCGGCCGCGGCCGCGGCCGGGTGGGTCCGTGGAGGGGCGGTGCGCCGAGGATCACCGCGGCGCGGCAGGCGGAGCCGCGTTTGCCCACTTACCGGTCATTCGCCGACCCGCCAGTCGGTTTTTCCAGCGCTTCAGTCGGGCGGTACAGGTCTCAGTCCGTACAGGTCTCAGTCGGTACGGGTCTCAGTCGGTACAGGTCTCATTCGGTACAGGCCTCATCCGGCCGTGACGTACGACCGGTACCAGGGCGCCGCGCGTGCGAAGGTCCGGGCGAAGCCCTCACCCGGTGAGCAGTCCAGGTCCTTCCAGAACCCGTCGTCCGTGAACCAGTGGTCCACGGTGAGCAGGCCGAGGTGGTGCAGCGCGCGCGGGGACCCGGCGGCCCGGGCGCGGGCGGTGGCCACGTCCACCGTCGCACCCCGTCCGGGCCGCTCCACCCGGTCACACACCGCCGCCAGCAGCTCCGCGGCCGGCACGGGGTCCGGGTGGCCGACGTAGTGGGCGCCCGGACCGTGGTGCGGGGACAGCGCGGCCGCGACGACCGCCCGGCCCAGGGTCTCGACGTCGATCATCGAGTGGAACGCCGTGCAGCCGGTGACGGTCGCGGACAGCTCCCGCAACAGTCCCACCAGCCCGGGCACCACCCAGCGGTCGCCCTCCCCGTGGACCAGGTGCGGACGCAGCACCAGACCGCCCGCGTCGAGCACATGGCGCTCGGCCGCCGCGCGGGTGCGGCTGGTGTCCGACGCGGGAGCGATCGGGGCCTCGCCGGGCCGGGTGCCGCGGAAGGGGCCCCGGCCGTGGACGGCGGCGGTACTCACGTACACGATCCGGCGCACCCCGCTCCGCAGGGCCTCCTCCACCAGGGCCTTCGTGCCGAGGTCGTTGACCGCCGCGGCGGACTCCGGGTCACCGCCCACGCGGGAGGCGCAGTGGACGAGGACGTCGACGCCGGCACAGCCGCCGTAGAGGGTGCGGGGGTCGGCCAGGTCGCCGGGCACCGTCCCGGCGACTGGCCCTTTGGGCGGCGTACGGCGGGACAGCGTGCGGACGCGGACACCGGGGCGCCCGCGGGCCGCTGCCGCGACCCGGCTGCCGATGAAGCCCGTCGCGCCGGTGACCAGGAGGTCGACGGTCATCCGCGCGTACTCCACCATTCCCGACCAGCCCATAGCCGTGTACCTGAGGGCGTCACGGCAGCGACCGGACCGGGGCCGTGGGCGCGCAGATGAGGGTGGCGGCGAAGACGGCCTCGCCGTTCTGGTGCCCGGCGACCCGTACCGTCACCCCGTCGTCCCCCTTGTCGAGCACTTCGGTGTCGAGGAAACAAGGGCTGTCGAGTTCGGCGTAGCGGCTGAAGGAGACGGACAGCTCGGAGGGCAGGAACGGCCGTCGGCCGGACGAGGCGGTCGCGGCCTGGCGTGCCGCCTCGAACAGGACCATGCCGGGGACGTGGTCGTTGGGCCGGGGGAAGAGCACCGGGTGCCCGGTGTCCACGCGCAGCAGCCAGGTGCCCGGCCGGCCGGCGGGGGCGAGGACGACGTCCTCCGCGCGGTGCCGGCCCGCCAGTTCGGGGGGTGCCGGGGGCGACGGGTCGGGGTGTGCCCGGGCCGACGGGCCGGAGGGTCGTGAGGCCGACGGGTCGGTGGGCTGCGGGGCCGACGGGTCGGAGGGCTGCGGGGCGGGCCGCGGTATGTGGGCAGGCGGGGAGGCGGACTGCCGCTCCCGCAGGCGGCGGTAGGCGGCCGGGGAGGTGCAGTCCATGCTGCCGGTGCCCCGGGCGACGAGCCGGCCCGCGCGGTGGAACTCCATCGTCGTCCGCATGCCGTTCAGGCCCGGGCCCCGGCGGCGGACCTCGGAGCAGACCACGTCGACGGTGACCGGCTCGGCCGCGTCCGCGAGCAGGAGCCGGTCCGGGGCGGTGGAGATCTCCAGGTCACGCATGACGAAGTGGGTGTCGAAGGGGGCACCGAACTCGGCGTGCGCGAGGGCCATGGAGGTCTGACGCAACGTTTCTCCAATGATCATCGGGTCCAGGTGGCGGTCGTCGACGGCGCCGAAGAAGGCGTGGTCGGCGGGCCAGTGGGCGGTGACCTGGAAGCGGACGTCGGAGATTCTGACCCATGCGAGCGGGAAGACGTCCTCCGCGCGGGGGCGGTGGGCCAGTCGCGGCGTGACGCGGGTGCGGGCGCCGTTCGGTCCGGCGCTGTCGGCCTCGGCGGAGGAGTCCCGCCGTCCGCTTTGATCCTTCAAGGGTGCGCTCGCGGGAAGCGGCTGAGGCATGAGGAACCCCCGGGATCGGCAATCTGGCTCCGGCCGGCTCGCACTAAGATACGGACGAGACGGTTTTTTTCCAAGGTGACGCATTTGCCGGAGATGAGCCCCCCGCGCCCCCGCACAGTACGACAGATCGCACTGCGGCTTCTCGGCAGCCACAGGGTGCGACCCATGAGATCCACGAGATCCCCGCAGATCAGGAGGCACCCCGATGGCGCGACAGGAGCGCGCGATCCGCACCCGGCGAACGATCCTGGAGGCAGCCGCGGCCGTCTTCGACGAACGCGGCTACACCTCGGCGACCATCGGGGAGATCCTGGAGCGGGCGCAGGTCACCAAGGGCGCGCTGTACTTCCATTTCGGCTCCAAGGAGGAGCTGGCGATGGGCGTGTTCGAGGAGCAGCTGGCGATCACCCTGCCGCCCCAGTCGAGCAAGCTGCAGGAACTCGTCGACGTGGGCCTGGTGCTGGCCCTGAGGCTGCGGACCGAGCCGCTGGTGCGGGCGAGCGTCGGTCTCGCCCTGGACCAGGGGGCCCTGGGGCTGGACCGCACTCCGGCGTTCGGCATGTGGATCGACCAGATCACCCGGACGCTGGCCGCGGCGAAGGTGGGGGGCGAGCTGCTTCCGCACGTCGACGTCAACGAGACCGCGGAGCTGCTGGTGGCGAGCTTCTCGGGGGTGCAGCTCCTGTCACAGGTGCGCTGCCAGCGGCGGGACCTGCAGCACCGGGTCGTCGTGCTGTTCCACCACATGCTGCCGGGCATCGCCGTTCCCGCGGTACTGGCCCGGCTGGACCTTTCCCCGGACCGCGCCGAAGGGCTGCTCGCCGAGGGACGGCTGCTGTCGGTGGCGGAGGCGGGGTAGGCGGGGGAGGTGCCGTGCCGGGGGCCTGGTTGTCCCCAGGGCGCGAGTTGTCCACAGGGTCTGACGCGTCTCGGCCACCGGATGTACGGTCGGCACGGTCGATGGTGGGCGCGTGTGTACGACACGCAGGGGTACGGGGGAGGCGGTTGCCGTGGCCGAGGTCGTGGCCGGTGGGTCTGGCGAGGGCAGCGGTGTCAGCGGGGCTGGTGGGTCCGGGCGGGGGCGGCGGCTGCCGCGGGTGCCCGGGTTCGCCGAGTGGCCGGATGCGGGCAGCGCCCGGGAGGAGGGCAAGGCCCTGCGCAAGCGCGTTCCGCGCGGTGCGCACGCCACCCTCGACCTGGACGCCTCCCGGCCCGACGCGGTGGGTGCCGTCGAGGAGTCCAGCCGCGGCCGGCTGCCCGAGCTGACCCCCCTCCGGGTGGGCCGGATGGCGGCGACCCCGTTCGCCTTCCTGCGCGGATCGGCGGGCCTCATGGCGTACGACCTGGCCCGCACCCCCGTGACCCGGATCGGCGCCCAGATCTGCGGTGACGCCCACGCGGCCAACTTCGGCCTCTACGGTGACGCGCGGGGCGGCCTGGTCATCGACCTGAACGACTTCGACGAGACGGTGCGCGGTCCCTGGGAATGGGACCTCAAGCGGCTCGCCACCTCGCTGGTGCTCGCCGGCCGGGAGGCGGGCGCGGACGAGGACACTTGCCGTGCCGCGGCCCGCGACACGGTGGGGGCCTACCGACGCACGATGCGGCTGCTGTCCCGGCTGCCCGCGCTGGACGCGTGGAACGCCATCGCGGACGAGGAACTGGTCTCCCACACCGACGCCCACGACCTGCTGGGCACGCTGGAGCGGGTCTCCGAGAAGGCCCGCTCCAACACCAGCGGCCGTTTCGCGGCCAAGTCGACCGAGGCGACCGAGGACGGCGGGCGCCGTTTCGTCGACGCGCCGCCGGTCCTGCGCCGGATACCGGACGAGGAGGCCGCCGCCGTGGCCTCCTCACTGGAGGACTACCTCGGCACGCTCCCGCCCGACCGCCTTCCGCTGCTGGCCCGGCACGCGGTGCACGACGTGGCGTTCCGCGTCGTCGGCACGGGCAGCGTCGGCACCCGCTCGTACGTCGTACTGCTCCTCGATCACCGTGGCGAGCCCCTGGTCCTCCAGGTGAAGGAGGCCCGCCCCTCGGCGCTGGTGCCGCACCTGCCGACGGCCGGCTTCGAGGTCCCGGAGGCCGGACACGAGGGCAGGCGGGTGGTCCAGGGCCAGAAGCGGATGCAGGTCATAAGCGACAGCCTGCTGGGCTGGACGACGGTCGACGGCCGCCCCTTCCAGGTGCGCCAGTTCCGCAACCGCAAGGGCAGCGTCGACCCGGCGGCACTGGCCGCCGACCAGGTCGACGACTACGCCCGGATGACCGGAGCCCTCCTGGCCCGCGCCCACTCCCACAGCGCCGACCCCCGCGGCATCGCCGGCTACTGCGGGAAGAACGAGGAACTGGACGAGGCGGTGGCCGCGTTCGCCGTCGCCTACGCCGACCGCACCGAGGCCGATCACGCGGACCTGCTGACAGCGGTGCGGTCGGGGCGGATCGCGGCGGAGACGGGGGCGTGAGCGCATCCGGGGGAGCCTCACGGGCCTGCTCCGGGGTGTTCCGCCGGGGCGGACCGTGGGGCCCGGGCGGGTGGCCTACGCTGTCCGGGTGACGACCTCGGAAGGTGAGCAGGGTGGCGGCGGCGCCGGTGTGGAGCGGACGCCCGGCGGTGGTGGTGCGGCGCGGCCCGAGGAGCGGCTCGAGCAGGCCGTACGGGCGGCCGAGCAGGCCCTCATCGAGTTCGAGATCGCCGTGGAGACCTTCCGCGTCGAGGTCGAGAACTTCTCCCGGCTGCACGAGCAGAAGCTCGGCCCGATGTACGCCCGCATCGAGGAACTGGACGCCCGGATCCTGGAGGCCAAGGCCGCCCGCAGCGATGATCCCGAGGACCGGCGCCGGGCTGACGAGGCGCGCGCCCGGCTGATGCCGATCCCGGGCGTCGAAGAGCTGATGAACGGCTGGATGGACAGCGAGGGCCTCTTCCCGGAGGCCACGGCCATGCTCACGGACCAGCCGGTCCGGCCTCCGCAGCGGGTGCGGCCCAGCGAGGAGGTCCGCAAGCTCTACCGCGACCTCGCCCGCAAGGCCCACCCGGACCTGGCGCAGGAGGACCAGGAACGCGCGCGCCGCGAGGAGTTCATCACCCGCGTCAACGCCGCCTACGCCCGCGGCAACGAGGCCGAGCTGCGGGAGCTCGCCGAGGAGTGGGCCGCCGGGCCGGAGCTGAAGCGCGTCCCGAGCGCGGGCGAGGAGCTCTACGCGCGTCTCGAATGGCTCTCCCGGCGCAAGGAACTGCTGACGCTGGTCGCCAGGGATCTGGAGGAGAGCGCCATCGGATCGATGCTCCGTCTCGCTCCGGACGACCCGGACGCGCTGCTCGAGGAGATCGCCGGTCAGCTGCGGGACCAGGTGTCCGAACGTGAGGCGGAGCTCGCGGCCCTCACGGCCTGAACCGGGGCCCGCCCGGTCGGGTAGCGTCGGAGACATGAGTTTTGGAGCTGGTGTGCCCACGGTCCGGATCACGGACCTCAAGGACGGCGACTTCCTGCTGGACGTCCGCGAGGACGACGAGTGGAAGGCCGGTCACGCCGAAGGGGCGCTGCACATTCCCCTCAGCGAGTTCGTGTCCCGCTACGGCGAGCTGACCGAGGCCGCGCCGCAGGACGGCCGGGTGCATGTGATCTGCCGGTCCGGTGGGCGGTCGGCGCAGGTCACGATGTATCTGGCCCAGCAGGGCATCGATGCCGTCAACGTCGACGGCGGCATGCAGGTGTGGGAGTCCGCGGGACGCCCCGTCGTCACCGACGACGGGGCGTCGGGATACGTCCTGTAGCGGCGGTCACTCGCCCGCCGGCGACCGTCCCGGGACGGTCCGTCCCCGGACGGCCGTCTGTGGATGATCGCTTCTGGTGATCGTCCTTGGACGATCGTCGGCGGGCTGCTTCGGCTGACGTCCGTGTCCTCCCCCCCGGACGTGCGGGGGCTTGAGCTGGGCCTACCGGTCGAAGTCCAGCTCCACCGTCTCCGTCACCGGATGCGACTGGCAGGCCAGGACATAGCCCGCCTCTGTCTCCTCCGACTCCAGCGCGAAGTTGCGGTCCATGCGCACCTCACCGGAGACGAGGAAGGCGCGGCAGGTCCCGCACACCCCGCCCTTGCAGGCGTAGGGCGCGTCGGGCCGGTTGCGCAGCACCGTCTCCAGGAGGGACTCGCCGTCCCGGACGGGCCAGCTGCCGCCGCGTCCGTCCAGCCGGGCGGTGACCGTGCTGTGCGTGGGGGCGGATGCCGTGGGGACGGGCGCCGGGCCGGCGTCCACGTGGAAGATCTCCTCGTGGATGCGGGAGCGGGCGACCCCCAGACCGCGCAGCGCCCGCTCGGCGCCCTCGACCAGGCCGTACGGACCGCACAGGAACCAGCCGTCCACCTGCTCCACGGGCAGCAGGGCCGGCAGCAGTCCGGTCAGCCGCTCCCGGTCCAGCCGCCCGGACGGCAGCCCCGCCTGCTGCTCCTCCCGGGAGAGCGCCGTGACCAGCTGGAGCCGCTCGGGGTAGCGGTCCTTCAGGTCGGCGACATCCTCGAGGAACATCGTCGAGGCGGCCGTCCGGTCGCTGCGGATCAGGCAGAACCGGGCCCGGGGCTCGCGGGCGAGGAGGGTCGAGACGATCGACAGCACCGGGGTGATGCCGCTGCCGCCGACGATCGCCGCGTACAGGCCCGGCGCGGGCGGGAGCGTGAAACGGCCGGCCGGGGTCATTACCTCCAGCTCGTCGCCGAGGTCGATCTCCTTGAGGGCGTAGGTGGAGAAGGCCCCGCCCTCCACCAGCCGCACCCCGACCCGGAGGCTGCTCGGGGCCCCGTCCTCGGGGGCGGGGGAGCAGATGGAGTAGGTGCGCCGTATCTCCTCGCCGTCGGCGGTGCGCCGCAGGGCCAGGTGCTGGCCGGGGGCGTAGCGGTACTCCTCGCGCAGGTGCGGGGGGACGGCGAGGGTGAGGGCGACGGAGTCGTCGGTGAGCCGGTCGACCGCGGCCACCCGGAGCCGGTGGAAGCGGGCCATCACAACTCCTTGAAGTGGTCGAACGGTTCACGGCAGGTCAGGCAGCGGCGCAGCGCCTTGCAGGCGGTGGAGGAGAAACGGCTGAGCAGTTCGGTCTCGGCGGACCCGCAGTGCGGGCAGCGCACGGGGTCGGGGCCGTCCTGCGGCGGGGAGCCGAGCGTGCGCGTCGGCCCCAGCTCCAGCCGGACCGGCCCGGAGGCCGCCCCGACGCGCGGCGGGGCGATGCCGAACTCCCGCAGTTTGCGCCGCCCTTCGTCCGTGATGTCGTCGGTCGACCAGGCGGGCGCGAGCACCGTGCGTACGGTGACCTCGCGCACCCCGTGCTCGCGCAGCACCCGCTCGATGTCCACGCTCATCGCCTCGACGGCCGGGCAGCCGGTGTACGTCGGCGTCAGCTCGACCTCGACGGAGTCGGCCCCGCGCGCGTGCACCGCGCGCACGACACCGAGCTCGCGCAGCGTCAGCACGGGCAGTTCGGGGTCGGGCACCGAACCGGCGAGCTCGAGGAGTTCCTCCTCCAGCGGGGTGGTGGTCACCATGTCGCCCCCGGGTGGCTGCGGTGCAGGTGCTGCATCTCGGCGAGCATGCGGCCGAAGGGCTCGGTGTGCAGGCCCTGGCGGCCCGCGCCGGCCGCCCACGCTCCCGTGCGGGACGTGTCGGGCACGGTCAGCGTGGCCCGGCGCAGGGTCTCGGTGACCCGCTCCAGCCAGGCCGCGTCCGCGGCCGCCCAGTCGGCGTCGAGGCCCTCGACCGGCTGGAACATCTCGCCGGTGTAGCGCCACAGCGCGTCCACGGCCCGCTGCGTCCGGCGGTGGCTCTCGTCGGTGCCGTCACCGAGCCGCAGCGTCCACTGCTCGGCGTGGTCGAGGTGGTAGGCGATCTCCTTGACGGCCTTGCCGGCCAGCGGGGCGAACGGGCCGTCCCCGGAGGCGAGTTCGGTGTAGAGGAGGTACTGGTGGGCGGAGAAGTACAGCTGGCGGACGATGGTGTGGGCGAAGTCGCCGTTGGGCTGTTCCACCAACTGGAGGTTGCGGAAGGCGCGCTCCTCGCGCAGATACGCCAGCTCGTCCTCGTCGCCGGCCATCGACAGCAGCACCCGGGCCTGGCCCAGCAGGTCCAGCGCGATGTTGGCGAGGGCGACCTCCTCCTCCAGCACCGGAGCGTGGCCGGCCCACTCGCCCAGGCGGTGGGAGAGCACCAAGGCGTCGTCACCGAGGGCGAGGGCGGCCGTCGTGTGGGCGGCGTCCTTGGCGGGTGTCGTCGTCACAGGTGCTGCACCCCCTCGGGGATCTCGTAGAACGTGGGGTGCCGGTAGGGCTTGTCCGCGGCCGGTTCGAAGAACGGGTCCTTCTCGTCGGGCGAGGAGGCGGTGACGGCGGAGGACGGCACGACCCAGATGGAGACGCCCTCGCCGCGCCGGGTGTACAGATCGCGGGCGTTGCGCAGGGCGAGCTCCGCGTCCGGGGCGTGCAGGCTGCCGGCGTGGGTGTGGGACAGTCCCCGGCGCGAGCGCACGAAGACCTCCCACAGGGGCCAGTCGGTGTGGGTCATGCTCGCGCCGCTCCTGTCTCGCCGTTGCTGTGTTTGGCCGCGTGGGCCGCTGCCGCCTCCCGCACCCAGGCGCCCTCCTCGTGGGCCTGCCTGCGCCGGGTGAGCCGCTGTTCGTTGCACGGGCCGTTGCCCTTGAGGACGTCCCAGAACTCCGTCCAGTCGATCGCACCGAAGTCGTGGTGCCCGCGCTCCTCGTTCCACTTCAGGTCGGGGTCGGGGAGGGTGAGGCCGAGGGAGGCGGCCTGGGGGACGCAGATGTCGACGAAGCGCTGGCGCAGCTCGTCGTTGGAGTGCCGCTTGATCTTCCAGGCCATCGACTGGGCGGAGTGCTGCGACTCGTCGTCGGGCGGGCCGAACATCATCAGCGACGGCCACCACCAGCGGTCCACCGCGTCCTGCGCCATCGCGTGCTGCTCCGGGGTGCCGCGGCTGAGGGCCAGCAGCAGTTCGTAGCCCTGGCGCTGGTGGAAGGACTCCTCCTTGCAGATGCGGACCATGGCGCGCGCGTACGGGCCGTAGGAGCAGCGGCACAGGGGGACCTGGTTGGTGATCGCGGCGCCGTCCACCAGCCAGCCGATCGCGCCGACGTCGGCCCAGGTCAGCGTGGGGTAGTTGAAGATCGAGGAGTACTTCTGGCGGCCCGAGTGCAGCTTGTCGAGCAGCTCGTCACGGCCGACACCCAGGGTCTCCGCGGCGCTGTAGAGGTACAGGCCGTGCCCGGCCTCGTCCTGCACCTTGGCCATCAGGATGGCCTTGCGGCGCAGCGAGGGCGCGCGGGTGATCCAGTTCGCCTCGGGCTGCATACCGATGATCTCGGAGTGCGCGTGCTGGGCGATCTGCCGCACGAGGGTGGCCCGGTAGGCGTCCGGCATCCAGTCGCGCGGCTCGATCCGCTCGTCCGCGGCGACGGCCGCGTCGAAGGCGCGCTGGTGGCCGGTGGTGTCACCGGTGTCACCGGTGTCACCGGTGTCCACCCGTGCGTCGTACGCCTGGCTGCCGGCCGTATCGCGGGCGGCTGCTGTCGCCATGGGGTCCCCCTCGACCTGGATGCTTCCCGGAGCACGCTCCCGACCGATCGTTCGGTTCGTGCGATTCCATGGTGTGACGGGCGCCGCGAGGTGTCAACCGCTGTGGATAACCTGCGAGGGTCACCTGTGGACAACGGCGCCCGCGCCGCGATGAGGTGACGGCCACGGAACCGGAGTTCGGCCGGGCTGTGCCCGGGGGCCCGTGCTGAGTACCGTTCCGTGCGACACGGCGGAGCGGTCGCGCGGCGCGGACGGGCCGCTTCCGAGGCCGGGCGTGGGCAGCGACACCGGGATGCGGGGATCGGGGCGGAATGGACGCGTACGACGAGGGCTCGAACGCCCGGCACGGGCCTGCCGGGCAGGGCGTACCGGACCCGCGCCCCGCCCTGCCCGCTCCCCCGGCCGCTCCCCCAGCCGCTGCTCCTCCGGCCGCTCCCCCGTGGCCCGAGTGGCCCGAGGGCCCGGAAGACCTGTCGTCCGGTCCGCATCCCCCTGCCGACGACGGCACCGGCCCGCGGGCCGAGCCCCGTACCGGGGTGGCCGCGCTCTCGCTGGGCCATCGGATCGGCGTCGCGCTGGCGCTCGCGGCCGTGGCGGTCGGGGTCTGCGTGCACCTCGGCATGACGTTCCTGCACGTCGCACCGCCGAACACGGTCAGCAAGGAGCACCGCGAGACCATCGAGAGCTGGATCTACCCGGAGTTCGAGCAGAACTGGAAGCTGTTCGCGCCGAACCCGCTGCAGCAGAACATCGCCGTCCAGGTGCGTGCCGAGGTCCGCACGGCGGAGGGGGCGACCCGGACCACCGGCTGGTACGACCTGTCCGCGCAGGACGGCCGGGCCATCGACGGCAACCTGCTGCCCAGCCACACCCAGCAGAACGAACTGCGCCGCGCCTGGGACTTCTTCGTCTCGACCCATGACAACGACAACCGCCCGGTGGGCCTGCGCGGCGCGCTGGCCGAGGCGTACGTACGCCGGATCGTGGCGCTGCGCCTCGACCGCGCGGACGCGGCCGGTCCGGGCGGTGTCGTCGAGCGCGTCCAGGTCCGTTCGCGGACCACCGGCGTGCAGCCGCCGGAGTGGAGCCGGGAGCGGATCTCCACCACGCCCGTCTACCGCACGCTGTCCTGGTGGCACCTGTCCGAGGACGAGGCCCGGGGAGGCGTCGGATGAACGGCTTCTCCCCGGCGCTCTCGCGCCTGATCACCCGCGTCACCGACGCCGCGCTCGGCCCCCACCAGACGGCCGTGATCCGCATCGGCTTCAGCCTGACCTGGCTGCTGTTCCTGCTGCGCGAGTTCCCCCACCGCCACGAGCTGTACGGCCCCGACGGGCCCTGGTCCTGGGATCTCGCCGAGCAGTTGATCGCGACGAACGACGCCTTCACCGTGCTGCTCTGGTCGGACAGCCGGGGCTGGTTCGAGGCCGTGTACGCGCTCGCCGTGCTGTGGAGCCTCCTGCTGCTGCTCGGGTGGCGCACCCGCACCATGTCGGTGCTGTTCATGGTGGGCGTGCTGGCGCTGCAGAACCGCAGCGTCTTCATGGGCGACGGCGGCGACAACGTCCTGCACCTGATGTCGGTGTACCTGGTGTTCACGCGCTGCGGGCAGGTCTGGTCCCTGGACGCCCGGCGTGCGCGGCGCGCGGCCGCGGCCCGCGCGCGCGGGGAGCGGCCGCGCGACCGGGTCGGGCCGGCGCTGTGGGGCGTCCTGGGTCTGTCGCTGCTCCTGGCGACGCTGGCCGGCCGGATGGACGGCGACTGGTTCATACCGGCGCTGCTGTGGACCGTGTGGGCGGCGCAGGCGCTGTGGTGGCTGGCCGGGCGCCGCGCGGGGACCGGGCAGGCGCGGATCCTGCTGGACGTGGTCGCCAACATCGTGCACAACGGGGCGCTCTTCGTGATCATGGCCGAGGCGTGCCTGATCTACGCCACGGCCGGCTGGTACAAGATCCAGGGGTCGCGCTGGCAGGACGGCACCGCCGTCTACTACCCGTTGCACCTGGAGTACTTCTCGCCCTGGCCGGCCCTCGCGGACCTGCTGTCGGCCAGCGGCACCATGGTGATGCTGGTGACCTACGCGACGGTGGCCGTGCAGGTCGCCTTCCCGTTCACGCTGTTCAACCGGCGGGTCAAGAACCTGCTGCTGGCGTTCATGATCATGGAGCACGCGGTGATCGCCGTGGTGCTCGGGCTGCCCTTCTTCTCCCTGGCGATGATCGCGGCCGACGCGGTCTTCCTGCCGACGTCCTTCCTGCGCCGGCTGGGCGGTCTGGTGGCCCGCGCGGGGGGACGGCTGCGCCCGCGCGGCGGCGCCTCAATCCTGGAGCGGCAGCCTCCGCCCGGCCGTCCCGTCGGCGAGGAGCCGGTGGAGGCGGCCCCGGCACCCGGAGGAGCGCCGAGTCCGCGCACGTAGGCTGCACGCCATGAGCGACCCCGACCGCACCGCCGGGCCCGACCGCACCGCAGGGCCCGAGAGGCTGACCGGACCCGAGGAAGGATCCGAGGCGCCGACCGGATTCGGGGCGCGGTCAGGATCCGTCGCGTCCCTGACTCCCGCCGACGCCGTGTCCGCCTGGCACCGCCTCACCGGCACCGCCGTCCTGCTCGACGGCTTCCACGCCCTCAAGCACGCCGTGCGCTTCGGGGCCGAGGTGCGGGTCGCGCTCGCCGCGGACCGGGCCGCCGCGCTCGCGCTCGCCGACGAACTGGCCGAGGACGTACGGGACACGCTGGCGGCCCTGCTGACCGAGGTGCCCCACGAGACGTACGCCGCCCTCGTGCCGCGCCCGCATCCGACCGCGGTGGCCGCCCTGGCCGTACGACCCTCCCGCGCGGACAACCTCCGCGCGCTGGCGCACACCCCGCGCACCGCCCCCCTGGTGGTCCTGGACAACCCGCGCAACCTCGGCAACGCGGGCGCGGTGATCCGGCTGGCCGCCGGTTTCGGCGCGACCGGCGTCGTCACCACCGGCACCCTCGACCCCTGGCATCCCACGGTGGTGCGCGGCGGGGCCGGGCTGCACTTCGCCACCGCCGTGGAGCGGACGGCCGTCGAGGAACTGCCGCCCGGCCCGCTCTTCGCGCTCGACCCGGAGGGCGAGGACATCCGCGCGATGACGCTTCCGGACGACGCACTGCTCGCCTTCGGCTCCGAGCGGAGCGGGCTGTCGGCCGGACTGCGGGCGCGGGCCGACCACCTGGTGGCGCTGCCGATGCGTCCCCAGGTCTCCAGCTACAACCTCGCGACCAGCGTGGCCATGACGCTGTACCACTGGAGCGCCACCGGCGGCGCTCCCGGAGGCCCGCCCGCCTGAGCGCGCCCCCGGGAGCCCTGTCCCTTCCTCGAGCCGCCCCAGCCGCCCTACGCCTCCCGGCGCACCTCGACCACGCGGAAGCGGTTGGCGACGAAGGCGCCGTCGCACAGCGCCGCGTTGGCCGCCGGGTTGCCGCCGGAGCCGTGGAAGTCGGAGAAGGCGGCCGTCTGGTTGACGTACACCCCGCCGGTCAGGTTGAGGGAGAGCTGGGCGGCCTCCTCCAGGCAGACCTCCCGCACCGCCTCCTCCACCTCGGGGGAGGTGGTGTACGCGCCGACGGTCATCGCGCCCTTCTCGCGCACGGTGCGGCGCAGCAGGTCCGCCGCGTGGTCCGCCGAGTCGACGGCGACGGCGAAGGAGACCGGGCCGAAGCACTCGCTCATGTAGGCGGCCTCCGCGTCCGGCTTGGCGCCGTCGAGCTTCACGATCACCGGGGTGCGGACCACCGCGCCCGGGAACTCCGGGTGGACGATCTCGCGGGAGGCGAGGGCGACCTCGCCGAGGCCGGCGGCGGCCTCCAGGCGGGCCTTGACGTCCGGGTTGACGATCGCGCCCAGCAGCGCGTTCGCCCGGGCGTCGTCGCCGAGCAGTTTGTCGACCGCACCGCCCAGGTCGGCGGCGACCTCGTCGAAGGACTTGGGGCCCTCGTCGGTGGTGATGCCGTCGCGCGGGACGAGCAGGTTCTGCGGGGTGGTGCACATCTGGCCGCTGTAGAGCGACAGGGAGAACGCCAGGTTGGCCAGCATGCCCCGGTAGTCGTCGGTCGACTCCACGAGCACCGTGTTGACACCGGCCTTCTCGGTGAAGACCTGCGCCTGGCGGGCGTTGGCCTCCAGCCAGTCGCCGAACTCGGTGGAGCCGGTGTAGTCGATGATCCGGATCTCCGGGCGGGTGGCGAGTGTCTTGGCGATGCCCTCGCCGGGCCGCTCGGCGGCCAGCGCGACCAGGTTGGCGTCGAATCCGGCCTCGGTGAGCACCTGGCGGGCGACCTGCACGGTCAGCGCGAGCGGCAGCACCGCGCGGGGGTGCGGCTTGACCAGGACCGCGTTGCCGGTGGCCAGGGAGGCGAACAGGCCCGGGTAGCCGTTCCACGTCGGGAAGGTGTTGCAGCCGATCACCAGGGCGATGCCCCTGGGGACCGGGGTGAACTGCTTGGTGAGGGCGAGCGGGTCGCGCTTGCCCTGCGGCTTGGTCCACTCCGCGGTGTCGGGCGTGCGGACCTGCTCCACGTACGCGTAGGCCACCGCTTCCATGCCGCGGTCCTGGGCGTGCGGTCCGCCCGCCTGGAAGGCCATCATGAAGGCCTGTCCTGAGGTGTGCATGACCGCCTGGGCGAACTCCATCGTCCGGTCGCTGATCCGCTTGAGGATCTCCAGGCAGACCACCGCGCGGGTCTCCGCTCCCGCGTCCCGCCAGGCCCGCATCCCGGCCTTCATGGCGGGCAGCAGTTCGTCGAGGTCCGCGTGCGGGTAGCTCACGCCCAGGTCGATGCCGTAGGGGGAGGTCTCGCCGTCGACCCAGCCGTCCGTACCGGGCTGGCCGTAGTCGAGGCGGGTGCCGGACAGGGCGTCGAAGGCGGCCTTGCCCGCCGCCATGTCCAGGCTGCCGTTCTCCCCGTAGGCCTTGGGGTGTTCGGGGTGCGGGGACCAGTACGCGCGCGTGCGGATCGCTTCCAGCGCCTGGTCCAGGGTGGGGCGGTGCCGGGCGATCAGCTCGTGCGCGGTGAGTTCGGCGGCCATGCGGGACCAACTCCTCGTCTCAGGAACTCTTCGTCGAGCTCATGGACAGTGCGGAAACGTAGTCAGGAACGGGCGGTCAGAGTTAGAGTAACCGAACGATCGGTCGGGACAAGGGGGTCCGCCGCATCCGTGGAAAACCCCGTGCGGGAGGATCGCGCACATGACAGCACTCGACCTCAGCAGTCCCGTGGCCGTGGTCGGCACCGGCACCATGGGCCAGGGAATCGCCCAGGTCGCGCTGGTCGCGGGCCATCCCGTCCGGCTGTACGACACCGCGCCCGGCCGGGCCCGTGAGGCGGCCGACGCGATCGGCGCGCGGCTCGACCGGCTGGTGGAGAAGGAGCGGCTCACCGCCGGCGAGCGGGACGCCGCGCGCGCCCGCCTGGAGCCCGTCGACGAGCTCGCGGGCCTCGCCGGCTGCGCCCTGGTGGCCGAGGCCGTCCTGGAGCGCCTGGACGTCAAGCAGGAGCTGTTCCGGGCGCTGGAGGATGTCGTTTCCGACGACTGCCTGCTCGCCACCAACACCTCCTCCCTCTCCGTCACCGCGATCGGCGGCGCCCTGCGCGTCCCCGGCCGCTTCGTGGGCCTGCATTTCTTCAACCCCGCGCCGCTGCTGCCGCTCGTCGAGGTCGTCTCCGGCTTCGCCACCGACGTCACGTACGCCACGCGCGCGTACGAGACGGCCCGCGCCTGGGGCAAGACGCCCGTCGCCTGCGCCGACACCCCCGGTTTCATCGTCAACCGCATCGCCCGGCCCTTCTACGCCGAGGCCTTCGCGGTGTACGAGTCCCAGGGCGCCGATCCCGCCACCATCGACGCGATCCTGCGCGAGTCCGGCGGTTTCCGGATGGGCGCCTTCGAGCTGACCGACCTCATCGGGCAGGACGTCAACGAGTCCGTCACCCACTCTGTGTGGCAGTCCTTCTTCCAGGACGTGCGCTTCACCCCCTCCCTGGTCCAGCGCCGGCTGGTGGAGTCCGGCCGCCTGGGCCGCAAGAGCGGCCGGGGCTGGTACGACCACCGGGACGGCGCCGAGCGCCCCGAGCCGCACACCGCGGAACCCGCCGAGCCGCCCGCGTACGTGGTCGCCGAGGGCACCCTGGGGCCCGCCTCGGAGCTGCTCGCCCTGATCCGCGAGGCCGGCATCCAGGTGCGCGAGGAGGACGAGGACAACGGCACCCGCCTGGTACTGCCCGGCGGCGGTCAGCTGGTCCTCGCCGACGGCCAGACCTCCGTGGAGTTCCGCGACGTCGTCTACTTCGACCTCGCCCTCGACTACCGCAGGGCCACGCGCGTCGCCCTGTCCCACGCCCAGGACACCTCCGCGCGGACCGTCGCCGAGGCCATCGGCCTGTTCCAGGCGCTCGGCAAGAAGGTCAGCGTCATCGGGGACGTCCCCGGGATGATCGTCGCGCGGACGGTGGCCCGGATCATCGACCTGGCGCACGACGCCGTGGCCAAGGGCGTGGCCACCGAGGAGGACGTCGACACCGCGATGCGCCTGGGCGTCAACTACCCGCTCGGACCCCTGGAGTGGAGCCGGCGGCTCGGCGGCACCTGGGCCTGCTCCCTGCTGGACAACCTGCACGAGTGCGAACCGTCCGGCCGCTATGCGCCGTCCCTCGCGCTGTACCGCCACGCCTACGCCTCCGACAAGCGGGAGGACACCCCATGACCACCGCCAGGCGCGACACGTACACCCCGGAGACGCTGCTGTCCGTCGCCGTGCAGGTGTTCAACGAGCGCGGCTACGACGGCACCTCCATGGAGCACCTCTCCAAGGCGGCGGTCATCTCCAAGTCGTCGATCTACCACCACGTGGCCGGCAAGGAGGAACTGCTGCGCCGCGCGGTGAGCCGGGCCCTGGACGGGCTCTTCGCCATCCTCGACGAGGAGCACGCGTGCGTGGGGCGCGCCGCCGAGCGGCTGGAGTACGTCGTCCGGCGGATGGTCGAGGTGCTGATCGCCGAGCTGCCGTACGTGACGCTGCTGCTGCGGGTGCGCGGCAACACGGACACCGAGCGGTGGGCGCTGGAGCGGCGGCGCGAGTTCGACCACCGGGTCGCCGCGCTGCTGAAGGCCGCGGCGGCCGACGGGGACGTGCGCGAGGACATAGAGGTGCGCCTGGTGACCCGGCTGGTCTTCGGGATGATCAATTCGATCGTCGAGTGGTACCGGCCGGACGGGCGCGGCATGAACGAGCGCGAGGTGGCCGACGCGGTGGCCCAGCTGGCCTTCGGAGGGCTGCGCAAGGCGGTCTGAGGCCCCCGGCGCGGCCCCCGGGTGGCTCAGCTCTGCGGCTCCAGGTCCTCCTCCTCGAACACCAGCAGGGTGCGCGTGCCGAGCACCTCGGGGATCGCCTGGAGCCGGGTGAGCACCAGCTCGCGCAGCGCCCGGTTGTCGGGCGTGTGCACCAGCAGCAGGACGTCGAAATCGCCGCCGACCAGGGCGATGTGCGAGGCGCCGGGGAGCTGTCTGAGCTGCTCGCGGACCGTGCGCCAGGAGTTCTGGACGATCTGCAGGGTGATGTACGCGGACGTCCCGTGACCCGCCCGTTCATGGTTGACGCGGGCACCGAAACCGCGGATGACGCCGTCCTCGACCAGCCGGTTGATCCGTGCGTAGGCGTTCGCGCGGGAGACGTGCACCCGTTCGGCGACGGAGCGTATGGACGCGCGGCCGTCCGCCTGGAGCATCCGCAGGATGTCCTGGTCGATGGCGTCGAGGGGCCGCGCGGGCGGAAGCGGTCCGATCCCCTCCGGGCCCTCGGCCATTTGTTCAAATGCCACCCGCCCCCGCCTCTCCGCCATGGACGTCCTGCATCCATCTCAGGCTGTGGAGAACCGTTTGTCCACAGCCTGGCGCCACCCGTAGCCAAAATGTGCCGACGACCGAACAATCGGTTGGTGAGGCGCGTCACAGACGCCGCGCCTCCGTCACACGTCCCACGAGGAGGTGCCGTCATGACGGTCATGGAGCAGCGGGGGGCCTACCGGCCGACCCCGCCGCCCGCCTGGCAGCCCCGTACCGACCCCGCGCCGCTGCTGCCCGACGCGGAGCCGTACCGCGTGCTCGGCACCGAGGCGGCCGCCGGTGCCGACCCGGAGCTGCTGCGCCGGCTGTACGCCGAGCTGGTGAAGGGCCGCCGCTACAACGCGCAGGCCACCGCCCTCACCAAGCAGGGCCGTCTCGCGGTCTACCCCTCCAGCACCGGCCAGGAGGCCTGTGAGGTCGCCGCCGCCCTCGTGCTCGAGGAGCGCGACTGGCTCTTCCCGAGCTACCGCGACACGCTCGCGGTCGTCGCACGCGGTGTGGACCCCGTCGAGGCCCTCACCCTGCTGCGCGGCGACTGGCACACCGGCTACGACCCCCAGCAGCACCGGGTGGCTCCCCTGAGCACCCCGCTCGCCACCCAGCTGCCGCACGCCGTCGGACTCGCCCACGCCGCCCGCCTCAAGGGCGACGACGTGGTCGCCCTCGCCATGGTCGGCGACGGCGGCACCAGCGAGGGCGACTTCCACGAGGCGCTGAACTTCGCCGCCGTCTGGCAGGCCCCGGTGGTCTTCTTCGTCCAGAACAACGGCTTCGCGATCTCCGTACCGCTCGCCAAGCAGACCGCGGCACCGTCGCTGGCCCACAAGGCCGTCGGCTACGGCATGCCCGGCCGCCTCGTCGACGGCAACGACGCCGCCGCCGTGCACGAGGTCCTGGCCGACGCCGTGCGCCGCGCGCGGGCGGGCGGCGGCCCGACCCTGGTCGAGGCGATCACGTACCGCGTGGAGGCCCACACCAACGCCGACGACGCGACCCGCTACCGCGGCGACGCCGAGGTGGAGACCTGGAAGCGGCACGACCCGATCGCGCTGCTGGAGCAGGAGCTGACCGCGCGCGGCCTGCTCGACGAAGCCGCGGCGGACAGCGTCCGCCAGGACGCCGAGACCATGGCCGCCGCCTTGCGCGCCCACATGAACCGGGACCCCGAGCTCGACCCCATGGACCTCTTCGCCCACGTCTACGCCGAGCCCACCCCCCAGCTGCTGGAGCAGCGCGAGCAGCTGCGGGCCGAGCTGGCGGCCGAGGCCGAGCCGGAAGGGGCGCAGTGATGACCACCGTCGCCGTCAAGCCGGCCACCATGGCGCAGGCCCTCACGCGTGCCCTGCGCGACGCCATGGCCGCCGACCCGTCGGTGCACGTGATGGGCGAGGACGTCGGCACCCTCGGCGGCGTCTTCCGGGTCACCGACGGACTCGCCAAGGAGTTCGGCGAGGACCGCTGCACGGACACGCCGCTGGCCGAGGCCGGCATCCTTGGCACGGCGGTCGGCATGGCCATGTACGGGCTGCGTCCCGTCGTGGAGATGCAGTTCGACGCGTTCGCCTACCCGGCGTTCGAGCAGCTCGTCTCGCACGTCGCCAAGATGCGCAACCGCACGCGCGGCAGGATGCCCCTGCCGCTCACCGTCCGCATCCCCTACGGCGGCGGCATCGGCGGAGTCGAGCACCACAGCGACTCCTCCGAGGCGTACTACATGGCGACCCCGGGCCTCCACGTCGTCACGCCCGCCACCGTCGCGGACGCCTACGGGCTGCTGCGCGCCGCCATCGCCTCGGACGACCCGGTCGTCTTCCTGGAGCCCAAGCGGCTGTACTGGTCGAAGGACTCCTGGAACCCGGAGGAGCCCACGTCCGTTGAACCGATAGGCCGTGCGGTGGTGAGGCGTTCAGGGAGGAGCGCCACGCTCATCACGTACGGGCCGTCCGTACCCGTCTGCATGGAGGCGGCCGAGGCGGCCCGGGCCGAGGGCTGGGACCTCGAAGTGGTCGATCTGCGCTCGCTGGTGCCGTTCGACGACGAGACGGTGTGCGCCTCGGTACGGCGGACGGGGCGCGCGGTCGTGGTCCACGAGTCGGGTGGCTTCGGCGGCCCGGGCGGGGAGATCGCGGCCCGGGTCACGGAGCGCTGCTTCCACCACCTGGAGGCGCCGGTGCTGCGTGTGGCCGGGTTCGACCTGCCGTATCCGCCGCCGATGCTGGAGCGCCACCACCTGCCCGGTGTGGACCGGATCCTGGACGCCGTGGGGCGTCTGCAATGGGAGGCCGAGAGCTGATGGCACAGGTGCTGGAGTTCAAGCTGCCCGACCTCGGTGAGGGGCTCACCGAGGCGGAGATCGTGCGCTGGCTGGTCGAGGTCGGCGACGTTGTCGCCGTGGACCAGCCGGTCGTCGAGGTGGAGACGGCCAAGGCGATGGTGGAGGTGCCCTGCCCCTACGGCGGTGTCGTCACGGCCCGCTTCGGCGCGGAGGGCACCGAGCTGCCCGTGGGCGCGCCGCTGCTGACCGTGGCGGTGGGGGAGCCGACCGGGGACGGCCCGGCCGGGGGCGCGGGCGCCACGGACGCCGAGGGCACGCGCGGTCAGGACCCGGCGGCCGAG
Organism: Streptomyces capillispiralis; assembly: GCF_007829875.1. NCBI lineage: Bacteria > Bacillati > Actinomycetota > Actinomycetes > Kitasatosporales > Streptomycetaceae > Streptomyces > Streptomyces capillispiralis. The sequence goes on along the minus strand of NZ_VIWV01000001.1, from coordinate 3,938,825 downwards.
GGCTCCGGCAACGTCCTGGTGGGCTACGGCACCTCGCAGGCACCGGCCCGCCGCCGCCGGATCCGTCCGGCCCAGCCCGCTCCCGCCGCACCGTCGGCGAACGGGCAGCTCAGGACGACCGCGGACACGCGGGAGACGGTTGAGCCAACCGGGACCGCTGACACACGTGGTTCCGCTGAGGCGGCCGGGACGCCGCAGGCGAACGGCGCGGCGGACACCGCGAAGGCGCCCGGGAGCACGGGCGCATCGTCCCGCACCCCCGGGCCCGTGGACGGCCCCGTCCCCGTGATCTCCCCGCTGGTGCGCAGGCTGGCCCAGCAGAACGGGCTGGACCTGCGGGAGATGACCGGGTCCGGGCCCGACGGGCTGATCCTCCGGGCGGACGTGGAGTACGCGCTGCGCGCCGCCGCCGCTCAAGGCCGAACGGGCGGCGTGGCGGGCGGTGTGGCGGGTGGCGTCACGGCCGGGGAACCGCTGACGCACGCGGCCCGGACGGAGGCGCCGGCGACGACTGCCGTGACCGCGGGCGGCCCGTCCGTCACCCGGGTCCCCCTCAAGGGCATCCGTGGTGCCGTCGCCGACAAGCTCTCCCGCAGCCGCACCGAGATACCGGACGCGACCTGCTGGGTGGACGCCGACGCGACCGAACTGATGCGGACCCGGGCGGCGATGAACGCGGCCGGCGGGCCGAAGATCTCCGTCCTCGCCCTGCTGGCCCGGATCTGCACCGCCGCGCTGGCCCGCTTCCCCGAGCTCAACTCCTCGGTGGACACCGCGGCCCGGGAGGTCGTCCAGTACGCCGACGTGCACCTCGGCTTCGCCGCGCAGACCGAGCGGGGACTCGTCGTCCCCGTCGTCCGGGACGCGCACACGCGGGACGCGGAGTCGCTCACGGCGGAGTTCGCCCGGCTGACCGAGGCGGCCCGGACCGGGACACTGACGCCCGCGGAGCTGACCGGCGGCACCTTCACGTTGAACAACTACGGCGTCTTCGGCGTCGACGGTTCCACGCCGATCATCAACCACCCCGAGGCCGCGATGCTCGGCGTCGGCCGCATCGTCCCCAAGCCGTGGGTGCACGAGGGCGAGCTGGCGGTGCGGCAGGTGGTGCAGCTCTCGCTCACCTTCGACCACCGGGTCTGCGACGGCGGTACGGCCGGGGGCTTCCTGCGATACGTGGCGGACTGCGTGGAGCAGCCTGCGGTGCTGCTGCGGACCCTGTGAGCCGCCGCAGGGTTCCCGGCGGTTAGGGGCCGGGGTTACGAGGTGGCCCCGGCCGGGGGTCCACCGGTGGCCGCCGACCGTGGAACCGGGCGGGGCCCCGCGAGCCCCCGGCCTCCCCGACCGTGTCCGTGCCCCCGCGTTCCCTGTGATCGCGGGGGCACGCATACTCGGGGGGTGACCGAGTATCAGCCGCCCGGTGGTCTCTCCGGTGCTTCCGGTGATCCCGCCGGTGGTCCCTCTGGCGCTTCAGGGGATCCCGCCGGTGGCTCCTCCGGCGCTTCCGGTGATCCCGCCACTGGTCCCTCCGGTGCTTCCGGCGATCCCTCCGGCGGCCCCGACGCCGTGTACGACGCCGTCGTGCTCGCGGGGGGCGCCGCCCGGCGGCTCGGGGGCGCGGACAAGCCCGGCGTACGCGTGGGCGGACGGGCGCTGCTCGACCGGGTGCTCACGGCCTGCGCCGACGCCCGGACCACGGTGGTCGTCGCCGCCCCACGCCCCACCGCACGCCCCGTCGTCTGGGCCCGCGAGGACCCCCCGGGCGGCGGCCCCCTGGCCGCGCTCGGCGCCGGTCTCCGGCACACCACGGCCGACCGGGTCCTCCTGCTCTCCGCCGATCTGCCGTTCCTGGACCGCCGCACCGCAGGGGCGCTGTTGACGTCCCTCGGCCGCGGCACGGCCGACGGTGTGCTGCTGACCGATTCCGACGGCCGGGACCAGCCGCTCGTGGCCGCGTACCGCACCGCGTCGCTGCGCCGCGAACTGACCGCCCTCACCGCACGGCACGGCGACCTGACCGGCCTGCCCCTGCGCCGGCTGACCGCCGCGCTCGACCTCACCCGCCTCTCCGACCCGGTGGCGTCCTTCGACTGCGACACCTGGGACGACATCGCCACCGCCAGGGCCCGTATCAGGGAGCATGGACACGTGTTGGATGAATGGATCTCCGCAGTCAAGGACGAGCTGGGCATCGACCTCGACGTCGACACCGGCCTGCTGCTCGACCTGGCCCGCGACGCCGCCCACGGTGTGGCCAGGCCCGCCGCGCCGCTGACCACGTTCCTCGTCGGCTACGCGGCCGCCCGGGCGGCCGGCGACCCGGACGCCGTCGCCGAGGCGACCCGCAAGGCCGCGGCACTGGCCCGGCGCTGGGCGGAGGAGGCCACCCCGCCCGCCACCCCGCCCGCCGCGCCGCCCGCCACCCCGTTCGCCGCGTCGGCCGACGCCCCGTCCGGTGATGCCGCGCCCGACGCGACACCCGATACCCGCCCGGACGCCGGATGACCGCGCATGGCACCCGGGCCGACGAGAACGCCGACGACCTCGACGTCGAGGAGGCGCTCGCCCTCGTGAAGGAACTCCCCGACCGCACCCCCGCCCCCCGGACCTCCTCGTCCCACGACCGGTCCCCGGAGGGCGGGCGGTCCGGCGACCACCGCCACGACGCCACCGCCTGGACCGAGGCCCGCGCCATCGCCGAACGCGCCCCGCGCCACGCCACCGGCAGCCGCACCGGCTATCTGACCCCGGTCGACATGCCCCTCGCCTCCGCCCTGGGCCTCACCCTGGCCGCCCCCCTCACCGCCCTCACCGACCTGCCCTCCTTCGACACCTCGGCGATGGACGGCTGGGCGGTCTCCGGACCCGGTCCGTGGGACGTACGGGACAAGGGAGTTCTCGCCGGGCACGCGGGGCACGCGCCGCTCGCCGACGGCGAGGCCGTCAGGATCGCCACCGGGGCCCGTATCCCCCCGGACACCACCGCCGTGCTCCGCACCGAGCACGGCCGCGTGGACGACGTGGGCCGTCTGCACGCCACCGGCGCCACCCGGCCGCCGCACACGGTCACCCACGGCCAGGACATCCGGCCCCGCGGCCAGGAGTGCCGCAGCGGCGACCAGTTGCTGCCGGTGGGCACCCCGGTCAGCCCGCCCGTCCTGGGCATGGCCGCCGCCGCCGGATACGACACACTCCGCGTCGTCCCCCGGCCCCGCGCCGAGGTGTTCGTCCTCGGTGACGAGCTGCTCGGCGAGGGACTGCCGCACGACGGGCTCATCCGGGACGCCCTCGGACCGCTGCTGCCGCCCTGGCTGCGCGCACTCGGCGCCGAGGTCACCGCGGTCCGCCGGGTCGGCGACGACGAGCAGGCGCTGTACGAGGCGATCACGTCCTCCGACGCGGATGTGATCGTCACGACCGGCGGCACGGCCGCCGGCCCCGTCGACCATGTGCACCCCACGCTGCGCCGCATCGGCGCCGAACTGCTCGTGGACGGTGTCCAGGTGCGCCCCGGCCACCCCATGCTCCTGGCCCGCACCAAGAAGAACCAGCACCTCGTCGGCCTGCCCGGCAACCCGCTCGCCGCCGTCTCCGGCCTGCTGACACTCGCCGAGCCCCTGCTGCGTACCCTCGCGGCCCGCCCCGCCCCGGAGCCGTACACGCTGCCGCTGCGGGACGCGGTGCAGGGGCACCCGTACGACACCCGGCTGATTCCCGTCGCCGTGCGGGGCGAGCGGGCGCTGCCGCTGCTCTACAACGGGCCGGCCATGCTGCGCGGCATCGCCGCGGCCGACGCGCTCGCGGTCGTCCCTCCGGGGGGCGCACGACCCGGCGAAGAGGCGGAACTGCTGGACCTTCCCTGGGCGTCCGGGGGTATCGGGGTGTGTTTCACGTGAAACTTCCGGGCCAGGACGCCATCGCTCGCCAGGCTGACGAACATCTGGTGACCCATCGGGTGAAACTCCCGAGGAAGATGGTGGAGCATCCGATCCGCCAGGTCGCCAAACGACTGTCGATGGCCCTGGTGGTGCTCGTGGTGACGGCGTTCGTCGTGTACGCCGACCACGACGGGTACAACGACAACTCCGACGGGTCCCTCGATCTCCTCGACGCGTTCTACTACGCGACCGTGACCCTCTCCACCACCGGGTACGGCGACATCACGCCGGTCAGCGACGGCGCCCGGCTCACCAACATCTTCGTCATCACGCCGCTGCGCGTGCTGTTCCTGATCATCCTGGTCGGCACCACCCTCGAGGCCCTCACCGAACGCACCCGGGAGGAGTGGCGACTGAACCGCTGGAGGACCGCTTTGCGTGATCACACCGTTGTCGTGGGGTTCGGCACCAAGGGCAGGTCCGCCATCAAGACGGTCTGCGCGACGGGGCTGTCGAAGGAGCGGGTCGTGGTGGTCGACCCCAGCTCCAAGGCGATCGACGCGGCCACCGCGGACGGTTTCGCGGGGGTCATAGGGGACGCGACGCGCAGCGAGGTGCTGAAGCGGGCCGAGGTGCACCGGGCCCGGCAGATCATCATCGCCACCCAGCGCGACGACACGGCGGTCCTCGTGACGCTGACGGCGCGCCAGCTCAACCGGGGCGCGAAGATCGTGGCCGCGGTGCGCGAGGAGGAGAACGCCCCGCTGCTGAGGCAGTCGGGCGCCGACGCGGTCATCACCAGCGCCAGCGCGGCCGGACGGCTGCTCGGTTTGTCGGTGCTCAGCCCGTCGGCCGGCATGGTGATGGAGGACCTGATCCAGCAGGGCTCCGGGCTCGACATCGTGGAGCGGCCGGTCATAAAGGCCGAGGTGGGCAAGACGCCCCGCGAGACGAGCGACCTGGTGGTGAGCGTCGTCCGCGGGCACCGGGTGCTCGGCTACGACGATCCGGACGTCGGGAAGCTGGAGCTGACGGACCGGCTGATCACGATCGTGAGGGCGACACCGGGCACGCAGGTCGCCCCCGACGTCCGTCCGCTTCCCCGTAGCTGACGTCCTGCGGGGCACCGGCTCTCCTCGGAGCCGGTGCCCGGCAGGGGGCTACTTGCGGTTGTAGAGCCGCATCGTGACCGGTCCGAAGACCACCACGAACAGTGCGGACCAGCCCAGCGTCCAGGCGATCTCGTCGGCCGGCCAGTCGCCCGCCATCAGTCCGCGCACCGCGGACGCGAGGTGGGTGACGGGGCTGTTGTTGACGAACGCCTGGAGCCAGCCCGGCATGGTGCGCGGGTCGACGAAGACGTTGGACAGGAAGGTGAGCGGGAAGATCACCATCATGCTGACGCCCATCACCGACTTCTCGGTGCGCAGCATCAGGCCGAACATCGTCCAGATCCACGAGAAGGCGAACGAGAACAGCACCAGCAGCGCGATGCCGACGAGCACCCCGGCGACCCCGCCGTCGGCGCGGTAGCCGAGGATCATGCCGACGGTCAGGATCACGACCGAGGCGATGGTGTAGCGCAGCGCGTCGCCGAGCAGATAGCCGACCATCGTGGACGGCCGCCAGATCGGCAGGCTGCGGAACCGGTCGAAGACGCCCTTCTCGATGTCCGTGTTGACCGAGACACCGGTGTACATGGTGATCATCACGACCGACATCACCAGGATGCCCGGCAGCAGGAACTGGACGTACTCCTTCGGCGACCCGGCCAGCGCTCCGCCGAACAGGTAGGTGTACATCAGCACCATCATGATCGGGAACGCCGTGACGTCGAAGAGCTGCTCCGGCACGTGCTTGATCTTCAGCACCGCCCGCCAGCCGAAGGTCAGCGAGGCCGACCAGGCGCTGGGCCGGGGCGGGCGCTCCTTGGCGACCAGCAGTTCGGCGAGGGATTCGGTGCGCACCGGGGCGAGGTCGCCGCTCTCGGTGGTGGTCGTGGCACTCATGCGGCCACCTCGTCCTTCGGGTCGTGGTCCGTGTCCGGGCCGGACCGGGGCCGGCGGGTGTCGTGACCGGTCAGCGCCAGGAACACCTCGTCCAGGCTGGGCTGGCCGAGGGAGAAGTTGTCGACGGTGACTCCGCCGCGGGCGAGTTCGGTCAGCGCGCGGGCGGCCTGTTCGGCGGCGGTGCCGTCGCTCGCGGCCGCGGTGAGGCGCGCGGTCAGCGCCACCGGGTCGGCCTCCTGCTGCACCTGTGCGTCGAGGGCGCGGCGCAGCAGGTCGGCGGCGAGCGGCCGCTGCCGCGGATCGCGCAGCCGCAGATGGACGGATCCGGCGCCGACGGACGCCTTCAGCTCGCCCTTGGTGCCCTCGGCGATCACCCTGCCCCGGTCGATGACGGCGATCCGCGACGCCAGCTGATCGGCCTCGTCCAGGTACTGCGTGGTCAGCAGCACCGTCGTGCCCTGGGCGACGACGGCGCGCACGATGTCCCACACCTGGTTGCGGCTGCGCGGGTCGAGACCGGTGGTCGGCTCGTCGAGGAACAGCAGGTCGGGGGTGTTGAGGATGGACGCGGCGATGTCGATGCGGCGCCGCATGCCGCCCGAGTAGTGCTTGACCTGCTTCCCGGCCGCGTCCGTGAGGCCGAAGGCCTCCAGGAGCTGGGCGGCGCGGCCGCGCGCGGCGGGCTTGCGGTGACCGAGGAGCCGGGCCAGCAGGACCAGGTTCTCAGAGCCGGTGAGGTCCTCGTCCACGGACGCGTACTGGCCGGTGAGGCTCACCCTGCCGCGCACCTCGTCGGCCTCGCGCACGATGTCGTGACCGAAGACATGTGCCTCGCCCCCGTCGGGGCGCAGGAGGGTGGCGAGCATCTTCACGGTGGTGGTCTTGCCCGCGCCGTTCGGCCCGAGGACCCCGTACACGGTGCCGGCCGGCACCGCGAGATCGACCCCGTCGACGGCCCGCGTCTCACCGAAGGTCTTGACCAGGCCCGCGGTCTCGATCGCCAGGCCGGACGGCTGCGTGCTCATGCTTCGGGTCCTTCCGCGTGCTGGGGCTACGCATGGGGAGACTCCCACCGTCGCGCAAACTCATCGCTCCCGCACATGGATGTCCGTCGGCCCCGGGCGGCCCCCGGCCTCCTCGGGGGTACGGTCCCCTCATGTATGCGATCACGATTCCCGAACCCGGTGGGCCCGAGGCGCTGGTGTGGGACGAGGTCCCCGACCCGGTGGCCGGCGAGGGCGAGGTCCTGGTCGACGTGGTGGCCGGTGCCGTCAACCGTGCCGACCTCCTCCAGCGGCAGGGCTTCTACAACCCCCCGCCCGGCGCGTCGCCCTACCCCGGTCTCGAATGCTCCGGGCGGATCGCCGCGCTCGGTCCCGGCGTGGGCGGATGGGCCGTCGGCGACGAGGTCTGCGCGCTGCTCACCGGCGGCGGTTACGCCGAGAAGGTCGCCGTCCCGGCGGGGCAGCTGCTGCCCGTCCCCCAAGGGCTCACCGTCGACCAGGCCGCGGCGCTTCCGGAGGTCGTCTGCACGGTCTGGTCGAACGTCTTCATGATCGCCCACCTCCGCCCGGGCGAGACCCTCCTCGTGCACGGCGGTTCCAGCGGCATCGGCACCATGGCGATCCAGCTGGCCAAGGCCGTCGGCGCGAGGGTCGCGGTCACCGCGGGCACCGAGGAGAAGCTGGAGCGCTGCGCCGAACTCGGCGCGGACATTTTGATCAACTACCGGGAGCAGGACTTCGTCGCCGAGCTGAAGCAGGCCACCGACGGGGCCGGCGCCGACGTCATCCTCGACAACATGGGCGCCAAGTACCTGGACCGCAACGTCCAGGCCCTCGCCGTCAACGGCCGGCTGGCGATCATCGGCATGCAGGGGGGCGTCAAGGGGGAGCTGAACATCGGCGCCCTGCTCGGCAAGCGCGCCGCGATCAGCGCGACGACGCTGCGCGCCCGGCCGGCGGCGGAGAAGGCCGCGATCGTGGCGGCGGTACGGGAACACGTCTGGCCGCTCGTCTCCGGCGGCCACATCCGCCCCGTCATCGACCGCGAGATCCCGATGCCGGACGCGGCCACCGCCCACCGGGTCGTGGAGGACAGCGGCCACATCGGCAAGGTGCTGCTGGTGACCCCGAACTGAGGGGCCACCGCACCACCGCGTCCGCTCCCGCGGGCCCCGGTCCTCCGGAGCCCGGCCGGGTTCAGGACACTCCGCCGCCCTGGCGCATCCGCAGGGCGACGAAGGCGAGCCCCAGGCCCAGCCCGATGAGCATCAGGCCGCTGCCCAGCGGCAGGATCCGCAGGACGGGTTCCACGGCGGGCCCGGCGCCCGCGACCGGCGCGGCCGACCGCGACGGTGTGGCGGACACCGGCGCCGCCCCTTGCGACGCCGGTGTCTCCGCGACGGTGTCGGCCCGGCCGGGCGCCCGGGACACGGCCTCGTCGTCCCCGGGGCGCGGCCCCTCGGTCGCACCGCCGTCGTCATGCGCGTCGCCCCGCCCCTCCCGCCCGCGTTCCCCGGAGTCGCGCGCGTCCTCCTCCGGCTTCTCCCGCCGGCCGGGCCGCTCCCGGCCCTCCCCCGGCCGGCTCCCGGCGCGGGACGGCCGCTCGGAGGGTGACGAAGTGGGGGACGACGTCGGCGACGGCGTGGACGACGACGTGGGCCACGCGGAGCGGGCTACCGAGGGGGCGGGGCGGGGCGCGGCCCCGGGCCCGTGCCGGGCCCCGGCACGGGCCGGGGAGGGCGGGCCGGCCGTGTCACCGGGCGACGGCCGCGCCGCACCGGAGGCACTCCGCGTGCCACCGCCGCTCCACGAGCCGCCCTCGCCCGGCACACCACCGGCGCCGCGCACACCGTCCGCGCCGGGCACGCCCGGCACCCCGTGGGCAGCAGTGCCGTACGGCGCCGCCACGGCGCCGTACGGCGTCACCACCGCCCCCGCCCCCAGAACAACCGCCGCCCCCACTACACGCAGCCATGGAGTCACGACCGTGACCTCCCGCGCCGGCCGGTGCTCGCTCACACCGTCGGCAAGATGGGCCGGATGGACGCCCAACAGCCTCGCATTCCGCCCCAACCCGTGCATGTCGGATACGGCCGTCGGGCTGACCCCCCCTCCGGCTCCCCTCGCGCGAGCGGTTCCGGGGGCAGGGCCCGAACGGGGTGCGGGCGTGGGGGACAATGGCGCCATGGAGATGCCGAGGAACGAACGGTCGCCGGAGAATCCGCAGATCCTGGTCGTCGGCCAGGACGGCATGGCGCTCAGCGGCGGCACCGGAGACGAGGACTCCCGCGAGACCCCGGTGACGGAGCAGGTCGAGCAGCCGGCGAAGGTCATGCGGATCGGCAGCATGATCAAGCAGCTGCTGGAGGAGGTGCGGGCGGCTCCCCTGGACGAGGCGAGCCGGGCCCGGCTCAAGGAGATCCACGCCAGTTCGGTGAAGGAGCTGGAGGACGGTCTGGCCCCCGAGCTGGTCGAGGAGCTGGAGCGGCTCTCCCTGCCCTTCACGGACGAGGTGACCCCGAGCGACGCCGAGCTGCGGATCGCCCAGGCCCAGCTGGTGGGCTGGCTGGAGGGCCTCTTCCACGGCATCCAGACCACGCTCTTCGCCCAGCAGATGGCCGCGCGGGCCCAGCTGGAGCAGATGCGCCGCGCCCTCCCCCCGGGCGTCGGCGACGGCCAGGAGGACCCCCACATCGGCGGCCGCTCGGGCGGCCCCTACCTGTAGACCCCGTCCCACCGCCCGCTGTCCCACCGAGCAGCACGAAGGGGCCCGGCACAAGCTGCCGGGCCCCTTCGTCGTACCGTCACCCGCGGCCGGGGCGGACCTTCCCGTCACCCGCGGCCGGGGCGGACCTTCCCGTCACCCGCGGCCAGGGTCAGGACGGGGGGTTCCCCGTCGAGACCTTGAAGGTGATCTCCGGCATGTTCTCGGGGTCGACGTCCGTGCCGGCGGGCGGGAACTGGTCCCGCACGGAGCCCTCGCCGTAGGTGTTCTCGTCGACCTTGACGATCTTGAAGTCGCCCCAGCCGGCGGCCTGGAGGCACTCCTTCACCGAGCCGATGTACTTGAACTTGAAGTTGGGGAGCCGGATCTTCTCGGGGTCGTTGTACGACTCCTGCGGCTCCTCGCACTCCTCCTTGTCGATCTCCTTCGACGTGTCGGGCCCGCGGTAGCCCTCCGCCTTGCCCGTCGACGCCGTCGCCGAGGGGGTGCCGCCCCCGCCGCCCTGCGGCTCCTTTTCGCCGCCGTTCATCATCAGGGCGGTGATCAGGCCGCCGACGGCGACCAGGGAGACGACGACCGAACCGATGATCACCGACTTGTTCCGGCCGCCGCGCGCACCGCCCGACGCCGGAGTCTGGGGCGTGATGTTGTAGGGCGGCGGCGTCGAGGGACCCTGCTGCGGGGAGTACGCCGCCGAGGCGGGCGTCTGGTAGCCGCCCTGCTGCGGGTAGCCGTACGCCGGGGAGGGCGCGGAGGGTGCCGGGGTGCCGTACGGGTTCTGGTGCGGCGCCGGCGTCGGCTGGTACGGCGTCTGCACGTTGCCCGTGGGGGCCGGGGTGCCCTGGCCGACCGGCGGGAACACCGCGGAGCCGACGCCCGCGCCGCTCTGCGCCTGCGCGCCGGGGACGATGCTCGGCGGCGCCGCCTGGAAGGACTGCGCCACCCGCAGGCACTCCCCGCGCATCGACTCCGCGCTGGGGAAACGCTCGTTGGGGTTCTTCTTCAGCGCGCGGGCGATCAGCGCGTCCACGGCCGGCGGCAGCGCCCGGTTGATGGAGGACGCGGTCGGCGGCTCCTCCTGCACGTGCGCGTACGCGATGGCCAGCGGCGAGTCCGCCTCGAACGGCAGCCGCCCGGTGACCAGTTGGAACAGCATGATGCCGACCGAGTACAGGTCGGAGCGGGCGTCGACACCGCGGCCGAGGGCCTGCTCCGGCGAGAGGTACTGCGGGGTGCCGACGACCATGCCGGTCTGCGTCATCGACGTCACACCGGACTGCATGGCGCGGGCGATGCCGAAGTCCATCACCTTGACCACGCCGCGCTTGGTCATCATCACGTTGCCCGGCTTGATGTCGCGGTGGACCAGCCCCATCTCGTGGCTGATCTCCAGCGCCGCCAGCACGTCCGCGGTGATCTTCAGCGCCTTGTCGGCGGGCATCGCGCCCTGCTGCCGCACGTCCTCGTCCAGCACGGAGCCCAGCGGGCGGCCCTCGACGTACTCCATGACGATGTACGGCGTCGTCATGCCGTCCACGTCGTCCTCGCCGGTGTCGAAGACCGAGACGATGTTGGTGTGCGTGAGCTTCGCCACGGACTGGGCCTCGCGGCGGAAGCGCTCACGGAAGGCCTGTTCCCGGCCGAGTTCCGTGTGCAACGTCTTGATCGCGACCTGGCGGTCGAGCACGCTGTCGTAGGCGAGGTGCACCGACGCCATGCCACCCTGGCCGAGCAGGTCCCGGAGTTGGTACCGTCCGCCGGCGAGCGCCCGCCCCGCGTACCGGCCCGTCGCGCCGTCCTGGCTCATGTTCCGCGTCCCCCGTAGCCTCTCCGGCGCCGCCGTCCGTGACTCTTCGTCGACCGCTTCGTCGTAGATCCAATGTGCTATTCCCGGCCAAGTCTGCCCGAGGGCACTGACACGTCAAGCGTGGTGCCCGTTCCGTGACCGTACGCGAAAGAAGCGTCGCGGAAGCGTTACAGGGGTCGTACGACCGGTACACCGAATTTGCACGACAGTACGGAGTGAGGGTTTCATGGCCGGTCCGTCCCGTGCCGGTCCTGGCAGTCCGTCTCGGACCGGAGGCCCCCGCGAAGGCTGTAGCGTGGCCGACGGAGACCGTAACAACACCGCGCGCACCGCGGGCAGAAACGACGGCGAGGACTGATGGCACAGCAGCAGCGCGCTCAGGGCCCGTCCGACCCCGAGGCGACTGGCGGCGGCATCTCGGACGCGCCGGACAACTGGGGCAACGGCGGGCTTGTCGGCGACGGCCGGTACCGGCTGACGCACCGGCTCGGCCGGGGCGGCATGGCCGAGGTGTTCGCCGCAGAGGACGTACGGCTCGGGCGCACGGTCGCCGTCAAGCTGCTCCGCTCCGACCTCGCCGAGGACCCCGTGTCCAAGGCGCGCTTCACGCGCGAGGCGCAGTCGGTGGCCGGTCTCAACCACCACGCGATCGTCGCCGTGTACGACTCCGGCGAGGACGTCGTCGGCGGCCAGTCGGTGCCGTACATCGTGATGGAGCTGGTCGAGGGCCGCACCATCCGCGACCTGCTGATGAACGCCGAGGCCCCGGGCCCCGAGCAGGCGCTGATCATCGTCTCCGGTGTCCTGGAGGCGCTCGCCTACTCCCACCAGCACGGCATCGTGCACCGCGACATCAAGCCGGCCAACGTCATCATCACCCACAACGGCGCCGTGAAGGTGATGGACTTCGGCATCGCCCGCGCGCTGCACGGCGCGTCCACGACGATGACCCAGACCGGCATGGTCATGGGCACCCCGCAGTACCTCTCCCCGGAGCAGGCGCTCGGCAAGGCCGTCGACCACCGCTCCGACCTGTACGCCACCGGCTGCCTGATGTACGAGCTGCTGGCGCTGCGGCCCCCCTTCACGGGTGAGACGCCGCTGTCGGTGGTCTACCAGCACGTCCAGGACATCCCCACGCCCCCCTCGGAGGCCTCGGACGGCTGCCCGCCGGAGCTGGACGGGCTGGTCATGCGCTCCCTCGCCAAGGAGCCCGACGACCGTTTCCAGACGGCCGAGGAGATGCGCGGACTGATCCAGTACGCGCTCCAGATGCTGTACGACCAGGGCGGCCACACCGGCACCTGGAACACCGGCCCGGTCCACCTGCACGAGGGCCGGCACACCCCCGCGGCGGGCTTCGCGGGCACGACCGCGATGCCGCACCCGGACGCCTCCAGCACGGCGGCCATCCCGCAGCCGATCCTGCCCACCGGGTACGGCGGCGGGGACGACGGCGGTTTCGAGGGCCACGGCAACAGGGGCAGCGGACGCGGCAAGCTGCTGGTCCTCGCGGTGCTCGCGGTGATCGCCATCGCGGCGGGCGTCGCGCTGGCGATGAACGGCAGTGGCGACGGCGGCGGAGGGAAGCCCGACACGTCCCCGTCCGTGACGCAGACCACCGAGGACGAGAAGTCCAGCGAGAGCCCGAGCGACGAGGCGACCGAGGAGACCACCGACCCGGGCACCGACACCGGCACGGACCCGGGCACCGGTTCCGGCGGCAACTGGGACCAGACGTACACGCCGTCCGAGGCCCCGTCGCAGACGCAGTCGGAGGAGCCGAGCAACCCGCCGACGAGCTCGCAGCCGACCGCGCCCGACACGCCCACCGGCGGCACGGACACCGGTGGCACGGACGTCGGCGGTACGGACGCGGGCGGCACCGACGCGGGCGGTACGGACGCCGGTGGCACCGACGCGGGCGGCACCGACGCCGGCGGCGCGGACGCGGGCGGCACCGACGCCGGAACCTCCGTCGGCAACGTGGGCGGCTGACCCTCTCCTCCGCCGGGCGGCCCCCGCGCGGGTGGTGTCGCGAAACTCGACCCTTCCCGTGTCCGGGGTGCCCGGGATAACGTGCCGTTGCTCCGGCAGCCTGCAAGGCTGTGACCAGCGCACCTTCAGGACCGTCCCCGATTTACTTGGATATCCAAGCAAAATCGCAGGTCAGATGGGGTTTCACAGAAATGTGGAGCACTGGGTACCGTGCCTCTTGCAGGGCGCTCGCCGGGGCACCTGTCACGCCTGTTCCCGGCCGAGTGGCACCCACCCCGTGCCCGGTGGTCGAGTAACAGGTGAGCCGCACTGGCCTACCGGCAACCCCGGGGGCCGGACCGACGGAGGAGCACACGTGACCGTGGAGAGCACTGCCGCGCGCACACCGCGACGCAGCGCCGGAACGAAGGCCGGCACCACCGGCACCAAGCGCACCACCAGCACGACCAAAAAGGCCGTCGGCGCCAAGAAGAGCACCGAGCCCGCCCTCGTCCAGCTGCTGACGCCCGAGGGCAAGCGCGTCAAGAACGCACAGTTCGACGGTTACGTCGACGGCATCACCGCCGAGGAGCTGCGCGGCCTGTACCGCGACATGGTGCTCACCCGACGCTTCGACGCCGAGGCCACCTCCCTTCAGCGCCAGGGCGAGCTGGGCCTGTGGGCCTCGCTGCTCGGACAGGAGGCGGCGCAGATCGGCTCCGGCCGGGCCCTGCGCGACGACGACTACGTCTTCCCCACCTACCGCGAACACGGCGTCGCCTGGTGCCGCGGAGTGGACCCGGCCAACCTGCTCGGCATGTTCCGCGGTGTGAACAACGGCGGCTGGGACCCCAACGGCAACAACTTCCACCTGTACACGATCGTCATCGGCTCCCAGACCCTGCACGCCACGGGGTACGCGATGGGCGTCGCCAAGGACGGCGCGGACAGCGCGGTGATCGCCTACTTCGGCGACGGCGCCTCCAGCCAGGGCGACGTGGCCGAGGCCTTCACCTTCTCCGCGGTCTACAACGCCCCGGTGGTGTTCTTCTGCCAGAACAACCAGTGGGCGATCTCCGAGCCGACCGAGAAGCAGTCCCGCGTGCCGCTGTACCAGCGCGCTCAGGGCTACGGCTTCCCGGGCGTCCGCGTGGACGGCAACGACGTGCTGGCGAACCTCGCCGTCACCAAGTGGGCCCTGGAGCGGGCCCGCGCCGGTGAGGGCCCGACGTTGGTCGAGGCGTTCACGTACCGCATGGGCGCGCACACCACCTCCGACGACCCCACCCGCTACCGCCACGACGACGAGCGGGCCGCCTGGGAGGCCAAGGACCCGATCCTGCGCCTTCGCCGCCACCTGGAGTCCGCACACCACGCGGACGAGGGATTCTTCGCGGAACTGGAGGCCGAGAGCGAGGCGTTGGGCAAACGAGTGCGCGAAGCGGTCCGTGCCATGCCGGACCCGGACCACTTCGCCATCTTCGAGAACGTGTACGCGGACGGTCACGCGCTCGTGGACGAGGAGCGGGCGCAGTTCGCCGCCTACCAGGCGTCGTTCGCGGACGAAGACGGGGGTAAGTGAGATGGCTGAGAAGATGGCCCTGGCCAAGGCGATCAACGAGTCGCTGCGGCGTGCCCTGGACGCGGACCCCAAGGTCCTCGTCATGGGTGAGGACGTCGGCAAGCTCGGCGGCGTGTTCCGGGTGACGGACGGACTGCAGAAGGACTTCGGCGAGAGCCGTGTCATCGACACCCCGCTCGCCGAGTCGGGCATCGTCGGCACGGCGATCGGCCTGGCCCTGCGCGGCTACCGCCCGGTGGTGGAGATCCAGTTCGACGGCTTCGTCTTCCCGGCGTACGACCAGATCGTCACGCAGCTCGCGAAGATGCACGCCCGCTCGCTGGGCAAGGTCAAGCTCCCCGTCGTCGTGCGCATCCCCTACGGCGGCGGCATCGGCGCGGTGGAGCACCACTCCGAGTCCCCGGAGTCGCTGTTCGCGCATGTCGCGGGCCTGAAGATCGTCAGCCCGTCCAACGCGTCGGACGCGTACTGGATGATGCAGCAGGCCGTCCAGAGCGACGACCCGGTGATCTTCTTCGAGCCCAAGCGGCGCTACTGGGACAAGGGCGAGGTCGACACCGAGGCGATCCCCGGCCCGCTGCACGCCGCCCGCGTGGTGCGCGAGGGCACGGACCTGACGCTCGCCGCGTACGGCCCCATGGTGAAGCTCTGCCAGGAGGTCGCCGGTGCGGCGGCCGAGGAGGGCCGCTCCCTGGAGGTCCTCGACCTGCGGTCGGTTTCCCCGATCGACTTCGACGCGATCCAGAGGTCGGTGGAGAAGACGCGCCGGCTGGTCGTCGTCCACGAGGCACCGGTCTTCTTCGGTTCCGGCGCGGAGATCGCCGCGCGGATCACGGAGCGCTGCTTCTACCACCTGGAGGCCCCGGTGCTGCGGGTGGGCGGCTACCACGCCCCGTACCCGCCGGCCCGCCTGGAGGAGTCCTACCTCCCGGACCTGGACCGGGTGCTCGATGCCGTCGACCGCTCGCTGGCGTACTGAGGAGAGGGTCGTGACGACGATGACGGACGCGTCCGTACGCGAGTTCAAGATGCCGGACGTGGGCGAGGGCCTGACCGAGGCCGAGATCCTCAAGTGGTACGTCCAGCCCGGCGACACGGTCACCGACGGCCAGGTGGTCTGCGAGGTCGAGACGGCGAAGGCGGCCGTCGAACTGCCCATCCCCTACGACGGGGTGGTGCGCGCGCTGCACTTCCCCGAGGGCACCACGGTCGACGTGGGCACGTCGATCATCGCGGTGGACGTCTCCGGCGGCGCCGCCCCGGAGGCGGCGGCGCCCGCACCGGCCGCCGCGCCGGAACCGGTGGCCGAGGAGCCGAAGGCCGAGCCGGCGGCCCGCCAGCCCGTCCTGGTGGGTTACGGCGTGGCGACGTCCTCCACCCGCCGCCGCCCCCGCAAGGCGGCGGCCCCGGACGCCGCGGCCCAGCAGGCGGCGGCCGCCGTCCAGCAGGAGCTGAACGGCCACGCGGCGGCCGCGGCTCAGGCTCCGGCTCCGGCTGCGGCTCCGGCTCCGGTCGCGGGGGCGTCGCGCCCGCTGGCCAAGCCCCCGGTGCGCAAGCTCGCGAAGGACCTGGGCGTCGACCTGGCCACGGTCACCCCGACCGGCCCGGACGGCATCATCACCCGCGAGGACGTCCACGCGGCGGTGGCGGCGGCGCAGCCGGCCGCCCCGGAGGCCCCCGCCGCCGTCCCGGCCCCTGCCCCCGCGCCCGCCGCGTCCGTCGCGCCGGCGTCGTACGACACCGCGCGCGAGACCCGCGTCCCGGTCAAGGGGGTGCGCAAGGCGACGGCGGCGGCGATGGTCGGCTCGGCGTTCACCGCCCCGCACGTCACCGAGTTCGTGACGGTCGACGTGACGCGCACGATGAAGCTGGTCGAGGAGCTCAAGCAGGACAAGGAGTTCACGGGCCTGCGCGTGAACCCCCTGCTGCTGATCGCCAAGGCGCTGCTGGTCGCGATCAGGCGCAACCCCGACATCAACGCGTCGTGGGACGAGGCCGCCCAGGAGATCGTGGTCAAGCACTACGTCAACCTGGGCATCGCGGCGGCCACCCCGCGCGGCCTGATCGTCCCGAACATCAAGGACGCCCACGCCAAGACGCTGCCGCAACTGGCCGAGTCCCTGGGCGAACTGGTGTCCACGGCCCGCGAGGGCAAGACGTCCCCGGCGGCGATGCAGGGCGGCACGGTGACGATCACCAACGTCGGCGTCTTCGGCGTCGACACCGGCACGCCGATCCTCAACCCCGGCGAGTCCGCGATCCTCGCGGTCGGCGCGATCAAGCTCCAGCCGTGGGTCCACAAGGGCAAGGTGAAGCCCCGCCAGGTGACCACGCTGGCCCTCTCCTTCGACCACCGCCTGGTCGACGGCGAGTTGGGCTCCAAGGTCCTGGCCGACGTGGCCGCGATCCTGGAACACCCGAAGCGGTTGATCAGCTGGGCGTGAGGGCACGGACCGGGTAGGTTCATGACGGGAGGGGCGCCGCAAGTTGGAGTTGCGACGCCCCTTCTGCCGTGCCGGGCTCAGACCTGGTGCAGCACGTACACCGGGGCCCCGTCCTCGGCCCCGCCCCGCGAGTGGATGCAGGCGTGCTTGCGCAGCAGCCGCAGGCACTCGTTGACGCGGCGCACGGACAGCCCGGTACGGGCGGCGATCGACTCCAGCGGCTCGCGCAGCTCCCCCTGTTCGACGAGCACGGGGGCGATGAACACGGCCACCGTCCACACGTCCTCCGTCACGGACAGCCGCTGCCGCCAGTCGGCCAGCAGGGACTCCGTGGTGGGCAGCGCGGTGACGGGGCTCCGGGGCTCCCGGCCCCGCAGGGCGAGGGCGTCGAACCGGTCCGCGATGCGCTCCACCGCCCGGACCATGGCCTGCTGCACGGCGACGGTGGCCTGTTGCGTGCCCAGCATCTCCCGCTGCATGGCCAGCGTCTCCCGCTGCGTGTCCAGCATCTCCTGCTGCACGGCCAACGCCTCCCTTTGCATGGCCACCATCTGCGTTTGCAACGCGATCGATGCACGCTGACCGTTGGCCAGCTCCTCGTCCAGCTGGAGGTTGTGCGCCTCGAGCCGGACGATGGCCTCGGCGACCTGTTCCGGCATGGCGTAGGCGACGGGGGCGCCGGGTTCGGGGGGTTGCACCTCGGCCTCGTCGAGGGAGTACGAACCCTCGCGCTGCACGGTCTCGATGACTTCGGCGGCCCATTGCTTGAAGGGCGCGCAGGCCGGCTTGGTGCAGGCGTTGACGAGCAGGATCAGGCCCTGGAGAGAGATGACGTTCAGGTCTCGACGCCACTCCCTGCCTGCGGGAACGCCGAGACCGTAAGTTCCGGTGACGGTCTCGAGATTCTCTCGGTGTTCGTCCGGGACATGGTCCGAGAGTGCCTGCCGGGCGTTGGTGTGCCCCAGTTCCCTGCACACGTCCACCGCCGGGAACCAGTGCGTTCCGTCCGGCATGGTCAGCCTGCGCACCCGCGCGCCGGTAGCCGCGTACACGAAGTCACTGACGTCGATCGCGTCGTGCTGCTCGGCCCGCTGGGGCCGGTTGCTCGGTTCGTTCATGTGAACCACCTCCGTCGCGGAACGTAGAGCTGTGCGGAGGGCATATGCCAGCCGGTTCAGGGATGTTCACGACTGCGAGCGAAGGTGAGCGAAAACTCCCGTCCCGGCCGACGGGAGGGGGTATGGCCACCCACGCGCGGAAGGGGCCCGTCGGCGGTGACGGGCCCCTTCGGGGCGTGCGGTGGTGCGGGTGCGGACTCAGGCCTTGCCGAAGCCGTAGCTCAGGAGCTGCTTGGCGTCCTTCTCGCGCTGGGCGGCGGAGGAGGAGGCGAGGACCGTGCCGATGACGGTCTTGCCGTTCCTCGTCGCGGCGAAGACCAGGCAGTACTTGGCCTCCGGGCCGGAGCCGGTCTTCACGCCGATCGTGCCGCTGTAGTTGCTGAGCAGCGTGTTCGTGTTGGTCCACGGCGCCATCGTGCGGGTGCTGCCCGTCTTGGTGATGGTCTTCGCCGTGTACTTCTTCGTCTTCACGATCGAGCGGAACGTGGAACTCTTCATCGCGCTGCTCGCGATCTTCGTCAGATCGCGCGGCGTCGAGTAGTTCTTGCCGTTGCCGATGCCGTCGAACGAGTCGAAGCTGGTGTTCTTCAGGCCCAGCTTCTTCGCCTCCGCGTTCATCTTGCCGATGAACGACTTCACCCGGGCGGACCGCGTCGAGCCCGAGCCGAACTTGTCCGCGAGCGCGTACGCCGCGTCGCAGCCGGACGGCAGCATCAGCCCGTACAGCAGCTGGCGCACGGTGACCTTGTCGCCGACGATCAGGCGGGCCGACGAGGCGTTGTGCTTCACGATGTAGTCGCTGTAGGCCATCTGGATGGTGACCTTGGCGTCCAGGTTCAGGTTCTTCTGCGCCAGCACGACCTTCGCGGTCATGATCTTCGTCGTCGAACCGGTCGAGCGACGCGTGTCCGCCGCCTTGGTGTAAAGCGACTTTCCGTTCCCGTTGTTCATCACGTAGCCGCCCTTGGCGACGATCGTGGGTGCGGCGGCGGCCTGCGCGGGCGCCGCGTGGAGGGCCCCGGACGCGAGCACGGCGCCGGTGGTCACGGCGACGCCGACGGCTCTGCGGAGGCGGATGCCCTGAATGCCGGTATTCAAGTGAGGTACCCCGATTGAGTTGAAATTCCCCAGTGGTGCGACGGAGGTGCAGCACGGCCCGCAAGGGAGCCGCACCTGTCTGACGCACGCCGACGGCGGAGGGTTGTACGTGAAGCGGGTCACTTTCCCGGGGGTGAGTCGGTCCGCATCGTGGACGGATACTTCCATGCGTACGTGTTGTATCTATCCTGTCGGCATGAGCCTGGCCGCCGTGAAGCAACCGCCCGCCGCCGACCGCGTCTACACCCACGTCAAGCAGGGCGTCCTGGACCGCCGTTACGAGGGCGGGACGCTGCTCACCGAGGGGGAGCTGGCGGAGGCCGTGGGCGTCTCGCGGACCCCCGTGCGCGAGGCGCTGCTGCGCCTGGAGGTCGAGGGCCTGATCAGGCTCTACCCCAAGAAGGGCGCTCTCGTCCTGCCGGTCTCCGCCCAGGAGATCGCCGACGTGGTGGAGACGCGGCTGCTCGTCGAGGAGCATGCCGCGAGGAAGGCCGTGCCCGCCCCGCCCGGACTCATCGAGCGCCTGGAGCTGCTGCTCGACCGGCAGCGGGAGCAGGCGGCCGCCGGGGACTTCGCCGCGGCCGCCGTCACCGACCGGTGCTTCCACGCCGAGATCGTGCGCAGCGGCGGCAACGAGATCCTCTCCCGCCTCTACGACCAACTCCGCGACCGCCAGCTGCGCATGGGGGTCGCCGTGATGCACTCCCATCCCGACCGCATCGCCAAGACCCTCGCCGAGCACGGCGAGATCCTTCAGGCGCTGCGCTCCGGCGATCCGGAGGCGGCCGTCGCGGTCGTCCACCGGCACGTCGGCTGGTTCTCCCACCTGGCCCGGGGCGAGGTGCGATGAGCGGCGCGGCACGCACGGACTCCGGCAGCCTGCCCGGGGACCCTCCCCCAGAGGGGGCACCCCCAGGCGGACGGCGCGCCCTCGCCGTGTGGGGCATCGGCGTCTCGGTCTACTTCGTCGCCGTCATCTTCCGCACGTCGCTGGGCGTGGCCGGCCTCGACGCCGCCGACCGCTTCGACGTGGGCGCCTCCGCCCTGTCCACGTTCTCCATCCTGCAACTGCTGGTCTACGCGGGCATGCAGATACCCGTCGGGCTGCTGGTCGACCGGCTCGGCACCAAGAAGGTGCTGGGCATCGGCGTCGTGCTGTTCACGGCCGGACAGCTCGGCTTCGCGTTCTCCCCGTCGTACGGCATGGCGCTCGCCGCGCGGGCGCTGCTCGGCTGCGGGGACGCGATGACGTTCATCAGCGTGCTGCGGCTGGGCACCCGCTGGTTCCCTGCCCGGCGCGGGCCGCTGGTCGCGCAGATGGCGGGCCTGGTCGGCATGGCGGGCAACCTCGTCTCCACGCTGGTCATCGCCCGGCTGCTGCACGGCATCGGCTGGACGGCGGCCTTCGCGGGCAGCGCGTTCGCCGGTGTCGTGGTGTTCGTGCTGCTGGTGCTGTTCCTCAGGGACCACCCAGAGGGGCACGAACCGGAACCCGTCCCGCACCAGGGGGCCGCGTACGTGCGCCGGCAGATCGCCGCTTCCTGGCGGGAGCCCGGGACGCGGCTCGGGCTGTGGGTGCACTTCACCACCCAGTTCCCGGCGATGGTGTTCCTGCTGCTGTGGGGCCTGCCGTTCCTGGTCGAGGCGCAGGGGCTGTCCCGGGCGGCCGCCGGTGAGCTGCTCACCCTCGTCGTGCTGTCCAACATGGCCGTCGGGCTCGTCTACGGTCAGGTCGTCGCCCGGCACCACGGGGCACGGCTGCCGCTGGCGCTCGGCACGGTGGGCGCGACGGCGCTGGTGTGGGCGGTGACGCTGGCCTACCCGGCGGACACGGCCCCGATGTGGCTGCTGGTGGTGCTCTGCGTGGTGCTCGGTGCCTGCGGGCCGGCGTCGATGATCGGCTTCGACTTCGCGCGGCCCGCCAATCCGCCCGAGCGGCAGGGCACGGCGTCCGGGATCACCAACATGGGGGGCTTCGTCGCCTCCATGACCACGCTGTTCGCGATCGGTGTGCTGCTGGACGCCACCGGGGAGGACTACCGCCTCGCCTTCTCGGCGGTGTTCGTGCTCCAGGCGCTGGGCGTCACCCAGATCCTGCGGCTGCGCAGGCGGGCGGCGCGCAGGGAGCGGGAGCGGCTGGTCGCGAGCCGGGTGTCATCGGTCCACGTACCGGTGTAGGAACCGCCGTCCGCCCGCCGCCGCGGGAAGCGGTCCACGTGCCGCTGCGGGAACCGGTCCAACGTACCGGCGCAGCACCGGTCCAACGTGCCGGTGCGGGAACCGGGCTCGTGCCGGGGCACCCGCCGGTGCCGGTGTCCCGGCCCGCCACCTGCCCGGCGGGCGGGCCGGGACCGGCCGGCTACTTCGTCACCGCGAAGTGCCGCAGGATCGCCGCCGTCAGGTCCGGGTCGCCCTCCGTCTTCACCCGGTCCGCCACCGCCTCCGGCGTCACCCGGCCGCAGGCCAGGCGGACGTAGGTCTCCCAGTCCATGGCGAGGGTGGCGGCGGGGCCGAGCGCCGGTGCCGTCTCCAGGGTGCCGCGGCCCTGGATGTCGACGCGGATCGTGCGCAGGAACTCCACCGGACCGTGGACGTCGATGACCACGGCCGAACTGCGCGGCGCCTGCGCGTCCTCGGCCACCACGCGCGGCAGTTCCGCGAGCAGCACGTCACGGGCGATGTGCGCGCCGGGGGAGTCGAGGTTGCCCGGGCGGCCCAGCGCCGTGCGCAGATCCTGCTCGTGCGCCCACACGTCGAACGCGTGCCGGCGCATGGACTCCTCCAGGGTCAGCTCCGTGCCCAGCGGGCCGCGCACGGTGGCGTCCGGGGCGCGGTTCTCGTTCCGCAGCTGGCGGTTGCGGCGGATGATCATGAGTTCCAGCTCGGCGGTCATCTCCGGCGCCGTGTGGTGGCGGCGCACGTCGACCTGCATCTCCATGTACCGCTGGTGGTCGTTGGTGACGTGGAACAGGTCCCGGGGCAGCGTGTGGATGGGGCGCGGGTCGCCGTACATCTCGGAGTCCAGGCCGATCACGTGCGAGACCACGTCACGGACCGACCAGCCCGGGCACGGTGTGCGCAGGTTCCAGTCGGCCTCCGGCAACCGCTGCACCAGCTCGGATATCGCCTCGATGGAGTGGGTCCAGGCGTCGGCGTAGGGCTGGAGGGTGGGATGCAGACTCACGGAAACGGGACCCCTCGGCGGTCGGTACACGGGCAGGTGGTGGCGGCGGTGCCAGTGGGCGATGGCTGCACTCGGCGGGTGTCTTGGGACGCTAAGTTACGCTGCTGTGTGGCACCCCGGCAGTGCTTTCGTGTGACGATCGTAGGCCCGTGTGGGCGGGTCGAACGCCAGGACGGTGGTAGTGTGCGCGCCTCTTTGCTCCAAGTAGCCGTGAACGAGGGCGAATCGGTCGCGGCGCGGCGCCGTCGGGTCGCCGGGGCGGTACGGGATCAGGCCGGAGCCGATCTCGTCGTGCTGCCGGAGCTGTGGACCACGGGCGCGTTCGCCTACGAGGCGTTCGGCAGCGAGGCGGAACCACTCCAGGGGCCGACCCACGAGGCGATGGCCGAGGCCGCCCGCGACGCGGGCGTGTGGCTGCACGCGGGCTCCGTCCCGGAGCGCGACCCGGACGGGACGCTCTACAACACCTCCCTCGTCTTCTCCCCCTCCGGTGAGCTGGCCGCTTCCTACCGCAAGATCCACCGGTTCGGCTTCGACAAGGGCGAGGCCGTGCTGATGGGTGCGGGCGACGCGCTGGTGACGGTCCGTCTGCCGGACACCGTCATTGGTGTGGCCACCTGTTACGACCTCCGTTTCCCCGAACTCTTCCGCGGGCTCGTCGACGCGGGCGCCGAGACCCTCGTCGTCCCCGCGGGCTGGCCGGAACGCCGCCGGTCCCACTGGACGCTGCTGGCGCGGGCGCGGGCGGTGGAGAACCAGGCGTTCGTCCTCGCGTGTGGAACGGCCGGGACGCACGCCGGAGTTCCCCAGGCGGGTCACTCGATCGTGGTCGACCCTTGGGGCGAGGTCCTCGCGGAGGCGGGCCCCGGCGAGCAGGTCCTCACGGTCGACTTCGACCCGACGACGGTGGCGGGCACCCGCGAGCGCTTCCCGGCCCTCAAGGACCGCGTCCTGGGCCTGGACCGCCCGCGCCGCTGACCCGGGCGCCCCGGGGCGGCGCGCCCGCGCGGCCTCCCCTGGGCTGGGGCGCGCCCGCGGCGCCGGTGCCTCCCCGCGTCGCCCCCGCTACCCCTCCCGCTCCTTCTCCGCCAGGTTGATCACGCACACCGCCACCGCGATCAGCAGCGCCGGGTCCGTGTCCTCCCGTACGACGTCGACGCCGTACGTCTCCCGGACGTGCAGCCACCGCCGGGAGATCACGGCGAGCAGTTCGCCGTCGTACTCCACGGCGAACTCCCGGTCGAGGATCCGGCCGCTGACGTCCAGCTCGGTGGTGCCGTCCGCCAGGGACACCCGGTAGTGGTTGCGCAGCAGGGACAGCCGCTTGCGGCGGACCGTCGCCAGCGGCTCACCGCCCCGCTCGATCACCATGGTGTCCCGCAGGGCGAACATCTTCCGGCGGATGTCGACGAGGACGCGGCCCTCGGTGTCCTTCAGCTCGAAGGTGTCCCGCAGCCGCAGGGCCTTCCCGTCGACGAGGAAGACCTTGTTCCCCCGGTCGTCCTCGATCCAGTAGTCGTCCCCGATCCCGAGGATCCGGTCCCGCACGAGAAATCTCATGCACCACGGGTTCCCCGCGACCCGCCGCGGAACGCCGCCACTAGCCCGAGGGGCTGACGCCTCCGGGGACGGCGAAGGCGCGGGAGAACCTGTCTCCCGCGCCCGTGGTGGTGCGCATCGCGTGCCCGGTCAGACGCCGTACCCGTCGCTGTAGCCGTCACGGGTGTGCGGGCGGGTGTCGTCGACGACCGGCGTGGCGGGCGGTACGACGACCCGCCGGCGGCGGGCGATGCTGCTGAAGGTCGCGACGCCGATCAGACCGACGATCATGAAGATGATGCCGACCAGGTCAAGGTTGACACCCTGCATGTCCCAGTCGGTCGCGAACGTGAGGATTGCTCCCACGGCGATGAGGATGATGCATCCGCCGAGGCCCATGAGTGTCGCCTCCCTGTCCGGTGGTTCCGGTCGACACCGGGTACCCGGGCGGGCGCTCCTCATGCGCCGTGGGGGAGTTGACTACCCGTCGAGGAACGCCACCAGCGCGTTCGCCAGCAGGTGGGGGTCGTTGGCGCCGCACAGTTCGCGGGCGCTGTGCATCGACAGGATGGCCACGCCGATGTCGACGGTCCGGATGCCGTGCCGGGCCGCGGTGATCGGGCCGATGGTGGTGCCGCACGGCATCGCATTGTTGGACACGAAGGACTGGAAGGGCACGTTCGCCTTGTCGCAGGCGGCCGCGAACACCGCCCGGCCCGAACCGTCCGTGGCGTACCGGTTGTTGACGTTGACCTTGAGGATGGGGCCGCCGTCGACGCGCGGGTGGTGCGTCGGGTCGTGCCGCTCCGCGTAGTTGGGGTGGACGGCGTGGCCGGTGTCGGAGGAGAGGCAGACGGTGCCGGCGAAGGCGCGGGCCCGGTCCTCGTACGAGCCTCCGCGCGCGAACACCGAGCGCTCCAGGACACTGCCGAGCAGCGGGCCGTCCGCGCCGGTGTCGGACTGGGAGCCGTTCTCCTCGTGGTCGAAGGCGGCGAGCACCGGGATGCGGGTCAGGTCGGCGCCCCGGTTCGCCACCGCGGCGAGGGCGGCGGTGCCGGCGTGCACGGACAGCAGGTTGTCCATGCGCGGGCCGGCCACCAGCTCGCGGTCGCGGCCCAGGTAGGCGGGCGGCTCCACGGAGTGCACCATCAGGTCCCAGCCGGTGACCTCGCCGGACGGCAGGCCGGCGGTCTCCTCCAGGAAGGCGATGAGGTCGCCGTCGCGCACGTCGTCACCCATGCCCCAGACCGGCTGCATGTGCCGCTGCTTGTCGAGCTTGAGGCCCTCGGAGCCGACCGAGCGGTCCAGGTGGATGGCGAGCTGGGGGACTCGCAGCAGCGGGCGGTCGACGTTGACCAGGCGGGTGGAGCCGTCGCGCAGGGAGAGCCGGCCGGCCAGGCCCAGGTCGCGGTCGAGCCAGGAGTTGAGCAGCGGACCGCCGTAGATCTCCACGGCCACTTGGCGCCAGCCGTGCGCCCCGCTGTCGGGGCGGGGCTTCACGCGCAGGTTGGGGGAGTCGGTGTGGGCGCCGACGATCCGGAAGGGGGTGTGCGCGGTGGCTCCCTCGGGGACGTACCAGGCGATGATCGCGCCGCCGCGCAGCACGTACTTGCCGCCGGCCGTCCCGTCCCAGACGTCCGTCTCCGCGACCTGCCGGAAGCCCGCCTTCTCCAGCCGCTCGGCGGCGTTCGCCACGGCGTGGTACGGCGTGGGGCTCGCCGCCAGGAAGGACATGAGGTCGTCGGTGTGGCCGCGATCGAAGCGGGGGGGTTCGCTCATGGGGTTCACCTTAACGAGCGCGAGGGCCCGACTCCCTGGGCGGGAGCGGGCCCTCGCGGGGGCTCGGCGGACGCACGAGGACGTCTCGCGGGGTCTGTCCGGGGTGGGGCTAGAACGCCGCCTCGTCCAGCTCCATCAGGTCCAGCTCGACGCCCTCGGCGATCTTGCGGGCCAGGGTGACGCCGGGCAGGACGTTGGCCGCGAAGAACTTCGCGGCGGCGATCTTGCCGGTGTAGAACGCCCTGTCCTTGGCGGAGGCCGTCTGGAGCTTCTCGGCGGCGATCGCCGCGCCCCTGAGGAGCAGGTGGCCGACGATCACGTCGCCGGAGGCCATCAGCAGGCGGGTGGTGTTCAGGCCCACCTTGTAGATGTTCTTGACGTCCTGCTCGGTGGCCGCGAGGTCGGTGAGCATCAGGCCGACGATGGCCTCCAGCTCGACGGCCGCCCTGGCCAGGTGCTCGCGGGCGCCGGCCAGCTCCTCGCCGCCGGTGCCCAGGGCGAGGAACTTCTTGATGTCCTCGGCCAGCGAGTTCAGGGCCGCGCCCTGGTTGCGGACGATCTTGCGGAAGAAGAAGTCCTGGCCCTGGATCGCCGTGGTGCCCTCGTAGAGGGTGTCGATCTTGGAGTCCCGGATGTACTGCTCGATCGGGTACTCCTGGAGGAAGCCGGAGCCGCCGAAGGTCTGCAGCGACTGGGCGAGCTGCTCGTAGCCCTTCTCGGAACCGTAGCCCTTGACGATGGGCAGGAGCAGGTCGTTGAGCGCGTGCTCGGCGGAGGCGTCCTCGCCGTTCGCCTCCTTCACCGCGATCGTGTCCTGGACGGAGGCGGTGTGGAGGACGAGGGCGCGCATGCCCTCCGCGTACGCCTTCTGCGTCATCAGCGAGCGGCGCACGTCGGGGTGGTGGGTGATGGTGACCTTGGGCGCGGTCTTGTCCATGAAGTTGGCCAGGTCGGGGCCCTGGACGCGCTCCTTGGCGTACTCCAGCGCGTTGAGGTAGCCCGTGGACAGCGTGGAGATCGCCTTCGTGCCGACCATCATGCGGGCGAACTCGATGATGCGGAACATCTGGCGGATGCCGTCGTGCTTGTCGCCGATCAGCCAGCCCTTGGCGGGGTGGCGGTCGCCGAAGGTCATCTCGCAGGTGTTGGAGGCCTTCAGGCCCATCTTGTGCTCGACGTTGGTGGCGTAGACGCCGTTGCGCTCGCCCAGCTCGCCGGTCTCGACGTCGAAGAGGTACTTCGGGACGAGGAAGAGGGACAGGCCCTTGGTGCCGGGTCCGGCGCCCTCGGGGCGGGCCAGCACGTAGTGGAGGATGTTCTCCGACATGTCGTGTTCGCCGGACGTGATGAACCGCTTCACGCCCTCGATGTGCCAGGAGCCGTCCTCCTGCCGCACGGCCCTGGTGCGGCCGGCGCCCACGTCCGAGCCGGCGTCCGGCTCGGTGAGGACCATGGTGGAGCCCCACTGCTTCTCGACGGCGATCCGCGCGATCTTCTTCTGGGTCTCGTTGCCCTCGTCGTGGAGGATGCCGGCGAAGGCCGGACCGGAGGAGTACATCCACACGGCCGGGTTGGCGCCCAGGATCAGCTCGGCGTACGCCCAGATCAGCGAGGGCGGGGCGGTGGTGCCGCCGATGGCCTCGGGCAGGCCCAGGCGCCAGTACTCGGAGTCCATGAAGGCCTGGTAGCTCTTCTTGAAGGACGCCGGGACCGGCGCGGTGTGGGTCTCCGGGTCGAAGACCGGCGGGTTGCGGTCGGCGTCGGTGAAGGACTCGGCGAGCTCGTTCTCCGCGAGCCGGGTCAGCTCGTCGAGGATGCTCTTCGCGGTCTCGGTGTCCATCTCCTCGAACGGGCCCGTGCCGTACAGCTTGTCGCGCCCGAGTACTTCGAAGAGGTTGAACTCGATGTCGCGGAGATTCGACTTGTAGTGCCCCATGGCGACGGCTCCGTTAGAGAGGGATCGGCGAGGCACTGACTCCTCGCAACTGATTCACGTACCGACAAGTAGCTACGATGATGCTACCCGTCGGTAATAAGAAGCAACCCCGATCGGGACATCTGTGACCCAGCCCTCCCGCGGGGTCAGTAGTCTGTGCGGCATGTACGGCTACGACCAGAGCGCAGGCGCACAGCAGGGTTACGTCCCGCCGCAGCAGCAGATGCAGGGCGGGTACGGGCAGCAGGCGCCGCTGTACCCCGAGCCGTCCGCGCCCTCGCTCGCCGACGCGGTGCGCGCGTTCACCACGGGCCAGATGGCGGCCGAGGACTTCCAGCAGGTCTTCGCCACCTCCAAGGTGTACTGCCCGCGCGGCGACAACCCGGGGTTCCTCGCCCTGCACAACACCCAGCAGCCGGTGATCCCGATGTTCACCTCGCTCAAGGAGCTGCGGCGGTACGCGGGCAAGGAGTCCAAGTACTTCGTGATCACCGGCGCCGAGGTGATCGACCTGCTGCCGACCGGCTACGGCTTCGTGCTGGACATGGAGGGCGAGCACCGGATGGTGTTCGACGCGAAGGCCGTGGAGCAGATGGTCGACTTCGCCATGCGCCGTATGTACGGATAGTGCCCCGAGTGCGGCCGGCCGGCCCTGCCCGCACGCTGAGCCCGGAGGGAATTCCCTCCGGGCTTTCTCTGTTCCGGGTAGCAGGAAGTTCAACGCTCAACTAAAGTGGGCGTTAACCGAGGAGGTACCGACATGCCTGCAGTGACCGTCGAGAACCCGTTGACGCTGCCCCGCGTGACCGCGGCCGCCGACGCCCTGGCACGTCCCGTGCTCACCGTCACGACCGCTCCGAGCGGGTTCGAGGGCGAGGGCTTCCCGGTGCGCCGGGCGTTCGCCGGGATCAACTACCGCCATCTCGACCCGTTCATCATGATGGACCAGATGGGCGAGGTGGAGTACGCGCCCGGGGAGCCGAAGGGCACCCCCTGGCACCCGCACCGCGGCTTCGAGACCGTCACCTACATCATCGACGGGATCTTCGACCACCAGGACTCCAACGGTGGCGGCGGCACCATCACCAACGGCGACACCCAGTGGATGACGGCCGGCGCCGGCCTGCTGCACATCGAGGCGCCGCCGGAACACCTGGTCGTCTCCGGCGGGCTGTTCCACGGGCTCCAGCTCTGGGTGAACCTCCCGGCCAAGGACAAGATGATGGCCCCCCGCTACCAGGACATCCGCAGCGGCAGCGTCCAACTGCTCACCTCCCCCGACGGCGGCGCGCTGCTCCGTGTCATCGCCGGTGAGCTGGACGGCCACGAGGGCCCGGGCATCACGCACACGCCGATCACGATGATCCACGCGACGCTCGCGCCGGGCGCCGAGGTCACGCTGCCCTGGCGGGAGGACTTCAACGCCCTCGCCTACGTCCTCGCGGGCCGCGGCAGCGTCGGCAGCGAGCGGCGCCCGGTGCAGACGGGGCAGACCGCGGTGTTCGGCACGGGGTCCTCGCTGACCGTCCGCGCGGACGACAAGCAGGACGCGCACACGCCGGACCTGGAGGTCGTCCTGCTCGGCGGCCGGCCGATCCGGGAGCCGATGGCGCACTACGGTCCGTTCGTCATGAACACCAGGGACGAGCTGCAGCAGGCGTTCGAGGACTTCCAGAAGGGCCGCCTGGGCACCATCCCGGCCGTGCACGGGATGTCCGAGGAGGGGCCGGGGGCGGACCGGTAGGGCTGCCGGAGCCGTCCGTCGCCGTACGAGCCCCGTCCCGGTCACGACCGGGGCGGGGCTCGCCTCAGTGGTGGTGGTGGCCGTCCGGCCGCCGGTGCCCTTCGCCCTCCCGCTCGTACAGCTCGAACCAGATGCTCTTGCCCTCGCCGCGCGGGTCGACGCCCCAGGTGTGGGCGAGGAGCTCGATCATGAGCAGGCCGCGTCCGGAGGACGCCAGCTCACCCGGTCTGCGCAGGTGCGGCAGGTCGTCCCCGGCGTCGGTGACCTCGATGCGCATACGGCGGCCGTCGCCGCCGCCGGTCACCTCGGCGAGCAGCAGGGCGTCGGTGTCGGTGTGCACCAGCACGTTGGTGAGCATCTCCGACAGCAGCAGCACCGCCGAGTCCACCTGGTCCGCCGAGGACCAGTCGTGCAGCAGCTCGCGCAGTTGCTGCCGGGCCACCGCGACCCGCTCGGGCTCGGCCTGCGCCACCGTCAGCATCGTGCGGCGCACCGGCGGCCGCACGGTGTCCGTGTCCGCGCCGCAGCCGCATCCGTCGCCCTGCCGGCACAGCAGCAGTACGGCGATGTCGTCCTCGCGGCGGTCGGCCAGCGGGCCGGTGGTGTGGTGCGAGGAGGGGCCGTGCACCCCCTGCACCAGGGCGTCGGCCAGTTCCTCCTGGTTGCCCTTGTGCCCCTCGAGGATGGCGCGCAGCCGCTGCCAGCCGGTCTCCAGGTCGTGGCCGCCGGTCTCGATCAGCCCGTCCGTGCAGACCAGCAGGGTCTCGCCGGGCTCCAGGAGCAGCGGGGTGGTGGGGTAGTCGGCGTCCGGGTCGATGCCGAGGGGCAGTCCGCCCGCCGTCGGACGGGTCAGCACCGTCGCGTCGGCCATCCGGATCACCGGATCCGGGTGCCCGGCGCGGGCTATCTCCAGCACCCCGCTCGCGGGGTCGACCTCGACGTAGAGGCAGGTCGCGAAGCGCGTGTCGGCGGGGTCCGCCTCACCGATCCCGTGCAGGAAGCGGGAGGCGCGGGAGAGCACGGCGTCGGGGCGGTGGCCCTCGGAGGCGTACGCCCGCAGCGCGATCCGCAGCTGTCCCATCAGCCCGGCGGCCCGTACGTCATGGCCCTGGACGTCCCCGATGACCAGCGCGAACCGTCCGCTCGGCAGCGGGATCACGTCGTACCAGTCGCCGCCGACCTGGAGGCCGCCGCCGGTGGGGACGTAGCGGGCGGTGACGCTCATGCCCGGGATGCGCGGTCCGAGCTTCGGCATCATGGAGCGCTGCAGGTCGTCGGTCAGCGCCCGCTCGCTCTCGGCCGTGCCCGCGCGGGTCAGCGCCTGGGCCAGCATCCGCGCCACCGTGGTCAGCACGGAACGCTCGTCGGGGGTGAACGCGACCGGGTAGGCGAACGCGGCGAGCCAGGCGCCCATGGTGCGGCCGGAGGCGGTCAGCGGCAGGAAGGCCCAGGACTGGCGGCCGAAGCGCTGGGCGAGCGGCCAGGTGAGGGGGTAGCGGGCCTTGTACTGCTCCGGGGAGGAGAGGTAGACCGCGCGTCCGGTGCGCACCACCTCGGCGGCCGGGTAATCGGTGTCGATCGGCATGTAGGTGAACGGATTGTCGGCGCCGGGCTCGTGTCCGTGGTGGCCGATGATCGTGAGCCGGTCGCCCTCGACGCCGAACACGGCCAGTCCGTCCGGTGAGAAGCCGGGCATCGACAGATTGGCGGCGACCCGCAGCACCTCCTGCGTCGACCTGGCCTCGGCCAGGGCCCGGCCCGCGTCCAGCAGGAACGCCTCCCGGGAGCGCCGCCAGTCGCCCGTGACCGCGCTGCGGCCCGCGGGCGTGCCCGGGGTCGGCTCGGTGACCTCCTGGAGCGTGCCGGTGAGGACATAGGCCTTGCGCATGCGGTCGAAGGACGGTTTGAGACGGCTGCGCACCACGCGCAGGACCCGGTTCCGGTCGTCCATGATCCGGATGCGTACTTCGGCGAGGGTGCTCTCGGCGACGGCGAGCTGGACGACGCCGGTGATCTCGTTCCAGTCGACGGGGTGCAGCCGTGAGCGGATCTGGGCCTCGGTGAGCGTCGCCTGTTCGGGAGGCAGTCCGAGCAGCCGGGCCGACATGGAGTCGACCGTGACCAGCCCCGCGGCGGTGTCCCAGTGCCACAGGCCGGTGTCGAGGGCGGCGAGGACGTCCCCCAGGGCGGGCAGGGGCTCACCAGTACGCATTGCACCACTTTATGAAGATGGCGCCGAAAAGTGCCACCGAAGTCGGAAGCGCGATCGATGAGTAATGGCGGAGAAGCGATCTTGGGGTGGCCGGTAGGCTGGGAGGAGTTTCACGTGAAACAACGCCCCCGATCCGCGAAGGCTGGATGAACGACGATGCATCGGTACAGGTCCCACACCTGCGGCGAGCTCCGCGCCTCTGACGTCGGCACCGACGTCCGGCTGAGTGGCTGGCTGCACAATCGGCGCGACCTGGGCGGCATCCTCTTCATCGATCTGCGCGATCACTACGGCATCACGCAGCTCGTGGCCCGTCCGGGCACGGAGGCCTACGAGGCGCTGGACAAGCTCTCCAAGGAGACGGTGGTCCGCGTCGACGGCAAGGTCGTCTCGCGTGGCACGGAGAACGTCAACGCCGAGCTGCCGACCGGTGAGGTCGAGGTCGAGGTCGGCGTGGTCGAGGTGCTGGGCGCCGCCGCTCCGCTGCCGTTCACGATCAACGCGGAGGACGGGGTCAACGAGGAGCGGCGCCTGGAGTACCGCTTCCTCGACCTGCGCCGTGAGCGCATGCACCGCAACATCCTGCTGCGTACGTCGGTCATCTCGGCGATCCGCCAGAAGATGACGGCGCTGGGCTTCAACGAGATGGCGACGCCGATCCTGTCCGCGACCTCCCCCGAGGGCGCCCGTGACTTCGTCGTCCCCTCCCGTCTGAACCCGGGCAAGTTCTACGCCCTCCCTCAGGCGCCGCAGCAGTTCAAGCAGCTGCTGATGATCTCCGGCTTCGACCGCTACTTCCAGATCGCGCCCTGCTTCCGTGACGAGGACGCGCGCGCGGACCGCTCGCCGGGCGAGTTCTACCAGCTCGACGTGGAGATGAGCTTCGTCGAGCAGGAGGACGTCTTCCAGCCGATCGAGAAGCTGATGACCGAGCTGTTCGAGGAGTTCGGCAACGGGCGTCATGTGACGTCCCCGTTCCCGCGCATCCCGTTCCGCGAGGCGATGCTGAAGTACGGCTCCGACAAGCCGGACCTGCGCGCCCAGCTGGAGCTCGTCGACATCACCGACATCTTCGAGGGCTCGGAGTTCAAGGCGTTCGCCGGCAAGCACGTGCGTGCGCTGCCGGTGCCGGACGTCTCCGCCCAGCCCCGCAAGTTCTTCGACCAGCTCGGTGACTTCGCGGTCTCCCAGGGCGCGAAGGGCCTGGCGTGGGTGCGGGTGGCCGAGGACGGCTCGCTGTCCGGCCCGATCGCGAAGTTCCTCACCGAGGAGAACGTCGCCGAACTGACCAAGCGGCTCTCGCTGGCCGCGGGCCACGCGGTGTTCTTCGGCGCGGGCGAGTTCGACGAGGTCTCGAAGATCATGGGCGCGGTCCGCGTCGAGGCCGCGAAGCGCGCCGGCCACTTCGAGGAGAACGTCTTCCGCTTCTGCTGGATCGTCGACTTCCCGATGTACGAGAAGGACGAGGACACCGGCGCGATCGACTTCTCGCACAACCCGTTCTCGATGCCGCAGGGCGGTCTGGAGGCCCTGGAGACCCAGGACCCGCTGGACATCCTGGGCTGGCAGTACGACATCGTCTGCAACGGTGTCGAGCTGTCCTCCGGCGCGATCCGGAACCACGAGCCGGAGATCATGCTCAAGGCGTTCGAGATCGCGGGTTACGACCGCGAGACGGTCGAGGAGAAGTTCGCCGGCATGCTCCGCGCGTTCCGCTTCGGCGCGCCGCCGCACGGCGGTATCGCCCCCGGCGTCGACCGCATCGTCATGCTGCTCGCCGACGAGCCCAACATCCGCGAGACCATCGCCTTCCCGCTCAACGGCAACGCCCAGGACCTGATGATGGGCGCACCGACGGAGCTGGACGAGGCCCGCCTGAAGGAACTCCACCTGACGGTGCGCAAGCCGCAGCCGAAGTAACCCGACGCACGGAAGGGGCCCGGAACCGGTATCGCGTATCGGTTCCGGGCCCCTCGCCGTGGCGCGCCTCAGGAAGCCGGTTCCTACGCCTCGTCCGCCTTGGCGAAGAGGTCCTCGGCCGCGGTGGCCGTCAGCGAGCGGTCGAACCAGGTCATGAGGGCCCGTGCGGGTCAGCGGGCGACGAACTGGGTGAGGATGGCCTGGACTTCGTAGATGTCGACGCCCTTGGTGAAGGTCTTCTCGACGGGGGTCGGGGTGCCGGAGATCCAGATCTTCAGCTCGGCGTCGAGGTCGAAGGTGCCGGCGGTCTCCACCGCGAAGTGGGTGATGCTGCGGTAGGGGATGGAGTGGTACTCCACCTTCTTGCCGGTGATCCCCTGCTTGTCGACCATGATCAGGCGGCGGTCGGTGAACAGGATGGTGTCGCGGATCAGCAGGAACGCGGCGTGCACCTGCTCGCCGTGGCCGAGCAGCCGGGCGTAGTCCTGCTGTGCCTGGGCCGGGTCGACGGTGTGCGCGTTGCCGAAGAGTGCCATGGAAGATCCCCCCACATGAGTGGCGGCGGCCGGATGTCGACCGCCTTCACGTGATCTTCGCAAAACGGGGGGCCCGGGAGAAGGTCCGCTCGTCCCCCGGGGCCCCGCTGTAGCGATCACGTTACGGGGTCGGCTTCTCCCCGAGACGTGCGCGTCGGCTCCCGGCGCTCCCCGACCTGCGGTCAGGGGGCGGGGTTACTCCTCTGTGAGGACGTCTTCGGCTGTCGGGGCCGTGACCGCACGACGGTGCCAGTGGCGCAGGATCTCGGGGTCACCACAGCCGGTGATGCGTTCCCTGACCGCTTCGGGGACGTCGATGCCGCGCACTTCCAGGATGTCGAGGATGTCCTCGGCGGCGCGACGCGCCTCACCCTCGGCTCGGCCTTCCGCTCGGCCTTCCGCTCGGCCTTCGTCACGGAGTTCTTGGGAGAGGGACGACTTGTAGAAGGAGAGGTCCACGGCCACCAGTTTCCTCCAGAGTTCCGCGGCCGGGTGCTTACCCAGGCCTTGTGCGACGAGTTCGATGATCGGGTCGGCAATACTCTGCGGTGTGTCCCGCAGAACGGTCGTCATTGACTTGAGTATGGCCCCGGCGTCCGGGTGCGTCGCGTGGGTGATCGCTGCCAGAGTAGCGAGGGCGAGATCCTTGCGAACTTCGGCCGGGTCGGTGATCACCGGCATGTTGTGTGGTCCCGCGACGAGCGGCCGCAGGGTCAGCACCGGCCACTGACGGGGACCGAAGTGGACCTCACGCGCGGCCCATTCCGCCGTGGCGCGGTCCTGGCAGACGACGAGCAGGAGCGGCTGCAGCCGGTACTTCGCGAGCAGGTACGCGGCGTAGTACGCCCAACTGGCGGGCTTTCCCGAATCCTTCCCGCCCTGCGCCTCGACCGCGAGGAGCAGCGGCTCGCCGTCCTCCGTGTCCAGCCGCAGGAGAGTGTCCACGCGGCGCTCGACGGGGCTGGTCTCGGTGAGGTCGTTGGGCAGGACGGTGACCGAGGTGGGCGGGGGGAAGTCGATGCCGAGTACCTCGGAAAGCCCGGAGAAGAGGCCCGGATTCTCCTGGAAGATGCGGTGCATCGCCTCGTGGGGCGAGCTGACCATAGGAATTCCTGTTAGTGAGGGTAGGGGATGGTGAAGGTATTGCCTGTGGCACATGCCACTGCCTGTTCCGTGTGGAGCGTAGGCCGGTAACCGGGCTCGACAGCACCAGAGTTGGCCATGTTCACCTGGACGGGTGAAGGCGTCTGCAAGTCAGTCTCGGGCGGGTTCTGGGGCCTGGCCGGCCCGTCAGGGGGCCTTGCATATGGTCTGGCGGCGGCAGCTTGAACGTCTGCTGGAACTCGGGCAGTTGCGGAACGTCTCGATTCAGGTGATGCCGACCGATTGCGAGGAACACTTCGGCACGGGCGGACTGATCGAGGTGCTCAAGTTCCCGGACGGCACGGCGGTGGGCCGCTCCGAAGGTGCCTTCAGCGGTCGCCCGGTGTCCGAGCCGAAGCAGCTCAGGATCCTTGAACTGCGCTATGGAATGATCCGGGCGCAGGCTCTCACGCCCCGAGAGTCGCGGGCCCTCATCGAGCAGATGCTTGGAGAGACATGACCGGCACCTCCACCAGCCACGACGCTTCCGACCTGACCTGGTTCAAGAGCAGCTACAGCAGCAGCGGCGACGGCAACGACTGCATCGAGGTCGCCACGGCCCCCGACGTCGTGCACGTCCGCGATTCCAAGCACATAGGGGGGCCTCGGCTCGCGCTCACGCGCCACGCGTGGGCCGACTTCGTGGCGTACACGTCGGGAAGCTGAACCAGAGGCCCGGGAACGTGTCGTTTCCGGGCCTCTGGGCGTGTGTCGTCCGTCCTATGCGGTCGGCTTCTCCTCGAGGCGGGGGAAGAGGACCGCGCCCTTGGTGACCGTCGAGCCGGCGGGGAGCAGGCCCCACGTGCCGGACTCCTGGACCTTCTGGTCCGCCAGGGCGCCGAGGCCGGCCTCCGCGCCGAGGGAGTCCCAGAGCTTCTGGGAGGTCTCCGGCATGATCGGGTTGAGCAGGACCGCGACCGCGCGCAGGGACTCCGCGGCCGTGTAGAGGATCGTCGCCAGGCGGGCCCTGCCCTCGTCGGAGGTGTCCTTGGCGACCTTCCAGGGCTCCTGCTCGGTGATGTAGCCGTTGACCTGCTTCACGAAGTCGAACACGGCCAGGATGCCGCCCTGGAAGTCCAGCTCCTCGCCGATCTTCCGGTCGGCCTCCGCGACGGCCTTGGTGAGGCCGTCGCGGATCGCCTGCTCCGCGTCGCCGTCGGCCGCCGACGCCGGCAGCTCGCCGCCGAAGTACTTGCCGACCATCGCCGCGACGCGGGACGCCAGGTTGCCGTAGTCGTTCGCCAGCTCGCTGGTGTAGCGGGCGGAGAAATCCTCCCAGGAGAAGGAGCCGTCCTGGCCGAAGGCGATGGCCCGCAGGAAGTACCAGCGGTACGCGTCCACACCGAAGTGCGAGGTCAGGTCCTGCGGCTTGATGCCGGTGAGGTTGGACTTGCTCATCTTCTCGCCGCCGACCATCAGCCAGCCGTTCGCGGCGATCTTCCCGGGCAGCGGGAGGCCCTGCGCCATCAGCATCGCGGGCCAGATGATCGCATGGAAGCGGAGGATGTCCTTGCCGACCAGGTGGACGTCGGCGGGGAACGTCGCCCCGAACTTCTCCGGGTTCTCGTTGTAGCCGACCGCCGTGGCGTAGTTCAGCAGCGCGTCGATCCACACGTAGATCACGTGCTTGTCGTCCCACGGGACGGGCACGCCCCAGTCGAACGTCGAGCGGGAGATGGACAGGTCCTGCAAGCCCTGGCGGACGAAGTTCACGACCTCGTTGCGTGCGGACTCCGGCTGGATGAAGCCGGGGTTGGCCTCGTAGTGGGCGAGCAGCTTCTCGCCGTACTCGCTCAGCTTGAAGAAGTAGTTCTCCTCGCTGAGGATCTCCACCGGCTTCTTGTGGATCGGGCACAGCTTCTGGCCCGCGTACTCGCCCTCGCCGTCGAGCAGCTCACCGGGGAGCTTGTACTCCTCGCAGCCGACGCAGTACGGGCCCTCGTAGCCGCCCTTGTAGATCTCGCCCTTGTCGTAGAGATCCTGGACGAATTCCTTGACGCGGTCGGTGTGCCGCTTCTGCGTGGTGCGGATGAAGTCGTCGTTCGCGATGTCGAGGTGCTCCCACAGGGGCTTCCATGCCTCCGTGACGAGCTTGTCGGCCCAGGCCTGCGGGGTGACCCCGTTCGCCTCGGCCGTGCGCATGATCTTCTGACCGTGCTCGTCCGTGCCGGTGAGGTACCACACCTTCTCGCCGCGCTGACGGTGCCAGCGCGTGAGCACGTCCCCTGCAACGGTCGTGTAGGCGTGGCCCAGGTGAGGAGCGTCGTTGACGTAGTAGATGGGGGTCGAGACGTAGTACGCCTTCGCCCCCTGCTTCTCGGATCCAGTGGCCGCCATGGTCGAAATCCTACTGGCCCCGTGGAGATCGACTCACATGCGTTTCGGGGCGGGCGGTGCGTGCGTACGGGGCGGAATGTCCGTTCGTACGTGCGCTCCGCCCGCCCCGGTGGGTCGGATCGGGTCGGATCCGTTCGGATCCGGTGGGGCCCGGGTCAGGGGCGCCAGGTGGCGAGGATGCCCTCGTACAGCTCCTGGTCGGTGAGCTCGCGGGGGGTGGGGCCCGCGTGGAAGAACGACGCGTTGCCGGTCTTCAGCTTGCGGAGGTAGTCGAAGGCCTTGTTGTCGTGCTCACCGAAGGCGACGAAGGAGAAGAAGACGGCGGGGTGGCTCTTCGCCGCGTTGGTGAGGGCCTGGGTGGCGGGGGTCTTGGCGTCGGGGGCACCGTCCGTCTGGAAGACCACCAGGGCGGGGGTGCCGGCGGGCTCCTTGTCGTGCTGGGCGAGGACGGCCTCGACGGCGGCGTGGTAGCTGGTACGGCCCATGCGGCCGAGGCCGGCGTGCAGCTCGTCGATCTTGTTCTCGTGGTCGGTGAGGGTCAGCTCGCCGGTGCCGTCCAGTTCGGTGGAGAAGAAGACGACGTGGACGGTCGTGCCGGTGCCGGTGCCAAGGGCGGCGGCGAGGGCGAGGGTCTGCTCGCCGAGGGCCTGGGCGGAGCCGTCCTTGTAGTACGGGCGCATGGAGGCGGAGCGGTCGAGTACGAGGTAGACCTTGGCGCGGGTGCCGGTGAGGTTGCTCTTGGCGAGGGCGGCGGTGGCCGCGTCGTGGGCGGTGGTGAGGGTGGCCGGGACGGCCTCGGCTCCGCCTTCGGCCGGGCTTTCGTCCCCACCCGTACCACCCGTGCGGCTCTCGTCGTCGGGTGCGGGTGGCCCCTGGGGGGCCTCGTCGCCGTCGGCGGCCTCGGGGGCGGGGGCGGACTCGGGCTCGGCGTCCGGCTCGGGCTCGGGGGTTGCCTCGGGCTCCGGGGTGACGTCGGCTTCGGGGGTGGTGGCGGTCTCGGTCGCGGGCTCGGCCTCCGGCTTTGCCTCGGCCTCCGGGGTCGGCTCCGGTTCGGGAGCGGGCTCGGGGTCCGGGGTGGCCACGGCCTCGGGGGCCGCCTCGGGCTCCGGCGTGGACTCGTCCTCCGGGGCGGGAGCCGGTTCCGGAGCAGCCTTCGCCTCCGGCGTCACCGTCTCCGTCTCCGTGACCTCATTCGCCTCCGGCGTCTCCGTTTCCGCTTCCGGAGCCGGGTCCGTGGTGGCCGTTGCGGCTTCCTCGGCCGGGGCTTCGACAGCCGGTGCCTCTTCGGCGGGTGCTTCCGCGACCGG
Organism: Streptomyces capillispiralis; assembly: GCF_007829875.1. Taxonomy (NCBI): domain Bacteria; kingdom Bacillati; phylum Actinomycetota; class Actinomycetes; order Kitasatosporales; family Streptomycetaceae; genus Streptomyces; species Streptomyces capillispiralis. The sequence continues at coordinate 3,899,546 of NZ_VIWV01000001.1, read as the reverse complement.
GGCTTCCTCGGTGGAGGTCTCCTCGGCGGGGGCTTCGACAGCCGGAGTCTGCTCAGCGACGGGTGCGTCCTCGGCGGGGACCTGCTCCGCCGGTGCTTCTTCGGCAGGTGCTTCCGCGACCGGGGCGTCGGCGACCGGGTCCTCGTCGGCCGGGGCGTCCTCGGCGGGTGCCTCCTCAACCGGTGTCTTCTCGGCGGTGACTTCCTCGGCCGGTGCCTCTTCGGCAGGGGCCTCCGCGGCAGGGGCCTCCGCGGCCGGGGCGTCCTCGGCGGGTGCCTCCGTGATCGGGGCTTCCTCGGTGGAGGACTCCTCGGCCGCAGTCTTTTCGGCCGTGTCCTCCTTGCCCGTGTCCTCCTTGGCCGCAGCCTCCTTGGCCGCAGCCTTCTCAGCCGTGTTCTCCTTGGCCGCGTCCTTCTCAGCCGCGTTCTCCTCGGTCGCCTTCTCCTTGACCGGGGACTCCGCCGCCGCCTGCTCCTCGGCCGAGGTCGGCTCCTCCGTGGTCTCCTCCGTGGTCTCCTGTGCCGGAACCGGTGCCGGTGCCGGGATCGGAGTCGGGGTGTCGTCGGGCGGGGTGGCCAGGGGGGTGGGGACCGAGACGTTGTCGAAGGCCGCGGCGACGAGGTCGTGTTCCTCGCGGGGCTCCGGGACGGACGCCGTGCTGGACGGCGGGGTGGGCTCGGGGGACGGGGAGGGAACCTTCGGGACCGCGGGTGTCTCCGCGGACGGTTCCGGGGCCTGCGGTTCGGGCGACGGCGAGGTGGCCGGTGAAGTGGCCGGCGAGGTGGCCGACGAAGTGGTCGGCTCGGGGGACGTGCTCGTCGTCCCGGCGGCCGGCGCCGCACCCTCCGCTTCGGCGGACCTCGCTTTGCGTGACCGTCCGAACGCGTTCCGCAGGAGAGTGAGAATGCCCATGTGCGCAACCCTTCGCGTGAGTTGATGCCCGTCAATCCCTGGCCAGGACGGACACGTAAGGTTAACGGCCCGCAAGGGCGATCTTGGGCAGGGTTGGGTTTGCCGGATCGTACATGTCAAGGGGGCGATCCGGTCTGCGGACGTCGGCCCGTGGCCACCGAGCGTAACTTCCTTAACGCTGCCGCAGGTTCACTCACCGTTCACCCGGGCGCCCGGCTACCGCACATATGTGCACCTACGGTCGCGCTGACACCACGGGCACCCAAGGAGAAAAAACGTGCGAAAGCTGCTGCCGCTGATCGGAACACCGTCCGGTTCCCACCCCGGCGGCCGGTCCGCCATGACCTGTCGTTTCCGGTGTGGTGACGCCTGCTTCCACGAGGTGCCCAACACCAGCTCCAACGAGTACGTCGGTGACGTCATCGCCGGCGCCCTCAGCCGCCGCTCGATGATGCGCGCCGCCGCGGTCGTGACCGTCGCCGCGGCCGGTGCCGGGGCCGTCGGCGTCGCCGCCGCGCCCGAGGCGCAGGCCGCCCCGGCCGCCAAGGGCGGCCACCACGGCAAACCCAAGGGCGCCCGCGGTCTGCGGTTCACGCCCGTCGCGCCCAACACCGACGACGTCGTCACCGTGCCGGAGGGCTACCGGCAGGACGTCGTCATCCGTTGGGGCGAGCCCATCCTGCGCGGCGCGCCCGCCTTCGACCCGGAGAAGCAGAGCGCCAAGGCGCAGGCCGGGCAGTTCGGGTACAACTGCGACTTCCTCGCCCTGCTGCCGCTGCGCGGCGAGCGCGACCGGCAGATCCTCGTCGCGAACCACGAGTACACCGACGAGGTCCTGATGTTCCGGGACTACGACCCGGCGAACCCCACCCGTGAGCAGGTGGAGATCGCCTGGGCCGCGCACGGCCTCGCCGTCGTCGCGGTGGAGGAGGAGCGCGGCAGCGGCAGGCTGACGCCCGTCACCCGGCACCAGCTCAACCGCCGTCTCACCGCCACCTCCGAGTTCCGGCTGACCGGGCCCGTCGCCGGGTCCGACCTGGTGAAGACCTCCGCCGACCCGAGCGGCACCAAGGTGCTCGGCACCCTGAACAACTGCGCCGGCGGCACCACCCCGTGGGGCACCACGCTGCACGGCGAGGAGAACTTCAACCAGTACTTCGCCAACAGCAGCCGCGCCACCGACAAGCGGTACGGCATCGGCACCGCCGCCACCGAGCGCAAGTGGGAGCGTTTCGACAAGCGGTTCGACGTCGCCCAGGAGCCCAACGAGGTGCACCGCTTCGGGTACGTCGTCGAGCTGGACCCGTACGACCCCGACTCCACGCCCCGCAAGCACACCGCGCTCGGCCGCTTCAAGCACGAGGGCGCGACCGTGCGGCTGACGCACGACGGGCGTCCGGTCGTGTACTCCGGTGACGACGAGCGCTTCGACTACTTCTACAAGTTCGTCGGCAGCAAGAGGATGCGGCACGGCAACAGCCGGTCCGCCCGCGAGCACAACCTCTCCCTGCTCGACGAGGGCACGCTGTACGTCGCCAAGCTCACCGGCGACTCCCCGGCCATCGAGATCGACGGCACGGGCAAGCTGCCGAAGGACGGCGAGTTCGACGGCAGCGGTCAGTGGATCCCGCTGGCCACCGCCACCGCCGACGGCGCCGTCTCGCACGTCGAGGGCATGACCGCCGAGGAGGTGTTCGTCTTCACGCGCCTGGCCGGTGACAAGGTGGGCGCCACCAAGATGGACCGCCCCGAGGACGTCGAGCCCAACCCGGTCACCGGCAAGGTGTACGTCGCCCTCACCAACAACTCCAACCGCGGCAAGGCCGGTTACGCCGCCGCCGACGAGGCCAACCCGCGCAACTCCAACAAGCACGGTCAGGTGCTGGAGCTGACCGAGCGCTGGAACCGGCCGGAGAGCACCAGCTTCGCCTGGTCGCTGTTCCTGGTCGCGGGCGACCCGGAGGACCCGGCGACGTACTTCGCCGGTTTCCCGAAGGACTCCGTCAGCCCGATCTCCTGCCCGGACAACGTCGCCTTCGACGCGCACGGCAACCTGTGGATCTCCACCGACGGCTCCGCCCTCGGCTCCCACGACGGCCTCTTCGGTGTCGCCACGCGCGGCGACCGGCGCGGTGAGCTGAAGCAGTTCCTGACCGTGCCGAACGGCGCCGAGACCTGCGGCCCGATCATCCAGGACCGGCGGGTGCTCGTCGCCGTGCAGCACCCGGGCGAGGTGGACGGCGCGTCGGTGGACCAGCCGGCCAGCACCTGGCCCGACGGGCCGGGCACCTACGTCCGTCCGGCCGTGGTCGCGGTGTGGCGCGCGGACGGCCGGGACATCGGCGTCTGACACGTCACCGCGTCAGCGCGTCAGTGGTGTCAGGGGAGGGCCGGGACCGGTGGTTCCTGCCCTCCGCTTTCCAGCCACTCCCGGTAGGCCGGTGCCTGCCGGGCCGCCTCCCGGTACGCCTCGGCCAGGTCGGGATAGACGCCCTCCAGTTCCGTGTCCGTACGGGCCGCCAGCAGCAGCCGTACGCCGAGCGGGTCGCCGTACAGCCGGCGGACCGCCGTCTCGGGGCGGGAGGGCGAGGTCGGCTGGCAGACGGTGACGGCCTCGCCGATGGCGACCAGGGACGCGGCTGTGTGGTAATCGCCGTGCAGGACGCGCGGGTTGAGGCCGGAGGAGCGCAGCAGCCGGCGTACGGCGTCCCACTCGCCGTCGACCGCGGGGTCGATCATCCAGCGGTCGCCGGCCAGGTCGGACAGGTGGACGACGGGGTGCGCGGCGGCCGGGTGGTCGGCGGGCAGGGACACGAACTGCGGTTCGCGCTCGACCAGGACCCGGGTGCGCAGGCCCTCGGGGACGCGCAGCGGGAAACCCTCGACCTCGTGCACGAAGGCGACGTCGAGCTGGCCGTCGGCGACCATGCGGAGCAGGGCGTTGGCGGAGACGTCCATGTGCAGGGTGGGTTCCTGGCAGTGCCGGCGCAGCCGCCGCAGCCAGCCCGGCAGGGCGCGGCTGGCGGTGGAGCCGATGCGCAACTGCCGGCCGCCGGCCGCGGCGTCGCGGGCCTCGGTGACCAGGGAGCGCAGTTCGGCCACCAGCGGGCGGGCGCGGCTGAGCACCAGCCGCCCCAGCGGGGTGGGGCGGCAGCCGGTGCGCGCGCGGACGAACAGCGCGCCGCCCAGCTCCTCCTCGACGCGGCGCAGCTGCGTGCTCAACGACGGTTGCGCGACGCCGAGTTGTCGTGCCGCGCGGTGCAGACTGCCGGTGTCGGCGATCGCGCACAGCGCCCTGAGGTGCCTGACCTCCAGCTCCATGCCCTGGGAGGGTAAGGCGGAAGTTCAGGTTTCACCAGACGCACAAATCCCGTCCGTTCAGGCGGAGTCAGGCGGAGTCAGGCGACCGGGGAGTCAGGCGGCCGGGGGGCGGGTGGCCGAAGGAGGGTGGCCGGAGAGGGGTGATAGGGCGGAGCTATCACCGGTTGCCATCATCACAGCCGCCACAGGGGCGCGGACACTCACCGATGACATGACTCACCCCCACCCCAAGGAGTCATCGATGCGCATGCGCATGCCCCTCTCCGTGCTCACCGCCGCCGGTCTCGGCCTCACGGCCCTCGGACTCGGCACGGCCCCCGCCTCGGCGGCGCCCGCCCCCTCCGCCCCGTCCGGGGTCGCCGCGTACAACGGCTCGGCCGAGGAGGCCGCGGCCAACCGCGCCTTCTTCGAGGCGGTGCTGAAGTCGGCGGCCGAGAAGCGGGCCGCGAACCCGACGGGCGCGGCCGCCGTCACCGTCGTCTACGACGCCTCCCGGGCGCCCACGTTCGCCACGCAGATAGCCCGCAGCACCCAGATATGGAACAGCTCGGTGTCGAACGTGAGACTCCAGTCGGGCACCTCGGGCGTCGACTTCCGGTACTACGAGGGCAACGACTCGCGCGGCTCGTACGCCTCCACCGACGGGCACGGCAGCGGCTACATCTTCCTCGACTACCGGCAGAACCAGACCTACGACTCCACGCGGGTCACCTCGCACGAGACCGGCCACGTGCTCGGACTGCCGGACCACTACAGCGGTCCGTGCAGCGAGCTGATGTCCGGTGGCGGTCCCGGCCCGTCCTGCACCAACGCCTACCCCAACGCCACCGAGCGGTCCCGGGTGAACCAGCTGTGGGCGAACGGCTTCGCCGCCGCGCTGGACAAGGCGGAGAAGGCGCTGGCCAAGTCCGCGCGGTAGCGGCCGGTCGCGCTCGCGGGCCGTCACCCTCCCCCGGGGTGGCGGCCCGCGGACGTGTCACCGGCCGCCGTGCAGCGTGAGGTCGACGACCAGCGCGCGGTGGTCGGTGTCGGCGAGGTCGAGGAAACGGGCCCGGCGCGCGGCGAACTCCTCGGACACCAGGACGTGGTCGATCTGCGTACCGAACGCGGGAGTGGTCCGCGCGGGCCAGGTCGGTGTCCGGTCCGCCCCGTCCAGCCGGGCCGCGTCGCGCAGACCGGTGTCGAGGATGCGCCGGAAGGCGGCGTGGTCCTGGGAGGCGTTGAAGTCCCCGGCCAGCACGGTCGGGGTGTCCCGGCCGGCGGCGGCCGCGTCGCGCAGCCGGCCCAGCTCCCGCTGCCAGAGGCCCACCTGGTCGGGGAGCGGCGGCATGGGGTGGGCGAGCTGGAGCCGTACGGGGTGCCCGTCGACGTCGGCGACGGCACCGGGCATGCCCATGGTGCCGGGCACCTCGTCCCGGGCGGTGAGCGGGAAGCGGCTGAGGATGACGGAACCCTCGGATCCGCCGCCTTCGACGGCCTGCCGGTGCGGATGGGTCGCGGCCAGCTCCCGCCGCAGCGTCGCGTCGCAGGTGTACTCGCACTCCTGCACGAACAGGATGTCCGGCTTCTCCCGCCGTACGGCGTCGAGCAGGGCGCCGGTGCCCTGGCCGAACTCCACGTTGGAGGTCAGCACCCGCAGTTCGGCGACGGGCGGCCCCTCGGGCTCGCCGGTCCTGCCGTACGGCTCGATGTACCAGGCCAGCAGTCCGAGCAGGGCCACGCCCCACACGGCGCCGGTCCACCAGCGGGCCGGCACGGTGCACAGCAGCCCGACGGCGGTGGGCACGAGCAGCCAGGGCAGGAAGGCCAGCAGCTGGGGCACGGGGGTGACGCCGTCGATGTCGGCGATCCGGCAGCCGACGACCGCGCTCACCCCGGCGAACAGCAGCGCCGCGCACCAGGCACCGAACCGCCGTCCTCCCCCAGGCCGCCCGGTCCCGTCGTCGGTGACCGCCGGATCGGCAGTGGCTGTGTCCAAGGTTGCGGCCCTCCACTCGCGGGGTGCGATGCCCGAATCCTCCCTCGGGGACGTTCTCGAAGACGTGGGGGGAGGGGGGCGGGTTGCGGTGAACGGCTGGGGAGCGGGGTCAGACGCCGGTCCGGGGGGACGGGGCCGGGGCGTCGACGGGTGTGGGGGTGGGGGACGGTGTGGGGTGGGCGAGGGGCTGGGGGCGGTGGGGGCGGCGGGTGGTCAGCCAGGAGGCCAGGGCCACGGTCAGACCCAGTGCGAGGAGCAGCCAGGCCGCCGTGCGCAGGGTGGCGGTGAGGGCGTCGTAGACCGCGGCCGCCGCGGGGCGGTGCAGGCGCTCGGGCAGGTCGGCCAGGGTGAGGCGGCGGCCGAGGGCGACGGCGAGGGCGAGCAGCGCACCGCCCAGGGCCGTGCCCAGACCGGTGGCGGTGAGCGCACGGCGCCGGCACGCGGCGACGGCGATCCCGGTGACGGCGAGGACGACGGCCGTGAGCGGCAGCCAGAAGGCGGCGGTGTCCAGCACGTGATACCCCTTCCGGAGCCCGGCCAGCTCACCGGCCGGTACGACCGCGACCTCGGTGTGCTCGACGGGGATGCGGTCGGCGAAGGGCATGCGGTCGGCGACGAGGTGGTGTCTCACCTGCGCGATGACGGGCGCCAGGTCGACGGTGACGGGGCCGCGGGGGGCCGTGTCGTCGCGCAGGGCGTGCAGGACCGCGTCGTGGACGGCGCGGTTGCCCGCTTCCCAGGCGGTGCGGAACGCCTCGGTGCGGGTGAAGGAGCGGATGGCGTCGTGGACGAAGGGGGCGAGGGTGGGGTGTGCCGCGACTGTGGCCGGGTCCGGGTCCGGGTCCGGGTCGGGGTCCGGGATCGGGTTCGCTTCCGGCTCCGGTTCCGGTTCCGGTGCGAGGTTCAGTTCCCGTACGACCTCGTCGCTCACGGCGGCGGCGACCGCGTCGCGTACGGCCGGGTCGGTGGCCAGGGGGGCGACGGTGCTGACGTACCTGCCGGTGTCGGCGAGTCCGAATGTCGCCCAGGCTGCGAGGGCGCCGCAGGGGGTGAGGAGGCAGGCGAGGGCGACGAGTGTGGCCGACAGGGCGTTGCGGAGGGGGGTGTGGGGGGCGGCTTCGGGGTGGCGGGGCACGTGTCCAGGCAAGGGGGTGGGGGCGGGGGGCGCGAGTGGTGGGAGCCGAATGGGCGGCACCGGGGTGGGTGCGGGGCGGGGGTCATGTGGCGGGGTGGCCTGTTGCGTCCTCGTGGGTGTAGAAGCGGTAGAACATCATCGCGAAGACGCCCGCCGCGACCACCAGTCCCAGGGCCGTGGACCGCAGGACGCTGCCGTCGGACTGGTTGAAAAGGAAGCCGACCGCGATGCCGCTGAAGGCCGCCCAGAGCACCGCGTGCATCTCGCGCCGCAGCTTCGGTGCCAGGGCCAGGAGCGCCATGAAGACCAGGGCGAACGCGAGCGCGGTGAGGAAGCCGAACAGCAGGTTCCAGCCGGTGACGGGCCCGGCGTCCCGCCGGTTGGCCGCCGCCCAGTAGCCGTACACGAGCCCGATGAGGACGGGGACCGCCACCTTCGCCGCCCGGTGGGCCCGGGGACCGAAGAGGGCGGTCGGGTCGGTCGGGTCGGTCCGCTCGACCGGGCCCCTGGACCGGGGTGCCGCATGCGCCATGGGAGCACTCCTCTCTCCTCGCCCCCGCTTACCAGGGCACACCCCCCGGGAGCCGGCGGCAAGTCGGGCACGCTGATCCGTCGCCGGGGACCGGATGCGGGCCGCACGGGCCCGTGTTTCGCTGGGGCCGTGAATCCGGGCAGCGGGGGACACGGCCTGCACGACCGGTACCCGTCGGCCGGCCGGCGGGACGTCGCGCACCGGCACGAGATGCTCCGGCTGGGGGACCGCAGCGTCGCCTGGGTGCCGCCGCTGCTGCTGCTCACCGCCATCGCGGTGGCCGACTACAACACCACCGGCGAGTTCCGGATCATCTCCTGGATCGTGCTGGTGCCGGGCATCGCCGCCGCGATCTGCGGGGTGTGGGGTACGGCCCTGTTCGCGGTGCTCGCGATGGCCGCGTACACCGCCGTGGACAACGCCTGGCCGCACCAGTTCCAGGCGGGGCTGCCCGACTTCATCCTCGTCGCCGCCGGCGGCGTCCTCGCCACCCTGGCCTGCGCGGTGCGGGTGCGCGGGGAGCGCCGTGCCCTGCACATGCGGGACGTCGCCGACACCGTGCGGCGCACCGTGCTGCGTCCCCTGCCGCCGGGCTGGGGCGGCCTGGACCACGCCGGGGTCTACCTCACCGCGGACACCCAGGCCCGGGTCGGCGGCGACTTCTACGACATCCAGCCGGGCCCGCACGGCACCCGCGTCCTCGTCGGCGACGTGCAGGGAAAGGGGCTGGGCGCGGTGGAGACGGCGTCGGTCCTGCTCGGCGCCTTCCGCGAGGCCGGCTACCACGAGGCGGAGCTGGCGGTCGTCGCGGAGCGGCTGGAGACCCGGATGGCGCGGCACCGCGACTACATCGGGGCGCTCGGGCGGGACGACGGCGACCGGTTCGCCACCGCCGTGCTGCTGGGCTTCCCCGCGGACCGGACCGGTGTGGTGGACGCCGTGGTGTTCGGGCACGAACCGCCGCTGGCCGTCGGCGCCGGCGGGGTGCGGACCCTGCCGGTCGGCGGGGGGCTCCCGCTCGGCTACCGCGACCTGGCCCCCGGCCCGCCGCGGGTGTGCCGGGTGCCGGTGGCCGACGACGAGACGCTGCTGCTGGTCACCGACGGGGTGACCGAGGCACGGGACGCGGCCGGCCACTTCTACCGGCTCGCCGACGACGTGACCCGCGCGGTGACCGCGGACCCGCGGGTGGCCGCACCGGCCCCGCTGGTCGCCGTCGTACGGGACGGGACGCTGCGGCACAGCGGCGGCCACCTGGCCGACGACACCACCGCGTTCGCGGTGCGGCGGACCCGGGTGACGGGGGGCGAAGGCCACGAAGGGGGACGTTCACCCTCCTGACGCCCCCCTTCGCGGCCGCAGCGGTTACCGTGCTGACGTAAGTGATCGACAGGGGAGGGGACCATGCCCGGAACCGTGCTGCTGCTGGCGGCCTCGCCGTTGGGCCGCGGGCGGCTGGTGGACGCGGCGTCCGTGCTCCCGGTCCTCGCGGCGGTGCCGCCCGCCGTGCTGTCCGGCACCGACACCGCGAACGTCGTCGAACTGGCCGATCCGCTGGAGCCGCAGGCCGTGCTGACCCGGCTGCGGGCGGCGGCCGCCGCGCCGGGACCGCTGACCGTGTACGTCACCGGCCAGCTCCAGCTCGACCGCAGACAACGCCTGCCGCACCTGGCGCTGGCCCGGACCACCGCGTCCACCGTGCGGTACACGGCACTGCCCTGGCACTGGTTCCGGGAGGAACTGCGGCTGCGCGCCGCGGGCGCGACGACACTGATCCTCGACCTGCACGCCGACGCGGAGACCTGGCAGCTGCTGGGCGCGGCCCGGCCGCCGGGCCCGTCCCCGCTCGACTGCGGCCGCGACAACGCGGTGTACGGGCGGATCGCGCCGCCGCCGTCCCGTCGCGGGGTCGCGGCACCGGCGTACATGAAGGCCGTCGCGACGATCCTGCGCAGCGGGTGGCGGCCGCCGGAGGAGGACCTGCACCAGCAGGCGCTGGCGCGGATCGCGCCGGAGAGCGGGGGCACCGACCTGGTGCTGGCCCAGCGCGGGCCTGTCCCGGGCGACCCGCACGCGGCGGTGACCGCCGCCGTGCGTTCCGGCCGGCACGCGGACGCCGACGCGCTCGCCGCGCGGCTGGAGCAGGCGGCCGGTCTCGCGCACGGGCCCGCCTCGGAGGAGGCGCTGCACTGGACCGAGGTGCGGGCGGACCTGGCGATGCTGGCCGGGGACGCGGCCCGCAGCTGCGGGGCGTGGATGGCGGTGGCCGGCGCGCGGCTGAGTGCCGGTCAGGCGCCGGACGCGCCCGCGGTCGAGGCGGCCGTGGACCGGGCGCACCACCAGTGGGGGCGGATCGGCGACCCGGCCCGCGCCCGTGAGCTGGGCGCGGCGCTCGCGGACCTGCGCGGCCGGGTACCGGGCCGGCGGGAGGGCGCGCTGGACCATGTGCGGCAGCAGCTGCGGCAGTTGCAGACCCAGGGCTGAGTGACGGACGAACCCTCCCCAGCGGGCCGCGGCGGTGCCATGATGTGACGTATGGCTGAGGGGGACGGTGTGGCCAACCAAGGCATTCGGGTACGGCTGGACGGAACCGCGACCGAGAGCGACATCGGGGCGCTGCGCACCTGGCTGGAGCGGGAGAAACCGCTCGAGGAGCGGGTGCGCGCGGGCGAGTTGCGGATCCACGAGCGGCCCAGGACGGACGAGTCGGGCGCCCCGATGGGCGTCGGCATGGACATCGTGGTCGTCCTCGTCGGCGCGGGTGCGGGCGCGGTCGCCCAGGAGCTGCTGGACCAGGTCAAGCGGGCCGTGTCGGCATGGCGGGCCAACCGGCGCGACGTCCAGGACGGCGAACCGCCGGAGGGCGGAGTCGAACCGGTGGACCTCGACGACAGGTAGGCCGGTGATCCCTTTCGACCCGCGCGGGTTGGTGAACCGGGCGCTGCTGGTCGGCGTGTCCGAGTACGACCACACGGAGCCGCCGCACGGCGTGCCGGGCGACCTTCCGGCGGTCAAGCACAACCTGAACCGCATGCGCGAAGTGCTCACGGGCGGGCAGGTGTTCGGCGAGCAGGACGTCAAGGTGCTGCCGTCGCCGTACCTGGCCGACTTCGGGCAGGTGCTGCAACGGTCGGCCAGGCAGGCCGAGGGGCTGCTGCTGGTCTACTTCGCGGGGCACGGCGCCATCCCCAGCGGGGCCGACGAGCTGTACCTGCAGATGCGCGACGCCCGGGTGATCGCCGGCCGGCACACGGTGTTCCACGGCGCGGAGAAGATCGGCGACCTGCTGGCGACGGTGCTGGCCACCAGCGCGGCGCGGCGCATCGTGGTCGTCCTGGACTGCTGCTTCGCGGGCAACGCGGCGCCGGTGCGGGAGCACTTCGACGACAAGCGGCGCGTGCTGCTGCTGATGAGCGTGCAGGCCAACCACCGTATCGACGCGGGGGACGCGCGGACGCCGACGCCGTTCACCGCCGAACTGGCGGCGCTCCTCGACGAGGACCGGGACGCGACGCTGTCGGACCTCGCCGACCGGCTGGGGGAGCGGATGGCGGCGCTCGGTCTGCGGACCCTGCGCGACGACCCGTGGGAGCCGCAGCTCCGCACCGACCTCGGCGTCGACGTGCTGCTGCGGTCGGGGGCGGCCGGCCGCGGACGCCCGGTCCCGGCGCCGGTCCCCGTCCCCGGGCCGCACGATCCCCTCCCCGGACCGCCGGGCCCCGACCCGGTTCCCCGGCCCTGGTTACGGACGGTCCTGTCCGGGGCGTCGGCCCGCCTGCGCGGTGTGTGCGCCACCCTGATGGGGCTCGTCCGCTCCGTCCTCCCGCCGCGCCCGTCCTGGAGGACCGTGTTCCGCGTGGTGCTGCCGGCCGCGGTCGTCACCGGGCTCCTCGGCCTCGGTCTCTTCCGGCTCGGGCTGGTGGGCGGCGACGACACCGTCTGCGTCCCACCGCTGGAGCTGCGGGTGCTGACCGACCCGGACCTGGAGCCGACGGTCCGCGCCGCCGCCGACGCCTACCTCACCTCGGACCGGAACATCACCGACGACGGCTGCCGGCGCACCGGCGTCACCGTCTACAGCGCCGGCTCCTCCGACGTGGTCGGCGCGCTGCGCGGACAGTCCGGTGCCTGGCGGGAGCCCCCGGACGGGGACGTCAACCCGCAGCGGGACATCGGCCCGCAGCCGGACATCTGGATCCCCGCCTCCCGCGCCGACGTCGACCGGGTCGAGGACGGCCAGGACACCGACGCCGACGCCTCCCTGGAGGCGGACGAGGAACCCCTCGCCTACTCCCCCGTCGTGCTCGCCGTCCCGCAGAACATCGCCTCCGAGGCACTGGAGGAGCGCACCGGCCTCTCCCTGGACGAGATGATCGGCGACCTGACCGCGCGGGACGCGAACGCCACGGTGCGCCGCCCCGACCCGGAGTTCACGGACGTGGGACTGCTCGCCACGGTCGGCCTGTACGGCGAGGGCGGGCATGCCGTCGCCCGCGGGGAACGCCTGGTCGCCCAGCCGGGGTCGCCCTCCCCCACCGCCGCCGACCTGCTGTGCACGCTGCCCGACGACGACGCCGTCGACAACAGCACCGCCGCCCTGGTCCCCGAGTTCCTGCTGCGCAGCGGCGTCGGCTGCGACCCGACCACGCGCAGCCCGCGCCTCGCCCAGTACCCCGAGGACGTCCCCGGCGTGGAGCCGGTGTTCGTGCGGGTCCGCTGGCGGGGCGGCGACCGCGACGAAGCGGCCCGGGACGCGTCGGCCGAGGGGTTCCGCGCCTGGCTGACCGGTGAGCAGGAGGGCGGCCAGGTGTTCGCCCGGGACGGCTTCCGCTCCGCGGACGACCAGAAACTGCTGGACGACGAGCAGGTCGCCGAGGGCGTGCTGCGCGAGCCCGCACCGCTCGACGAGTCGGCCGGCCGGGACGCGATGGCGCGGGCGCTGGACGCGTACCAGGACGCGGGCGGCCCGGGCCGGGTGCTGTTCCTGCTGGACAGCTCCGGTTCGATGGCCGGGCTGTGGGAGGGGCCGAGCGGCGGCCCCGGGCTGCTGCGGCAGTCGCTCGGCGGACTGGGCGGGCGGGACGAGTACGGCGTGTGGACGGTGGCCGGCGACGACCCCGCCCACGCGACGCTGCTGCCCCTCGGCCCGCACGCACGGGCCGACGCCGAGCGGGCCGTCGGCACCGGCGCCCGGGTGCGGGACGCCGAGGCCGATCCGCACGCGGCCCTGCTCGCCGCGCTCGACGAGATGCGCGAACGCGGGGACGACCGGCCCCAGCTGATCGTGCACATCACCGACGGCGAGGACAACGACCGGCTGACCGGCGACCGCCTCGACGACGTGCTCGCCGCCGCGCGGACGTCCGGGGTGCCGGTGACCGTGGTGTCCCTGCAGAGCGGCGGCTGCGACCGGGACCGTCCGGACCGCCGGATCGCCGACGCGAGCGACGGCCGCTGCCTGGACGCCGACGACGACCTCGGCGCGGCCCTGCACGACGAGGTCGCCCGCACCGGAACGGGGGAGGGCTGATGGTCCGACGGCTCGCCGCACTGCTGGCACTGCTGCTGCTCGCCGCCTGCACCGGCGGCGGGAACGGCGACGGCGACGGGACACCGGCCGCGTCCGCCCCGGCCGACGTGCCCGGCGTCATCGTCGTCGCCAGCGGCCGGGACGTCACCGGCAAGAACGGCGTCCGCCAGCAGCTCATCGACGCCTGGAACCTGCGCGAGCAGCGGGCCGGCTCCCACTACCGCGCCCGGCTGGTGGAACTGCCGGGCAGCGCCGACGAGCAGCGCAGTCAGCTCCTCGGCGCCCTGCAGTCCCGCAGCGCCAAGTACGACGTGGTCAACCTGGACGTCACCTGGGTGCCGGAGTTCGCCTCCGCCGGGCTGATCGGCGCGCTCCCTGAGGACCTGGTCGACGGTGACGTCATCCCGTCCGTGGCCGAGACGGCCCGGTGGGACGGCAAGGTGTACGCGGCGCCGTTCAACAGTGACGTCGGCCTGCTGTACTACCGGCGCGACCACCTGGAGCGGGCGAACGTCGAACGGCCCGATCTGCGCCCCGGCCTCACCTGGAAGAAGCTGCGGAAACTCATCGACACCGTCGAGGGCCGTCCCGTCCCGGGCTACAGCCAGGGCTGGACCACCCAGCTCGCCGCCTACGAGGGCCGAACGGTCAACGCGGTGGAGGCGTTCGCGTCGGCGGTGGAGGACTTCGCGCTGGTCGACGAGGAGGGCCACTACACGGGGACGGTCGAGGAGCTGACCGAGGGGATCGCGGAGCTGCGCCGGCGCACCGAGACGGCGTACACCCTCCCGGACGCCGTCCACTCCGACGAGGCCGCCTCGCTGAGCGACTTCGCCGAGGGCCGTACGGCCTTCCTGCGGCACTGGCCGTACGTCTACCCCGCGCTGCACCGGACCTTCACGCGGGAGCAGCTGGGGGTGGTGCCGCTGCCGGGGCGGGCGGTGCTCGGCGGGCAGAACCTCGCGGTGACCCGGGAGTCGACGCGGCCGGGGAAGGCGGCGGAGCTGATCCGGTTCCTCACCGGCCGGCAGAGCGAGCGCTGTCTGCTGGACGCGGGGTTCGCGGCCACCCGCGTCTCGGCCTACGGCGACGGCGTGCGCTGCCCCGCGGCCGCCGGCGCGCCGTCCGCCTCCCCCACGGGGGAGGGCGCCGACCGGGTCCCGCGCGACGACGACGGCCGCCCGGCCTACGCCCGCACCATCCTGCTGCCGGCCCTGCGCGACGCGGTGCACCGGCCGCGGACCCCGCTGTACGGGGCGTTCACCCAGACGTTCACCGCGCAGCTCGGCCCGCTCCTGGGCGACGATCCGCCCGGGAACGAGGCGCTGGCCGCGCGGCTGGACGAGGCGCTGCGCCGGGCACTGCCCGACTGAGGCGGCAGCGGCTGCGGCTGCCGTTGAGGCGCCCGGGGCTGAGGCGACCGAGGCCGAGGCGCTCGCGGCTGGGGCGTCTGCGGCCCGTGCGCAAGGACCCGGGCGGCGCGCCGCCCGCTTGACGGGGGCGCGTCACCCGGTTGGCGGCGCTGCGGCGGCCGGTCCCCCTCCCCGCTGCTATCCACGAGGGAGAGGGAAGCCACCGACCGAAGGAGGGGCCGCTCATGGCCACCACGCTTTCCATCGACTTCACCGGGGGCCTCGACGACGCCTGGTCGAAGATCGCCACTTTCGTGCCGAAGCTGGTCGCATTCCTGGTCATCCTGGCCATCGGTTGGTTCATCTCCAAGATGATCGCGCGCGTCCTCGACCGTGTGCTGCGCAAGGTCGGCTCGGAACGCCTCTCGGAGCGGGCCGGGACGGAGCGGATGCTGGCCAACTCCAAGTACGACATGACCGGCATCGTCAGCAAGATCGTCTACTACGCGCTGCTGCTGGTCACCGTGCAGCTCGCCCTGGGCGTCTTCGGTCCCAACCCGGTCAGCGCGATGATCAACGGCATCGTCGCCTGGCTGCCGCGGGCCATCGTCGCCGTCGTCCTGGTGGTCGTCGCCATGGCCATCGCCAACGCGGTGCGCGGCATCGTCTCCAGCGCGCTGTCCTCGCGGTCGTACGGCAACACGGTGGCCCGGGTCCTGTGGGCGTGCATCGTCGTCCTCGGCGTCATCGCGGCGCTGGGACAGGCCGGCATCGCGACGGACATCACCCGGCCGCTGCTCTACGCGGCGCTGGCCACGGTCGCGGGCATCATGATCGTCGGTGTCGGCGGCGGCATGGTGCAGCCGATGCGGCAGCGGTGGGAGCGGGCCCTGTCGACCATGGAGGAGGAGCAGCAGCGGGCGAAGGCGGGAGCGGGGGCGAGCGCGTACCAGTCGGGCCGCGAGGACGCGATGCGCAACCAGCCGGCCCGCGAGCGCACGGACATGCCGGGCGGCCGGGACATGCGCGGCGGCCGGGACATGGGCGGTACGGACATGGGTGGCGGCCCCGGTATGTGATCTGATCCGGGCCCGCCCGATACGGACTCCGGTGGCCGGCGGCCCGTTCGCCGGTCACCGCTCCCCGACCACCGCTCCCGGACCACCGCTCCCGGACTACCGCTCCTGGCTCTCGCGGCCCTCGTGGTCGTCGAGACCGGCGGTGTCCTCGTCCGGGCCCGTGGTGTTCGTGTCGAGGAGGCCGTGCCGGTGGACCAGCCAGCTGATGGCGGTCAGTCGGCACACGGCGTAGTCGTGCCCGACGGGCTCGCGCCAGTCCAGCTCGGCGAGCGCGTCGAGAAAGCCGAGCGCGTAGTCGGTGAGGTCCTCGTGCGGCGGGGGCGGGGGCACGAGCGCGGGGCCGCCGGCCGACAGCCGGTCCCTGATCTCGGCCACGTGCTGGTCGACGGCAGCCGTGAACGCGGGCTCGAACGCGAACTCCGCGAAGCGGGGCGCGAACGCGCTGCTGATCTCGGCCAGAGGGGACATGCGTCCCACCGTAAGCGGGGCCGAGGGGGCCGAGGAGCCACGAAAGCGATGATTTGCGTCACCCGGGGGGACGCGGGAGCGGCGGGTGTGGGGCGGGGGCGGTCAGGGGGAGGCGGGCGTCGGCACCGGTCGACGGGGGCGCCTTGAGGCGGTCACCGGGGGAGGCGTCGGGGGCCGGGCAGCGGGGAGTCAGACACCGGGCGGCAGGGGAACGGGGCACCGGGACGTCGTCGGCCGGTCACCGAGGGCACCAAGGTGCCCGGGTCCGGGCGCCGGAGTGCGCCGGGTGGCGGACTCACCGTACCGCCGCCTCCGCCGGTGCCGTGGGCTGGTGGTCGGGCTCGGGGTGGGAGGCTCTGGCCGGGCCCGCGTTGGCCGCCAGGACCAGTGCCGCGACCGCGGCGACGGCCGCGGCGAAGCCTCGGGCGTAACGCTCGGTGGTGCGTGTGCGTTCCAGCACGGCGACCTCGCAACAGCGATGGGTTAAGCACGTTTAATTCGCGGTTTAACCTAGGGGCTGTCGGTCGCGAACGGCAAGGGGCGCTGGGGGAGTTGGCATGGGGGAGCGGGACGAGCCGGGGACCATCGGACGCCGGGTGCAGCAGTTGCGCGTGGAGCGCGGGCTGACCCAGAAACAGCTGGCCGAGCCGGTGTACACGCCCGCGTACATCTCCACCCTGGAGGCCGGACGGGTGCGCCCCTCCGACGAGGCGTTACGGCATCTCGCCGACCGCCTCGGAGTCGCGTTCGACGAACTGGCCACCGGACGCCCGGCCCGCCTCGTGACCGAGCTGCACCTGCGGCTGACCGGGGCGCAGCGCACCCTCGCCGTCGGTGAGGCGGAGGCGGCGGTGGAGCAGTACACCGGGCTGCTGGCCGAGGCGGAGGCGCACGGCCTGCCCGAGGAGCAGGCCGCCGCGCTGCTCGGGCTCGGGGAGTGCGCGCTGGAGACCGGCGAGCTGGTCGAGGGCCGCCAGTACTTCGAGCGGGCCGAGGCCCGGCTCGCCGAGGCCCCGCTGCCCGCCCGGGTGCCGGCGCTGCGCGGCCGGGCGGTCGCGCACTACCTCGCCGGGGAGCTGCGGTACGCGGTCTACCTGCTGGAATCCACGATCGACGAGCTGAACCGCGGCGGGCTGCACGACCCGGACGCGCTGCTGCTGCTCTACGCCAGCGCGATCGGGCCGTACATGGACATGGGCGCCCATGCGCGGGCCGCGCAGGCGGCCGAGGTGGCGCTGGCGCTCGCGCCGCAGTCCGGTGATCCCGCGCTGGTGGCGCGCATGCACCGGTCGGTGGCGCGCACCCTGCTCGCCGAGGGCCGCCTCGCCGAGGCGGACGCCTCGCTGGCCAAGGCGGCGGAGCTGTACCGCGGACTGCAACTGCGCACCGAACTGGCCAACTGCCACTGGATGCGCGGCTACGTCTACGCGCAGAACGGCCGGCTCGAGAGCGCGGAGCGGGAGCTGCGCGAGGCGCTGGAGATGCTGTCGGCCAAGCGGGCGTCCCTCTACAGCAGTCAGGTCACCGTCGAGCTGGCCGACGTCCTGCACCGGCGCGGCAGTTCCCAGGAGGCCGCCGACCTGCTGCGGGACGTGCTCGGCGGGCTCTCCCCCGAGCGGGGCGCGGTGCACGCGGCGGCCGCGCACCGGCTGCTCGGCATCATCGCCGAGGACGCCCGCCGGACCGAGCAGGCCGAGGAGCACTACGTCCGCGCGATGAGCCTGCTGGAACGCGCGGGCGCCGCCGGTGACCTGGCCGACCTGTGCCGCCTCCTCGGCGACCTGCTGCGCCGCACCGGCCGCGTCGAGGCGGCCCTGGACGCCTACCGCACGGGCCTGGGCCACCGCACCGCCCCGGGCACGACGACCCTGGGCCCGGCACCCGCACAGCCCCCGCTCTGACGCACCGCCCGGCAGCCCACGCCACAGCACCGCCCGGCAGCCCACAGCACCGCACCGCCCGGCAGCCCACGGCACCGCACCGCACGGCACCCGGCGGCGCCAACCAGCCTCCCGTTCCCTACCCTTGGCGCCCATGGACACAGCCGTACTCTTCCTCACCTGCGTCGTGATCCTCGGTGTCGCCGCCCTCCAGACCCGCCTGACCCGGGCCGAGCGCCGTGCCGCCCGCGCCGAGCGCAAGCTCGACCTGGTGCTGGGTCACCTGGGCCTGCGCGAGGAGGTGCCGCGGGCGGACGAGATCGCCGCCCTGGTCCGGCAGGGCAGGAAGGTGCAGGCGATCAAGGTCTACCGGGAGGCCACCGGCGCGGACCTGGTCGAGGCCAAGGAGGCCGTGGACCGCATGAGCTGACGGGAGCCGGCGCGACGCCGGCTCCCGTCGTCGGCCCGGCCCGCCGGACCCGTACCCGTCGGACCCGTACCCGTCGGACCCGTACCCGTCAGACCCGTACCCGCCCCTGGCGTGCGACCTCCGCCAGGCGGTCCGCGCCGAGCTGGGACACCGCCTGGGTGACCTCGGGCAGGACCGCGCCGAAGCCGCCGTTGGTCAGGGTGATGGTGTCCTCGCCGACGCGGACGGCGGCGACGTCCACGGTGAGGTACGTCGGCATCCCGTCGGACGCCTCCCCGGTCATGGTGAGCCGCAGGGCCGCCCGCGCGTCACCGGCCTCCGGCAGCGGCAGCTCCGTCACCTCGACGAGCTGGGCGCCGGCCCGGGTGGTCGTGGCCCTGAACTCCCCGCAGCGCTCCGGCAGTCCGCTCAGCCATGCCAGCACGCGGTCCACGTCGGCGGACGGGTACGCGGCGACCTGGTAGCGCAGCTGCGTGTCGTTGTAGGCGTCGTCCAGGGTGGCCGTGGCGCGGGGGCCGGCCGGTGTGCCGAACAGCTCCTCCGTGTAGAGGGCGTCGAGCAGCCGCCGGCAGTCGGCGTCCTCCGTCTCCGCCTTGAGCATCCCGTCCCGCCAGGTCGCCGCGCCGCGGCTCGCCATCCACGGCTCGCCCAGGTCCGCCTCCGTGATCAACGCCGCCCTCATCTGCGCCTCGTTCAGCGCGGGCGGGGCCGCCGGTGACGGCTGCTCCGAGGCGGCGGCGGACGCGGACGCGGACGCGGACGGGGGATCGGACACGCCCGCGGGCAGCGCGCGGGGCACCTCCCGGTCCCCGAGGGAACAGCCCGCCGCGGCCAGCAGGGCGCCCACCGACAGCGCGGAGGCGAAGAGGGCGCGGGTGGCGGCCAGGGCATGGGTCATCGGGGTGCCTCCTGGGGAACCGGGCCGTCCACGGGCGGACGTGCTCCTACGGCACCACCGGGCCGACCGCCCCACCAGCGCGGCGGGCCGTCCGGGTGAGCCGCCCGCGCGGGAAACCGGCTCGCGCGCCCGGCCGCCCCCTGTTACGGTCGCCGGCATGCAGCGTGCCGACCTGTCGCTCACGACGACGCCGGAGAGTGTCCCGGCGCGCTGACAGCTGACCACCGCGAAGCCCCGGGGCGAGTGCCCCGGGGCTTCGTCGCACGGTGCCGCTCGCCTCACGACCACGAGGAGACCGCCGTGCACGACCACCGACGTCTCGGCCGCGAGCTGGGCCTGTTCGACACCGATCCGCTGATGGGCGCGGGACTGCCGTACTGGCTCCCCGACGGCGCCCTCGTCCGGCACACCCTGGAGGAGTACGTCCGCGAGGCGGAGCGCGCGGCCGGCTACCGGCACGTGTACTCGCCCGTGCTCGGCAAACGCGAGCTGTACGAGATCTCCGGGCACTGGGACCACTACGGCGACGACATGTTCCCGCCCATGGAACTCGGCGCGGAGCAGGTCCTGCTGCGCCCCAGCCTCTGCCCCCACCACGCCCTCATCTACCGCTCCCGCTCCCGCAGTTACCGCGAACTGCCGTACCGCATGGCCGAGTTGGGCGGCATGTACCGCGCCGAGCTGTCGGGTGTCCTCGGCGGGCTCACCCGCGTACGGGCCATCCAGCTCAACGACGCGCACATCTTCTGCACCCTGGACCAGGCCGTCGAGGAGGCCCGTGCCGCGCTCGCCCTCATCGCCCGCGCCTACGCCGACCTGGGCATCCGCGCCGCCCGCCACCGGCTGTCCCTGCCGGGCGGCGGCGGCAAGTACGTCGCCGACCCGGCCCTGTGGGGACGGGCCACCGCGCTCCTGCGCGAGGTGCTGGACTCCTCCGGCATCCCGTACGAGGCCGCCGAGGGCGAGGCCGCCTTCTACGGCCCGAAGATCGACGTGCAGATCACCGACCCTGCGGGCCGCGAGTCCACCCTCTCCACCGTGCAGATCGACTTCCACCAGCCGGAACGCTTCGACCTGCGCTACATCGGCCCCGACGGCGCCAGGCACCGCCCCGTCATGGTGCACCGCAGCGTCATCGGCAGCGTCGAACGGGCGGTCGCGCACCTGCTGGAACAGCACGGCGGCGCCCTCCCGGTGTGGCTGGCCCCGGTGCAGCTGGTGGTGCTGCCGGTGGGCGAGGAGCAGGAGGAACGGGCGTACGAGGTCGTCCGCCGGGCCGGTGCGCTCGGACTGCGGGCGGAGATGGCCGGGACCGGCGAGGGCAGTCTGGGGGCGCGGATCCGCCGGGCGCGGCTGGTGCCGTACCAGGCGGTGCTCGGGGCGCGGGAGGCCGCGGACGGGCTGCTCGCGCTGCGGCTCAGGGACGGGCGGCGGCCCGGCGCCCTGCCCGTGGCGGAGGTGCTGCGCCGGGTCGCCGACCGCTCGGCCCGGCGCGGCACCGCGCTCTGGGACCCCGCGTAGGGTCGACGGGCCGCAGCCGCTCGAAAGGAGCCTCCGACGTGACACACGGACAGCCCACCCCGGTGATCATCGACTGCGACACCGGTGTCGACGACGCCCTGGCCCTGCTGTTCGCCGTACGCCACCCGGGGATCGACCTGCGCGCGGTGACCTGCGTGGCCGGGAACACCGACGTGGACGGCGTCGTCCGCAACACGCTGACCGTGCTGGAGCAGGCGGGCGCCCCGGACGTCCCGGTGGCGCGGGGCGCCGAGCGCCCGCTGATCGAGGCACCGCGCTCCGCGCGCCACGTCCACGGCCACGACGGCATGGGCGACCTCGGCCTGCCCGCCCCGCGCCGCACCCCGGTGGACGTGGACGCGGTGACCCTGCTGCGGCGCGAGATCCTCGCCTCCCCGCGCCCGGTCACCCTGGTGCCCACCGCCCCGCTGACCAACATCGCGCTGCTGCTGCGCACCCACCCCGAGGTCACCCGCAACATCGAGCGGATCGTGTTCATGGGCGGCGCGGCGGGCGCGGGCAACGCCACACCGGTCGCCGAGTTCAACGTCTGGCACGACCCCGAGGCCGCCGCGATCCTGCTCACGGCCGGGGTGCCGATCACCATGTACGGCCTGGACGTGTTCACCCGGGTCGTCGTCCCGGGGGCGGAGGTCCGGCGGCTGCGCGCGAGCGCCGAACCGGGCACCCGGCTGGCCGGTGAGCTGCTCGCGCACCGCCCCGCCACCCCGGGCAGCCGCCCCGACGACCCCGCCGAGGACGCCGGCGGGCTCGGCGACGCGGGCGCGCTCTGCGCGGTCGCCGACCCGGAGGGGCTGACCACCCACCGGCTCCCCGTCGAGGTCTCCCTGGCCCCGGGACCGACCCGCGGCCAGACCGTCGTCGACCGCCGCCCGCGCGTCGGCGAGTCCGAGATCCACGGCGGCACGCGCGAGCAGCCCCTGGTGGACGTCGGCCTGGACGTGGACGTGGAGCGCTACGTGGAGCTGTACCTGGCGACGGTCGAGCGGGCCGGGGCGTAGCCGGCCGCCGGGTGCTCTCCCGGCGGCCGTCCGGCACATCGGGACGAATGGTGGGATGCGGGACGAATGGTGGGGTGCGCCACACCCGTGGGAATGGCTCCTGCTGCCCGGGTGTTCGCTTTTACGGTGATGTGGACAGATTTACTTCTGTCGCCCGCACGCACCCAGAGGAGACCGCGTGACCGATCGCACCGCCACGCCCGGCCCCCGGCCCCCGCACCCCGCCCCCGACGCCACGCCCGACCTCTCCTCCAAGAACCCCGACTGGTGGCGGCAGGCCGTCGTCTACCAGGTCTACCCCCGCAGCTTCGCCGACGCCGACGGCGACGGGCTCGGTGACCTCCGCGGCATCACCCGGCGCCTCACCCACCTCGCCGCCCTGGGCGTCGACGCCCTGTGGCTGAGCCCCTTCTACCCCTCCGAGCTGGCCGACGGCGGCTACGACGTCGCCGACCCGCGCGACGTCGACCCGCGCCTGGGCACCCTCGACGACTTCGACGCCCTGGTCCGCGAAGCCCACCGGCTCGGTCTGAAGGTGATCGTCGACATCGTCCCCAACCACACCTCCCACCAGCACGTCTGGTTCCAGGAGGCGCTGCGCGCCGGACCCGGCTCCCCGGCCCGCGACCGCTACGTCTTCCGCGACGGCCGCGGCCCCGGCGGCGAGCTGCCGCCCACCGACTGGCAGTCCGTGTTCGGCGGCAGCGCCTGGCAGCGGGTGCCGGACGGGCAGTGGTACCTGCACCTGTTCGCCGCCGAGCAGCCCGACCTCAACTGGGGCCACCAGGACGTCCGCGACGACTTCCGCACCACCCTGCGCTTCTGGTCCGACCGGGGCGTGGACGGCTTCCGCGTCGACGTCGCGCACGCCCTCACCAAGGACCTCGCCGACCCGCTGCGCGACCTCGGCGCGCCCGAGCTGAGCGGCGAGGCCGCCCTCACCGAGTTCGAGCCCGGCACGCACCCGTTCTACGACCGCGACGAGGTGCACGAGATCTACCGCGACTGGCGCAAGATCCTCGACGCCTACTCCCCGCCCCGGATGGCGGTCGCCGAGGCGTGGGTCCCGGGTGCCCGGCGCGCCCTGTACGCCCGCCCGGACGAGCTGGGGCAGGCGTTCAACTTCGAGTACCTCCAGACCCCGTGGGACGCGGGGGAGCTGCGCCAGGTGATCACCGACTCGCTGACGACGGCGCACGCCGCGGGTGCCTCGGCGACCTGGGTGCTCTCCAACCACGACGTGGTGCGGCACGCCTCCCGGCTGATGCTGCCGCCGGACACGGACGAGAACGCCTGGCTGCTGTCCGGCGGACACGCCCCCGCCGTCGACCCGGACGCCGGACTGCGCCGGGCGCGCGCCGCCACCCTGCTGATGCTGGCGCTCCCCGGTTCGGCGTACGTCTACCAGGGCGAGGAACTCGGTCTGCCCGAGGTCGCCGACCTGCCGACCGAGGTCCTCCAGGACCCGATCTGGGAGCAGACGGGCCGTGTCCGCAAGGGCCGCGACGGATGCCGGGTCCCGCTGCCGTGGACGGCCACCGGACCGTCGTACGGCTTCGGGGCGGCCGGCGCCTGGCTGCCGCAGCCGCCCGCTTTCGCCGCGTACGCCGTCGAGGCGCAGGACGGGGTCGAGGGCTCGACCCTGGAGCTGTACCGCACGGCCCTGCGGCTGCGCCGCAAGCTGCTGGACGGCGAGTCCCTGACGTGGGCGGACGAGACCCCGCCCGGGGTGCTCCAGTTCGACCGCGGGGACGGCTGGCGCTGCGTGACCAACCTGTCCCCCGACCCGGTCTCCCTCCCGGCGGGCGAGGTCCTGCTGACCAGCGCCCCCCTGGAGGACGGCCGGCTCGGCCCGGACACGACGGCCTGGCTCGGCCGCTGAACCGCACCCCGCGTCCCCGGCCGGCCCACGCGGGCCGGCCGGGGGCGGGGTGTGACCGACGCGGCACCGCGAAGGCACCTCACGAGCGCCACCCGTACGGCCGTCCAGCGCGGGCGGCCCGTGCGTGTCCGCCGCCACAATCGGTGCCAGGGGTGTCCGTGCCGGACGTGCGAGGAGCCCGCCGACGATGAACAGATCCAGCAGGACAGCGGCCGCCGTCGCGCTGGCCGCGACAGGCATCCTCGCGGGCGCGTGGCCGGCCGCCGCTTCCCCGGCCGCCGCCGACGACCCGCCCCGGGTCGCCCGGGTCCTGTGGGGCGAGGTGACGATCCCGCCCGGCCGGCAGGGCGTCGTCGAGGCGGCGGGCTTCGACGGGGCGGCCTTCGGCGCCGGCTCCACCCTGACCCTCACCGCCCCCGCCGGGACCCGGGTGACCGGCGTCCCCCTCGGCACCCCCGGCTACCGGGGCGCCGTGGGCGCCGACGGCCGTACCGCCACGTACACGGCGACCCCCTCGGTGGAACGGCCCTGGCGGCAAGGGCGCTTTCCCTTCGTACTGGCGATGTCCGCCGACGCGGTGCCCGGAACCCGGCTGAGCGGCTGCGCCCTGAGCCTCGCCGACGCGCACGGCGCGGTGCGGGCGGCCGGCGGCTGCCAGGTGACCGTGGGGCTGGCCTCGCCGACTCTGACCAGCCCGGAGTCCGGCGTACCGCTGGACGCACGGCCGACGATCGCCGGTACGGCCCACCCGGGCGCCCAGATCACCGTCTCCGGCCAGGACGGCGGCGAGGTGTGCACCGACACCGCCGGACCCGACGGCCACTGGACCTGCACCCCCGGGCCCGCCCTGCCCGCAGGCCCCGGCAGCCTCCAGGCCACCGCCACCCTGAACGGGGTGAGCGCCGCGAGCGAGCAGATCCAGATCACGGTGGGGGACGCCGCCCCGGGCCGGTGACCCGGGGCGGCGTCCGCACGGTCACGTCACGTCACACGTGTCCCGGGCCCCCGCTGCCGAAGGCGCCGCTGGAGCCGGGCAGCCAGCGCCTGCGCTTCTGGTCCTTGCCCGTCCTGGTCGCGGCGTGATGGAGCTCGTAGGGCATCATCCGGGACCCGGTCTTCGACATGTCCGGCATCTCGTCCGGTTCCCGCATCTCCCGCAGCTCGTGCACCGCGCCACCGTCCGGCAGTCTCGGCTGCTCCTCGGCCTTCGGACGGGGTTCCTCCTGGTCCATGTACCGCATGCCGACGCGTACGGCCCAGATCAGCGCGCCGGACACGACCAGTCCGCCGATGAACGCCGCGAACACGTTCCACACGTGCTGGCTCGCGGCCAGTACTTCATACGCTGCCATGCTCATGCTTCCGATTATGGACGAGGAAATGCGATAAAGCGCCCGGAATGTCCCGTCGGTTTTCCCCGGGCCACCCCTGCTCCTCTCTCCGCTCCCCGCTCGTTCGGCCCGTTCCGGCGGGCGGCCGGGGTGCCCCCGTGGCAGATTGCGGCCAGAGGGAAGGCCGGGACGGGCCGTCGCGTCCCCACGTGTGCAGCTCGGGGCCCGGCCCCGGCCTTCCCGACTCGCGCGTCGTCCGCCCGGTGACGGTGAGCGCCGTGCCCGTCGCGAGCAAGCAGGCGCAGGTCAGCCGAGGTGCACCGGCAGTGCGGTCAGGCCCCGCAGCAGGGTGCCGGTCCGCCAGGTGAGGGCCGCCGGGTCGGCGGCGAGCGCGAGGGCGGGGTGGTGTTCCAAGAGGAGGCGGAGGGCGAGGGCGGCTTCCGTGCGGGCCAGCGGGGCGCCGAGGCAGTGGTGGACGCCGTGCCCGAAGGCCAGGTGGCCCTGGGGCCGGCGGGTGATGTCGAAGCGGTCCGGGTCCGGGAAGGCGAGCGGGTCACGGGAGGCCGCGGCCAGGGAGACGAGCACCGCGTCACCGGCGGCCACCCGGGTGCCGGCCAGTTCCAGCGGCTCGGCCGCGAAGCGGAACGCGCCCGCGTGGACGGGGGAGTTGAAGCGCAGGGACTCCTCGATCGCGGCACCGGTCAGGGCGGGGTCGGCGCGCAGCAGGGCGAGCTGGTCCGGGTGCGTCAGCAGGCTGTGCACGGTCGCGGAGATCAGGTCGACCGTCGTCTCGTGACCGGCCACGAGGAGCAGGAAGGCCATGCCGAGGAGTTCCTCGCGGCTCAGGCCGTCCCCGGAGCCCGGGTGACCGGCGGTCGTGGCCAGGGCCGCGAGCAGGGAGCCGTCCGGCGTGCGGGTCTTCTCGGCGATCAGGTCGGTGAGGTAGCCGGTCAGTGCGGCGCTCGAAGCGGCGGCGGCCTCCTCTCCCGTGGGCAGGACCAGCTCGTTCGACCAGGTGTGGAAGGCCGCGCGGTCCGCCACGGGCACCCCGAGGAGATCGCAGATCACCGTGACCGGGAGCGGCAGGGCGTAACCGCTCACCAGGTCGGCGGTGCCCGGCCGGGGCAGTCGCGCCAGCAGCTCGCGCGCCACCCGCTCGATGCCCGGCCGCAGCCCCGCGACGCGGCCCGGTGTGAAGTGGCCCGCCACCAGCCGTCGCAGCCGGGTGTGGTGGGGCGGGTCGCTCTGCAGCATGTTGCGCCCGACGGCATGGCCGCCGTCGGTCTCCCAGCTCGCGGAGTGCCGGATGTCGTTGCGCAGCCGGGGGTCGGTCAGCGCGGCCCGCACCGCCTCGTGGGTCAGCACCAGCCAGGCGTCCCCGCTGCCCGGGACGTGGACCCGGTGCACCGGCCCCCTGGCCCGCAGGGCCGCGTGCACGGCGTACGGACCGGCCGCCGCGTCGTGGCCCGCAGGGGCCAGCTCGTCCAGGGTGGGTGCTCGCACGACACCGTCCTCTCTCCGCGACGGAAACGGGGACCACTCCCCACTTCTTTGGCCGACGATAGCATCGCACCGGGGAGTGCTCCCCGCTTCGTACGGAGGAAGACGATGACCGTCGGTGAAGGACCCCCCGCCCCCGCCCCCCGGCAGCGGCGTGACGCCCGGCGCAACCGGGACCGGCTGGTGGAGGCGGCGCACGCGGTCTTCACCGAGCAGGGCCTCGACGCCCCCCTGGACGTGATCGCGCGCCGGGCCGGCGTCGGCAACGCGACGCTCTACCGGCACTTCCCCACGAGGGCCGCCCTCGTCGACGCGGTCTTCCGCGACCAGCTGACCGGCACCATGGCCGCCGGCGAGCGCGCCCGGACCGCCCCGGACGCCTGGACGGGGCTGAACGACTACCTCCGCGCCGTCTTCGGCACCCTGGCCGCCGACCGCGGCACCAACGACCTCATGACCACCCGCCTGCCGGACGTCGAGGCCCTCCGAGCCGTGCACGCCCACAACCGCCGCACGGTCGAACTCCTGCTGGAACGCGCCCGTGCGGAGGGCACCGTGCGCCCCGACGTCACCACCGAGGACGTGTTGTTCGCCCTCGCCGCCCTCGGCCGTGCCGTCCCGCCCCTCACCACGGCCACCGCCCCCGACGCCTGGCGCCGGCCCCTCGCCCTCTTCCTCGACGGCCTCCGCGCCACCCCGGCCACCCCACCGCACCCCCTCCCCGGCAGCCCCCTCACCGAGGACGCACTCGGTGCCGTGCTCGCCGAGATGGGTCCGCACCGGGCCCGGCCGGCCGAGGACACGCGGACGAAGGACGGGGCGCCGCAGGCGCCGTAGGCGTCGTTCCCGGCGCAGGGCTCCTGGTGCGGAGGGCGACCGGCCCGCGGGGCGAGTGGACTCGGGGGACTGCATCTGTCGCCGCCGCGACAGATTTTCCGTCGAGGCGACTAGAGTTCCTCTGCGGGGAATCCGTCCCCGTGGCGGACCGTGCCCGTTGTGGTCCGCGGAAAGGTGCGTATGCCCTCGGAAAGTCAGCCGTACGACGACGGCCGGCAGCCGGACCAGGACCGGCTCCCCGTCGCGGACCGGCTCGACGACGACCATTTCCCGGCCTACACCATGGGCAGGGCCGCGGAACTGGTCGGAGCCACACCCGCATTCCTCCGTGCGCTCGGCGAGGCACTGCTGATCACGCCGACGCGGTCGGACGGCGGTCACCGCCGCTACTCGCGCCACCAGCTCAGACTGGCCGCGCGCGCCCGTGAGCTGGTCGACCAGGGGACTCCGGTCGACGCCGCGTGCCGGATCATCAGCCTCGAGGAGCAGTTGGAAGGGGCCGAGCGGGCCAACGAGGAGCTGCGGCAGGGCGCGGACACGGTCCACGGTCACCGCTGAAAACCTGCCGTCGCCGCGACAGAAATTCCTCCATCACTGCCAAAATAACATTCCCTAAACCTGCCGCCGGAGTTTTCTCCGGTGATTTTCCTCGCTTGCCGCTGATGCCTTCCGTGCTAGGCTGACGTCAGTTGCAGTTGTGGTTGCCAGTTTGCTACCGGTTCTCCGGGCAGGTGATCATCGCGACGATGAAGGGATTCGTAAAGTGCGAGTCCCAGCACTGTCTCAGGAGATTTGATATGGCCACCGGTACCGTGAAGTGGTTCAACTCGGAAAAGGGCTTCGGCTTCATCGAGCAGGACGGCGGCGGCGCTGACGTCTTCGCCCACTACTCGAACATCGCCACCTCGGGCTTCCGCGAGCTCCAGGAAGGCCAGAAGGTGACCTTCGACGTCACCCAGGGCCAGAAGGGCCCGCAGGCGGAGAACATCGTTCCCGCCTGACCTGCACGCAGGGTTTGAGAGCAGGGGCTCGCACTTCGGTGCGGGCCCCTGCTCTTTGTTTTCGCGTTTCCATTCGCCTGCTTTTCTCCTCGGATCAACGCGCCCGCAACCCCTCCGCCCGCAATCCCTCCGCCCGCAGCGCGTCCACCGCGATCCGCGCCGCCGTGCCGATCACCGCGTCGGCCGCCGGAAGGGTGGCCGCGGTCTGCGCGGTGCGGGTGAACACCGCGACGGCGTAACGCCCGCCGTCCGGATATTCGACGACGCCGACCTCGTTGCGCAGCGTGGGCAGACTGCCGGTCTTTCCGGCGACGTGCACATCGTCGAAGGGGAAACCGGAGGCCAGACGGTGCGGCCACACCTGGAGCCCCAGGATCCGCCGCATGGCGCCGCCGTGCTCCGGCGTACCCGCCTCGTCCCGCCACACCGCCCCCAGCAGCCGGGTCATGTCGCGCGGCGTGCTGCGGTTGGTGCGGGCCGGGTCGAGCGCGCGCAGCCGGGTGATGACATGCGGGTCGGTGAGCGCCCGGGCGCCGTCGGGGCCGGCGTCCTCCCTGATGGTGGCCAGCATCTGGCCGAAGGAGTGAACGGCGCGGGTACGGGTCAGCCCCAGCCGGGTTGTCGTGGCGTTCACGGCGTCGAGGCCCACCCGGCGCAGCAGCAGGTCGGCGGCGGCGTTGTCGCTGACCGCCATCATCAGATACGCCAGGTCGCGCAGGGACAGCCGGGCCGCGTCCAGCATGGCGGCGACCCCGGTGGGACCCGTGGTGCGCCCGGCCGGCGGGCACTCCACCTGCTCGGTGAGGTCCAGCATCCCGGCCGCCGCCTGCTCGTGCAGGGCGACCAGCACACACAGCTTGTGGACACTGGCCGTGCAGACCGGCTGGTCCGCCCCGGCGTCGAGCTGCGCGCCGGAGTCGATGTCGAGGGCGTGCAGCCAGCCGGTGACCCCGGCGTCGGCGAAGGCCGCGTGGATGCGGGCGAGGGCGTCGGTCACAGCCAGTACTCCGATGCCGGGCGCAGGTGCAGCGGGCGGGCCGGAGCGTCGGGCGTTGCCCCGGCGGTGGTGCGCAACGCGCGCGTGGCCGCCTCGGCGAACGCCTGCACCGCGGCGTCCCCGCGCCCCTTGGGCCAGGCGGCCGAATGGCGCAGCGCCGGCGCTCCCCCGGTGAGCGGACGCCACACGACCTCCGGGTCCCCGTCCCCCGACGGCGGCAGGGCGTCGCGCGGGCACAGGGCGACGGCCCCGGCGGACAGCACCAGACCGCGTACGAAGCTGGCGCCCTGGCCGTGACGGACGGCGGCGGGGGTGAAGCCGCCCCGGGCGCAGGTGGTGAGCAGGTCGTCGTAGACGGCCGGGGCCGCGGCGCGCGGGAAGAGGATCAGGTCCCGGCCGCTCAGCGCGACCAGCGGGACCTCCTCCAGCCCGGCCGCGGAGGCACCGCGCGGCAGCAGGACACCCAGCTCCCGCCGCAGCACCGGGCCCAGCTCCAGACCGGCCACGTCACACGGATGGTGGACGACGCCGACGTCCAGTTCGTGGGCCGCGAGCCGGGCGAGCTGCTGCGCGGTGGACAGCTCGTGCAGCTCCAGCTCCAGCGAGGAGTGACGGCGCCCGAAGTCCGAGAGCAGGGCGGCGACGGTCTCACCGGAGAGGTCGGGGGGCAGGGCCGCCCGCAGCAGCCCGGTCTCGCCGTCCCGCACCCGCCGCGCGGAGGCCAGGAACGCATCGGAACGGGCGAGCAGCTCACGGGCCTCCGCCAGCAGCAGACGCCCCGCCTCGGTGATCCTCACCTGACGGCTGGTCCGCTCGAACAGCCGGACCCCCAGCTCCCGTTCGAGCCGCTGGATGCGCTGCGACAGCGGCGGCTGGGCCATCCCCAGACGGGCCGCGGCACGCCCGAAGTGTGACTCTTCTGCAACAGCCACAAAGCACTCCAGGTGCCGCACCAGGTCCACGACCAGTCATCATATCGAGTATTGATCGATCCATGATCGATAGCGGACTTGGACGGAAGGCCCCCGCCGCTGCTGTGGTCGGGGCATGAACTCCTACCCCGACCTCCCCCGCACCGGCCGTCGCCCGCGCCGGACGGCCAGGACGCTCACCGCCGTGGCGGTGGTGGCCGCGGTCGCCGCGGGCGGGACGTACGCGGCCGGACTGCCGCCCTTCGACGACGGGGGCGGACCCGACCCGGCGGCGGCCGCCACCGCGCGCGCCTTCCTCGCCGACTGGTCCGCCGGACGGTTCCCGGACGCCGCCGCCCGCACGACCCGACCCGGGCGCGCCGAGCAGGTGCTGGGCAGCTTCACCACCGGACTCGACATCGGGAGGCCGAAGCTCACCGCCGAGGACCCGCGGGACACCGGCGACGGCACCGTCACCGTGCCCTTCACCGCCCGGATGCCCGTCACCGGCCTCGGCACCTGGACGTACAGCGCGAAGCTGCCGCTGCGGGAGCAGGCCGGCGGCGTCTGGAAGGTGGACTGGAAGCTGTCGCTGGTCCACCCCCGGCTCAGCGACACCGAGAAGTTCCGCCTGGAACGCGAGGAGACCGAGCCCGTCGAGGCCACCGACCGCGACGGCGAGACCCTCTCCGCCGCCACCCACCCCTCCCTCGGTCCCGTCCTCGCCCGGCTCGCCGGCGCGGCGGACGGCGGCGGACCGCGCGGTGCCGTGCACCTCGTCGACCGGGCCACCGGCACGGTGCGGCGCACCGAGGTGTCCTTCGGCGGGAAGGACCCCGCCGGGGACGAGGGTCCCGTCCGCACCACCCTCGACGCCGACTGGCAGCGGGCCGCCGAGAACGCCCTCGCCCGGGCCGACGGCAAGAACGCCGCGCTCGTCGCCCTGCGCATCGACGACGGCGAGATCCTGGCCGTCGCCAACTCGCCCGTGTCCGGCTTCAACCGCGCCGTCTCCGGCACCTACGCGCCCGGCTCCACCTGGAAGATCGTCACCAGCGGCGCCCTGCTGCTGAAGGGCGCGGTCGCGCCGGACGACGTGGTGGACTGCCCCCAGTACCTCACGGTGGGCAAACGGTTCCAGAACGTGGAGACCTCCGAACACCCGGGCGCCACCTTCCGCAAGGACTTCACCGAGTCCTGCAACACCGCGTTCATCAGCCTGCGCGACAAGCTGGGGGAGGGCGAACTCGGGGACGTGGCGAAGAAGTACTTCGGCGTCGGGCAGACCTGGCATGTGGGGGTGCCCTCGTACGACGGCTCGGTGCCGGTCCCGCGCGACGCGACGGAGAAGGCCGCGTCGATGATCGGGCAGGGCCGGGTCCAGGCCAACCCGCTGATCATGGCGTCGGTCACCGCGACGGCGGTGTCCGGCACCTTCCACCAGCCCTCGCTCGTCGCCGGCACCGAGGACACGACGGCCACGACGCCGCTCCCGGCGCGGGTCGTGACCCAGCTGCGCGCACTGATGCGGGCGACCGTCACCGAGGGCACCGCGCGCGTGCTGTCCGACCTGCCCGGGGAGATCGGCGCCAAGACCGGCACCGCCGAGGTCTCCGACGACCAGGACAACAACGGCTGGATGGTCGCCCACCGGGGCGATGTGGCCGTGGCCTGCGTGGTCGAGGAGGGCGTCACCGGGGGCGGCTCCGCGGGACCCGTGCTGCACGCCCTGCTGTCCGCCGTACCCGAGTCCTGACCGCACCACAGAGAAGGGGAACCCCCGTGTCCGTACCTCCCTCCCGCCGCGCGCTGCTGCTGGCGGCCGCCCTCGCCCCCGTCGCCGGATGCGCCACCGGCACCCCGGCGCGCGAGCCCCGCGCGTCCTCCACGGCACCGGCGGACTCCGCCGCCCCGGGCCGCGGCGCCCCCGCCCCGGTGGACCCGCGCGCCCTGGCCGACCTGGAGCGCGAGTACGGCGCCCGGCTCGGCGTGTTCGCCGTCGACACCGGGACCGGCGCCACCGTCGTGCACCGCGCCGACGAACGCTTCGCGTTCTGCTCCACGTTCAAGACCCTCGCCGCGGCCGCCGTCCTGGACCGCGGCCCGCTCGACGGCCTGGAGCAGCGGGTCACCTACACCCGGGACGACCTCGTCGCCTACTCACCGGTGGCCGAGAAGCACGTCGGCACCGGGATGACGCTCCGTCAGCTGGGCGACGCGGCGGTACGCCACAGCGACAACGCGGCCGCCAACCTGCTGCTGCGCCACCTCGGCGGACCCGGCGCGCTCACCGCCTACCTGCGCGGACTGGGCGACCGGGTGAGCCGTCTCGACCACAACGAGCCCGAGCTGAACCGGAACCCGCCGGGCGACCCGCGCGACACCACCACCCCACGCGCCGTGACCGCCGACTACCGCGCCCTCGTCCTGGGCGACGCCCTGCCCGCCGCCCAGCGGGAGCTGCTGACGGACTGGCTGGTCCGCAGCACGACCGGCGGGGAGCGCATCCGGGCGGGCGTGCCCCGGGGCTGGAAGGCGGGCGACAAGACCGGCACTGGCGACTGGGGCCGGGCCAACGACGTCGCCGTCCTGTGGCCCGACCGGGGCGCGCCGATCGTGCTGGCGGTGCTGACCGAACTGCCCGAGCGCGCCGCCGCGCCGAGCGATCCGCTGGTCGCCGAGGCCACCCGGCGCACCCTCGCCGTCCTGCGCTGAGGCGCGGGCGCCCCGGCCGTGTGCGCCGCCGGGTCAGCCGCCGAGGCAGATGACCAGCAGGCAGAGCTGGGAGGAGTCCGGGGTGGTGGCCGACGGGGTGGTGGGGGCGGGCTCGGAGCCGCCGGTGCCCTGGCCGGTGCCGCTGTCCGAGCCGGTGCCCGTGCCGTCGTCGGTGGCGGGGGGCGGGTCCGCCGGCTGGGTGACCGGGGCCGCACCGCCGGTGCCGGCGGCGTCGTCCGAGCCGGTGGAGGTGCCCGTCGTGGTGTCCGGACGGGCGGCGGAACCGGAGTCCGGGGACGTGGTGCGGGGCTGGGTGGTCACCGCGGTGCGCGGGGTGGCGGTGCCGTCCGTGCGGGTGTCCGACGAGGTGGTGGACGCGGGGGTGTCGTCGTCGGCGGGGCGGGTGGGCCGGTCGTCCGTCGAGGACGACCGCGTGGTCCGCTCCGGTCCGGGCGTCGGTATGTCCGGGTCGCCGTACCGGTCGGTGGGGCTCTTGGCGCCGCCCATGCCCTTGAGGTCGGGTGCCGAAGCGGCCTGGGCGCGGTCTCCGGTGCCCCGGTCCAGTGAGGCCAGGGTGATGCCGCCGCCGACCAGGGCCACGGCCGTGGCGACCAGGGCCCGGCGCTGCGTCTTGCGCCAGCGGACCTGCTGCCGCCGCCGGGCCGCCCGGCCGGTGCCCGAGGCCGCGGCCACCGCGTGCGGTGCGCCGGCGGGGGGCGGGGCGTCCGTGCCGTCACCGAGGAACGCGCCGTCACCGGGGTCCGTGCCGTCACCGGGGAACGCGGCGCCGGTGGTCGCGCCGATGGTCGCGGCGGCGGTCGCGGCGGCGGTCGCGGCGGGTACGGCCCGGTCGCCGACGACGGCGGGCTCGATGTCGGGAGCGTAGGCGCCGCAGCCGGGGCAGACCAGAGCGCCGTTGAGATGACGGCGGCACGTGGAGCAGTAGTCCATGTCTTCCTCAGGTGAGGTACCGGCGCCCAGGGGCGACTGGTCCGGGGGCAGGGCACAGCCACGCTAACGAGGGCCACCCCCGACTGTGTGCAGCCTGTGTGCCTCTCCTGCGCACATTCTCTGCACGGTCGGCGGGGAGGTCGTGAGCACGACCGTCGCACCACCGCACAATGGACACACTGCTCACTACAACGTTCGGGCCCGTGACGGAAGTTGGCCTTGACGCCGCACGGAGGTGCCGCGTCGGCCGTCCAGTCGTTCGGTCGCCCGCGCTGCACGATCGCCCGGAAGGCATCTCACGTGATCCCCCGTACCACCCCCCACTGTGTACGCCGTGTCACCCTTGCCCTGACCGCCGGTCTCTCCGCCCTCTCGCTCACCGCGTGCGGTGTCGTCGGCGGATCCGGTGCGGGGGAGGACTCGGCGTCGTCCCGCAGGAGTTACGACATGACGGTCGGCCTGCTGCTGCCCGACCGGGACACGGCACGCTTCGAGAAGTTCGACCATCCCCTGATCAAGGAGCGGATCTCCTCCCTCACCAACAAGCAGGGAAAGGTCGTCTACGCCAACGCCGAGGGCAGTGCCGAGCGGCAGAGCGAGCAGTTCGGCAAGCTGGTCGCCGACGGCGTCGACGTGATCGTGGTCGACGCGGTGGACGCCGAGGCCATCGCGCCGGACGTGCGCAAGGCGAAGGACGCGGACATACCCGTGATCGCCTACGACCGTCTCGCCCAGGGCCCGGTCGACGCGTACGTCTCGCACGACAACGAACTCGTCGGCCAGGTGCAGGGCCGCGCCCTGGTGAACGCGCTCGGCGAGGGCGCCGAGAAGAGCAAGGTCGTCATGATGAACGGCGAGCCCGCCGACCCGAACACGGCACTGTTCAAGAAGGGCGCGCTCAGCGAACTCAACGGCCGGGTGGACATCGCCAAGTCCTACGACACGGAGAAGTGGCTGCCCGAGGTCGCCGCGGAGAACATGCGCAGAGCGATCAAGGAGGTCGGCCTCGGTGACGTGGCCGCCGTCTACTCGGCGAACGACGGCATGGCGGGCGCCGTCATCGAGGCGCTGGAGGAGGCGGGGGTGACCGACCTCCCGCCGGTGACCGGGCAGGACGCGGACCTGGAGGCGGTGCGGCGGATCGTCGCCGGCAAGCAGTACATGTCGGTCTACAAGTCCTTCCTGCTCCAGGCGACCGGTGCCGCCGACATGGCGGTGGCCAAGGTGCAGGACCGCTCGATCCAGTTCGACGCGCTGGCCCGGGACCGGGTCGACAGCCCCACGCAGCAGGACATCCCGGCGATGCTCGTGCCGGTGGTCGCGCTGACGAGGGAGAACATCGAGGACACGGTGATCGAGGACGGCGTCTACACCGTCGAGGAGATCTGCACCCCGGCCTAC
Organism: Streptomyces capillispiralis; assembly: GCF_007829875.1. Classification (NCBI taxonomy): domain Bacteria; kingdom Bacillati; phylum Actinomycetota; class Actinomycetes; order Kitasatosporales; family Streptomycetaceae; genus Streptomyces; species Streptomyces capillispiralis. The sequence goes on along the minus strand of NZ_VIWV01000001.1, from coordinate 3,863,962 downwards.
GCGGCGGACTGCGCGGAGATCGGTCTGACGTAGCGCGGGCGGCGCGGGCCGGCCCGCCCGGGGAGCGGGCGGGCCGGCCGGTGCGGCTCGGGACGTGCGACGGCCTCAGGGCCTCATGGCCTCAGGGTGTCACCGCGTTGCCGCCGAAGGTGACGACCAGACGGCCGTCCGAGGCGAAGGACCAGTCCAGGGCGCCGGAGTAGGAGGCGCACCGGGAGCCGTTGGAGCCGGTCCAGAACTGGTTGGAGCCGTCGGCGTTGCCCACGGTCTTGTCGTTCGACCCGTCGTCACCGCGGCAGGAGGTGTTGTTCCGGAACACCGACGTGCCCGCGTCGAAGGAGAAGTTGCGCTCGGCGTTGTCGACGCTGACGTTGTCCGAGACGGTCATGGTGCCCGGGTTCCGGTTGTAGGTGAACCCGTGCTTGCCGTTGTCGTAGGCGATGCTGCGCCGGACGACGTGGTCGACCGCGATGTCCTCGCCGCCGAGCTTGTAGCCGTTGCGGTCGCCGTTGCCGGCCTGGCCGCCGTTGCTGAGGGTGCCGTTCTCGTAGGCGAGGGAGTCCTCGATGGTCACCGCGCCGATCGCGCCGGTGTCCGACTTGGTGTAGAGGTCCCAGCCGTCGTCGATGTTGTTGTGGGCGACGGCGTAGCGGAAGACGTTGCCGGGGCCGGAGGTGAGCTTGGCGGCGAAGCCGTCGGCGTCCTCACCGTCGGAGTCGGCGTTGTCGTGCGACTCCGCGCCGAGGATCAGGTTGTGGGACGGCCACTGGTCGCGGGGCGTGTCCGAGGTCATCCGGGACAGTTGCAGTCCGGTGTCGCGGTTGTGGCGCGTCACCGTGCGCTCGAAGACGTTGTTGCTGCCGCCGACGAAGATGCCGTTGTCCCCGGCCCGTTCGACGACGATCCCCTTGACGTGCCAGTACGACCCGTTGACGGCGAGCCCCCGGTTCGACGAACTCTCGCTCTGCGCGGAGAAGTTCAGTACGGGCGTCTCGCCGGGGTAGGCGGCGAGCTCGGTACGGTCGCCCGCGGTGCCGTTGGTGCCGGCGGGGATGGTGACGGTCTGCGCGTAGGAGTACGTGCCGCCGCGCAGGTAGATGGTGCCGCCGGGGGTGATGCGCCCGATCGCGGAGGTGAGCGTCGTCGGGTCGGACTGCGTCCCCGACGCGCCGTCGCTGCCGCCCGGTGCCACGTAGAGCGCGGAGGCCGTGGGCGGCGGGGTGGTGGTGTCGCCGCTCGTCTCCACGTCGACGCAGTCGAGGTTGGGCAGCCCGGCGGAGGTCGTGGGGCTGAACCGGATGGTGTTGCTGCCCGACCGCACGGGCACGGTGAGCGTCTTGGTCGTCCAGGTGTCCCAGGCGCCGGTGTGCTCGAAGGAGGCGGAGCCGGTGGTGCCGCCGTTCACCACGATGGTCGCGGCCCGTGCGCTGCCGCTGCCGTTGGCGAACCGCACCTGGACCGTCGCGGTGCCGGCGGCCGGGGCGTTCACGGTGAACTGGGCGTAGCCGCCGGTGCCGTTGGTGCCGTTGCAGAAGCCGCTGCCGGAGTATCCGGACCACTCCGACTCGATGGCTCCGGAGCAGACCGCCGAGGGTCCCTCGGCCTCGTACCGTACGGACGCGGCCTGAGCGGTGGTGCCGGACAGCGCGACGAGCGCACCGGCCAGCAGGCCGGTACAGGCGAGTGCGGGTCTCAAGTGCATCGTTCGTCTCCAGGTTCGGTGGGCTGGTCGGACGAGGGCGTCGGTGCGTCGGTGCGTCGGGGTGTCGGTGCGTCGCGTGCGTGTACGTGAACGGTGGTGTCGCGGGCTGTCCCGAAGGTGGAGGGGGGAAAGCGCTTTCTCGGACCGTAGGGCGCTGCCGTGGACGCGTCAAGAGTTGTGACGCTGGATCAGATTCATATGCGTGAATGGAGAGCGGTGGGCGGGTCACGGGGTCCGGGCAACGGAAACGGCCGGCCCCGCGGGGCCGGCCGTCGTACCGGGGCCGGGGTACCGGGTCCCGTCCGGGACCCGCCCGGTCAGTCGCGGCCGAACAGGTCGCGGCTGCTGCCGAGGTCGAGGAAGACCGTTTCCCCGGTGGAGTCGTCCAGGCCGTCGTTGTCGGTCACGGCGTAGACGCGGCCGTCGCCCGCCACGGTCAGGCCCTCCAGCTTCTCCTGCGTCCAGCCCTTGGTGGCCCGCAGGTCGGGCAGCACGTCGTGGGCGAGCCGCTTGGGCAGGACGGTGAGCGCGCCCGCCGGTGCGGCGTCCCGCGGCAGTCCGACGGTGTGGATCCGCTTCACCTCGGCCGCCGGGCCGTTGAGCTTGTCGCGCTCGATGACGGCGAGCCGGTCGCCGACCACGGTGATCTCGGACAGGCCGATCCAGTCGCCGGGCGTGGCGGTGGTGTCGAGCCGGTAGCCGTACCAGCTCCAGGTGCCGGCCCGGACGTCGTAGCGGCCGAGCCGGACCACGCCCGCCGGGTCGCCCGCGACCCCGCGCTGGAGGGCGGCCCACACGATCTCGCGGCCGTCGGCGCCGGTGGTGGCGGTGACGCCCTCGAAGCCCTGCGAGCCGAGGCCCGCGGCGACATCGGCGGGGAGCGGCACGACCTGCCGGGTGACACCGGACCGGTCCAGGCGCACCAGCCGGTTCCCGGCGCCCGTCTTCCCCTCGACGGCCAGCCAGAACCCGCCCCGCGGACGGGCGAAGATCCCCTCGGCGTCGTAGCCGGCCGGGTTGCCCGCCGCGTCCCTGACCGTCAGCTCCCGCTTGATGACGGCCGGTTCGCGCCGGGTGTCGACGGTGAGGACGCGGGTGGTGGCGTACGCGGCGTCGGTGACGGTGTAGAGCTCGTGCGGGCGGCCCGGGACGGCCGACAGCGCGCCGAGCGCGCCCCAGCCGATCGGCGCGCCGTCGGCACCGGGCGCCGAGACGACGGACGGGAAGGCGGGCGTGCCCGCGCCCAGCCGGAACAGGCTGACCGTGGCGCGCACGCCCGCGTCGGCGTCGTCCTCCTCGCTGGAGACCGCGAGCAACCCGCGCGACGGGACGGGCAGCAGCCCCTCGGGGCCGTTGGTGGTCGGCAGGACCTGCCGGAACACCGGCCTGCCGGGCCGGCTGACGTCGTAGACGGCGACGAAGTTGCTCCGCTCGGAGCCGACGAAGGCGTAGCGCACACCGTCGTACGTGGCGACGGCCAGGCCCTCCGGCTCGGCGCCCTTGTTCTCGGCACGGCCCTCGTTCAGCAGTCCGTGGCGTGCGGCGAGGTGCTCGAAGCTGTTCCCGGCGTCCCAGACGACCTTGCCGGTGCGGCTGTCGAAGACGCTCCAGCCGCGCGAACCGCCCCGCCAGTCGCCCTCGTTGGCGGTCGCCAGATAGCGGTCGTCGAGCCAGGCGACGGCGTCCGGCTCGCGCGGCACGGCGGTGAGCGAGCCGCTCTGGTCGATCACCCCGTCCTCGACGGTGTCGACGCCGCGCACCGACGCCGTACCGGCGGAGAACGCCTTGGTGATCCGCCCGGTGCGCAGGTCGACCAGGACGATGCCGTTGTTCTCCTGGAGCGTCACGGCGAGCTGCCCCCGGCCGTTGACGGAGACGTACTCCGGCTCGGGGTCGGTGGGTCCGGTGATCCCGGCGGCGGCGAGCGCGGGCAGCGCGGAGCCGTCGGGGCCGGTCAGCGGCACCCTGCGCAGGCCCCACGCCTCGGGGGAGGCGCCCTTCAGGTCGACGATCTGCAGGAACCCGGCGGGCGCCTGCGGCAGATCGCCCTCCTCGCCGCCGGCCGGGGCGGCGTCCTCGTCGCGCTCGTTCTCGACGGCGACGGCGGCGTACCGCTTGTCCTCGCTCAGCGCGATCGAGTCGGGCTGCCCGCCGAGGTCGTGGCTCGCCACCCGCTCGCGGGTGCGCAGCGAGACGACGTCGAGCCGTCCGGAGGGGTTCGCGTGGCTCGCGCTGGTGTTCACCACGACCAGCACGTGGTCGCCGACGACGGTCACCGAGGTCGGCTCGTCCTCCGCGTCGCCCAGGGAGGCCAGCGACAGCGTGCCGAGGCCCTTGACCCGGCCGGGGTCGCTGATGTCGAGGAAGCCGATGCGCTTGGCGGCGGCGTCGGTGTGGACGAGGGTGCGGCCGTCCTCGCTGACCGCGGAGATCTCGGCGACGGTCTCGGCGGCGGCGTCCTGTCCGGCGGGCCGGTTCTGGAACACCGGGTAGGTGGCGGTGCGTTCGAACGCCGGCGGGCGCTTCGGCGTGCGGTCCGCGCCGGTGCGCTGATCCGCGCTCGCCGCGCCCGCGCCCGCCAGGGCGCCCGCGGTCACGGCCAGGGCCGCGAGCGCGGCGTGGGTTCTCTTCGCGAGCATCGTTCCTCCGGTGTGCTCCGCCGCGGAGCGGTGTGCCCCCTGCGGAGCCGGATCGTCGCACCCGGGGGCCAGGACCGGCGGGCGCCCGGGTGAACAACCGGCGAAGATCACGGGCGCCGGACGGCGGGGCGGTGGGCCCGGCGCAGGAAGGGCGCCTCGACAAGGCGGTGGGAGAGCAGGGCCAGCAGCAGGGTCAGGACGACGGTGGCCGGCAGCCGTCCGTCCTCCATGCCGAGGGACGCCAGCAGCCGTACGACGGGGTAGTGCCACAGGTAGACGCCGTAGCTGAGGTGGCGGCCGGTCCAGGCCAGGGGGGCCGGCGACAGCAGCCGTGACAGCCATCCGCCGGGCCGCAGTTCGAGCCCCGCGACGACGGTGGCGGAGAGCACCGCCACCCCCAGGAACCCGGCGGTGTACCAGACGGCCGTCCAGGCCCCGCTGTCCGCGGTCACCGGCACCCGCCAGGCGACGAGCGCCAGCAGTCCCAGCGCGGGCCAGGCCAGCCGCCCTGCCCAGGTGCGCAGCCGCGCCAGCCGGGGGTCGTCCGCGCGCAGCCGGGCCAGGACCACGGCGACGAGCGCGCCGGCCAGCAGCTGGTCGGCGCGGGTGTCGGTGCCGTTGTAGACGCGGTGGGCCGCGTCCGGGGCCCACAGGGCGCAGCGCCACAGCACGGGCAGCGCGCACAGGGCCGCCGTGCACAGCAGGACCGTGCGGGCCCGGGTGTACCGCAGCAGGGCGAGCAGGACGAGCGGCCAGAGCAGGTAGAACTGCTCCTCCACGCCCAGCGACCAGGTGTGCGCGAGCGGTCCGGTGAAGTCCGAGTAGGGGCCGGACTCCGTCGCCCGTACGACGTTGACCAGGAACAGCGCCGACACGCCCGCCGCCCGCCAGGAGTCGGCGAAGCCCCACAGCGAGGTGGTCAGCGACAGCGCCGCGCAGACCGCGCACAGCACCAGCAGCGCGGGGACCAGCCGCAGCCAGCGGCGCCGGTAGAAGGGGAGCAGCGCGACACCGCCGGTGCGGGCGTACTCGGCGAGCAGCAGCCGGGTGATGACGAAACCGCTGAGGGTGAAGAAGAGGTCCACGGCGACCGAGCCGCCCGGCACCAGGTCCGGTGCCACGTGGTAGACGACCACCAGGGCGACCGCGCAGGTGCGCAGCCCGTCCAGGGCGGGCACGCGTCCGCTGTGCGCGAGCGCGGACGGGAAGCCACGGTCCGCCGCCGGGGTGGCGGTGGGGCCGGGGGCCCCGGTCGCCGGGCCGGACGACCGGGCGGGGTCACCGGCTCCGGTCCGGGCGCCGGTTCCGCCCTCGGTTCCGGTGCCGGTTCCGTCCTCGGTTCGGGTTCCGGTTCGGGTTCCGGTTCCGGTTCCGTGTCTGGGTCTGGGTCCCGTTCGGGCTCCGGTTCGGGTCCCGGTTCCGGCTCTGGTCCGGGCTCCGGTTCCGGGTCCGGTTCGGGCTCCGGTTCCGGGTCCGGTTCGGGCTCCGGCTCCCGCCGTCCGCGTCTCCGGTCCGATGTCTTCCGCGGTCGTCGGGTCCGGTGCCTTGGCCATGAACGAGATCGCTCCCCACTTGCCGGCTGCGTCGGAGTAGCTCGGTGCACCTGTCCGCAAACCACGCTCGCATGCCTCCCGGGGCCACACCGGTCCGCATCGCCGGACACGACACGGCCGGGGGACACCCCCCGCCTCCGGGGGCGCCCCCGTCGGTCACCCGACGAGGGACCGCGTCCCCACGGCGTCCAGGAGCGCCGGACGGTCGGCGTCCGCCGAGCCGGGCGGGGCCGTGCAGACCATGATCCGCAGGTCGCTGCCGGCGACACCGAGGACGTCGGAGTCCAGGACCACGGCGCCGACGCGGGGGTGGTCGACGGTCTTGCGGGCGGCCCGGTGCTCCCCGACGGCGCCCGAGCGCCACAGCTCGTGTGCCCGCGCCCGTCCCGGGCGCCGGGTGCGGGCTAGGATCCGGGCATGGCCCTGACCATGAGCGACGTCGACCGGTTCATGGCCTCCAGGCCCCGTCTGGAAGCCATCGCCTACCGCCTCCTCGGCTCCGCGAGCGAGGCCGAGGACGCCGTGCAGGAGACGTTCCTGCGCTGGCAGGACGCCGACGTCGACCGCATCAGGGTCCCCGAGGCGTGGCTGACCAAGGTGCTCACCAACCTGTGCCTCAACCAGCTCACCTCCGCCCGCGCCCGGCGCGAGACCTACGTCGGCGCCTGGCTCCCCGAGCCGTTGATCGCCGGCGACCCGATGCTCGGCCCCGCCGACACCGCCGAACAGCGCGAGTCGGTGTCGTACGCGGTCCTCGTCCTGCTGGAGCGGCTCTCGCCGAACGAGCGGGCGGTGTACGTGCTGCGGGAGGCCTTCGACCACTCGCACCGGGAGATCGCCGAGATCCTCGGCATCACCGAGGCCGCCAGCCAGCAGATCCTCCACCGCGCCAAGCGGCACGTCGCGGACGGCAGGGCCCGTGCCGAGATCGACGAGGCCGCCGCCCGGCGGATCGTCGACGAGTTCCTCGCGGCCGCCACCAGCGGCCGGACCGAGCCGCTCGTGCGGCTGCTCACCGAGGACGCCATCGCGATCGGGGACGGCGGCGGGAAGGTCCCGGCCCGCGCCAAGGCGTTCGAAGGCGCCCTCGCGGTCGCCACGTTCATGCGCGGCCTGTTCAAGCCCGGCAAGGCCAAGCGCGACCTGGTCGGCGGCTCGCCCGGCATCTACGCCACGACCGCCAACGGCGGGCCCGCCCTGGTCGCGGTGCTCGACGGGCGGATCGTCGGCATCATCTGTCTGGAGGCCACCGTCGACGGGATCGCCGCCATCCGCAGCCAGGTCAACCCGGACAAGCTGGAGCGCGCGACCCGGGCGTGGGCGGCCACGGACCACGGCGAACCCCTGCTCATCGCCTTCTGACCGGCATGTGACCGGCGTCACACCGCACTCCTGTCAGGAAACGGCGGGCCGCCCGGTTCAAGGGGCGAACCCGTCGATGACAGGAGCCCCGCCATGCAGCACCGCATCATCGTCCTCGGAGCCGGATACACCGGAGCCGTCGCCGCCGGACGCCTCGCCAGGCGGCTGCACCGCGATGACGTCGCCATCACCCTCGTCAACGCCGAGCCCGACTTCGTCGAGCGCGTCCGGATGCACCAGCTCGCGGTCGGCCAGCAGCTCAGGCCGCGCCCCCTCGGCGACATGCTCGCGGGTACCGGGGTGGAGCTGAGGATCGCGAGGGTCACCGGCGTCGACGCCGACCGCAGGACCGTCGCCGTCCTCGACGCGGACGACGGCCGGGAGGCGGAACTGGCGTACGACACCCTCGTGTACGCCCTCGGCAGCGGCTGGAACGACCAGGGCGTCCCCGGCACCGCCGAGCACGCGTACGAGATCGCCGGCCGCCCGGGAGCACGTCGGCTGGGCGAGCGGCTGAAGGGCCTGGAGGCCGGACAGTCCGTTCTCGTGGTGGGCGGTGGCCTGACCGGTGTGGAGGCCGCGACCGAGATCGCCGAGGCCCGGCCGGACCTCGACGTCTCCCTCGCCGCCCGCGACGGCCTCGGCGACTGGCTCTCCCCGAAGGGCCGCCGTCACCTGCGGAAGGTCTTCGACGGACTCGGCATCACCGTGCACGAGCACACCTCCGTCACCGCCGTCGAGGCCGACCGCGTCACCACCGCCGACGGCACCTCCCTCCCGGCCGCCGTCACCGTGTGGACCACCGGCTTCGCCGTCCACCCGATCGCACGGGCCACCGCTCTGGAGGTCACCGACACGGGCCGGATCGTCGTCGACGGGACGATGCGCTCGGTCTCGCACGCGGACGTGTACGCCATCGGTGACGCGGCCATGGCGATGGGCCCCGGCGGCAAGCCGCTGCGGATGTCGTGCGCCTCGGGCATCCCCACCGCGTGGCAGGCCGCCGACTCCATCGCGGCCCGCCTGACCGGCGGGAAGCTCCCGAACGCGCCGCTGCGCTACTACAACCAGTGCGTCTCGCTGGGCCGCAGGGAAGGGCTGATCCAGTACGTCACCGCCGACGACCGCTCCGTCGGGGCGGCCCTGACGGGACGGTTCGCCGCCGTCTACAAGGAACTGGTCTGCAAGGGCGCGGCCTGGGGCGTCGCCCACCCGATGCTCGGGCTGCCGACCCGGCGCCGCCGCGTCCTGCGCCGCCCGGCCGCGGCCACGGCGGCGACCACGGCCGAGACCACGGCGGCGGCCGAGGCGTCGGCCTGACACCCGCACCGGCCCCGTCACAGCCGTCGGCCGCCTCGGCCGCACCCGCCCCCGCCGGAACCGCCCCGCCCGCGACCGCCGCCGGGTGCGGGCGGACCCGGCCGGGGCGGGCCGTTCGTGGGCTAGCCTCGAGCCACCCGCCCGCGGAGGATGTGCTCATGCCCGGTTACGACAGTTCGAGGTCCCGTCTGCGCCTGGCCGATCGCCACGTCCGGGTGCTGACCCGTCTCGCCGAGGGGGAGACCCCGAGCCCGGAACTCTTCCCCTCCCTCGGTGAACTGCGGGAACTGGGCCTGGTCGGCGAGGAGGGCCAACTCTCCCCGCTCCTGCGCGAGCTGGTGGAGGCGCTGCGCGACCCCGTCCTCGTCATCAGCGTCGAGACCACCGGCGAGTCCGGCCCCGTGCACCACGGTGCCGTCGTCGGCCAGGACACGGTGATCGCCCACGAGGGCTGGCCGGGCGAGGAGGAGTCGGAGTACATCCCGGTCGAACCGAGCACCCTCGTCTTCGAGCTCGCCCGCATGGTCCACCTGCGCCGTCGCGGTGCCGGCGAGCAGCCGCGGACACCCCGCGTCGAGTCGACGATGAAGGCGCTGGACGCCGCCTTCACCGTGCTGTCCGCCCCCACCGGGGAACCGGAGGAGGACCGGACCGCGGTGCGGAAGCAGCTCACCGACGCCGGCACCACCGGGGAGACGGCGGACACGCTGACGGAGCTGATCCTCGCCCTGAACTCCTCCTGGCGGGTCACCGTCGCCTGGGACGGCCGGCACGACGGCGAGCACGCGCCGATGCTCCGCAGCCTGGCGGTCTGGGACTGCGGTCCCCGGGGCTACTGGATCCGCGAACAGCCGGAGGAGCCGATCCTCCCCGGCCAGGTCACGCCGGAGAGTCCACTGCACCTGGTCCGCTCGGACGCCGGGGAGATATGGCGCAGGCTGACCGACCTGCTGCCCGAGAAGGAGGAGCTGGGCGCGCCCTGAACCGGGCCGGCCGGATCCCCTACTCCGCCCCGTCCGAGAAACGCTGCATCAGGGCGAAGGGTGCCGACAGCGCGGCGCCGCCCAGGGTGAGGACATCGGTGTCCACCTCCTCCAGCACGATGGCGATGGCCAGGTCCACGGCGTCCACCGGGCCGGTGGCCGTGCCGGCGCTGTAGGTCGTTGCGGGCGGGACATGACGGCCGGGTCCGATCGAAACCTTGACGCCATCCCTCGTCAAGTCCCGCACGCTGCCCAGGCCCTCAAGGCCGTAGACATACTCCCGTCCCTCGTACCCGATGCGCAGCGCTCTGTCCTGCTTGCGCAGGGCCCGAGAGTTGAACTGCAACTCCGCGGGCCGGCCGTCCAGGGTGAGCTCGGCCTTGAAGAGTGACGGCCGTCCTGTCCGGCGCTTTCCCCGGAAGACCGTCTCCGGGAAAGCGGGACCGGACAGCCGAGCGGTGTCCATTCCCTTGTCGGTCGGCCGGTAGAGCGGGCAGCGCTCCACGACGACGGACCCGAAGCGCCCCACGTCGCCTTTGACCCCGGCTGTGGGCAACTGCTTCTTGGGCGCGGTCCTGTACGGCAGCAGCTCGAACTGCAAGGGCTCACTACTCGTGTCCATGGCGACAAAGACTCTCATCTCGTGCGTGCGCTAATCGAAGGGGTTGAGCGCGCTGCCCAGCTTCTTGGCACCGTCGGCGATGTCGTTCCCGATGTCGCTCGCCTTGTCCCCCACCCACTCGGCCGCCTTGTCGGCGCCCTCGGTGATGTCGTCCCAGTGCTCAACGACCTTCAGGCCCCCGTAGACGATGCCGGTTCCCACGGCGAGACCGATCGTGACCGGGTTGGGGGCGACCATCGCCGCGGTCAGAGAGGCGTTGAACCCGACCTCCGCGTAGTTGGCGAGATAGCCGGCCTTGCTCTTCTCCCACTCCTTCGCGTGGTCCATGGTGGCGATGTTGGCCACGGAGAAGGCCGTCGCCCCCGCCGACCCGACGATGCCGGCTCCGCGCCACAGACCTGCGGTCTTCACCGCTGCTTTGAACCCACCGGCCTTCCCCACCTGCACGAGACTGGCTTGCCCCGCGCGTGTGACGGTCTGACCGGAGTGGGTCGCTCCACCGTACAAGCGGGCCATGTCGTCCGACCCGGCGAAGAAGTTGATGGCCTGGTTGGGAGTGAAGCCGAGCAGCTTGGAGTTCATGAAGCCGCGTTGGCGCAGTGCGTCCCATCCCTTGCCCCAACGGTCATCCAACCAGCCCGTGCTGAAGGGCACGTTGGCAACTCTCTGGTAGGTCCGGCTTCGGGACGCCATGTTGCCCAGCTGTCCGGGAAACCAGCTTCCTGGGGCGGACAAGGAGCGAATCGGCGGATCGTAACTTCGGAGCCATCTGCCTGGCCGGTTCAGTATGGGGTTGCTGCCGGCCGCCGTCCAGCGTGCCGCGAGGGCGTCCTTCATCGGCCCGAGCTTGCCGGTCTTCACCGCGTTGCCCAGCAGCACCTTGGTGCCCGAGAAGCCGGTCGCCGCCACCACCTGGGTCGCGGCCGCGACGTTGAACGCGTCGGCACCGAACTTGATCATCTCGGTGAGCGTCTCTTCGTGCGGCTCCAGACCGGGGATCTTCGAGATCGCGTGCGCCTCCAGGCGTGCGACCCAGTCGCCGAGCTTCTCGCCCGGCTGCCGCGCCAGGTCCTCGGCGTTCGGATCGCCGCTCGCCGCCACCGAGTTGGCCAGCAGCAGCGTCTCCGGGCTGATCCCCTCGCCCCGGTAGGTCTCCAGGTCCTTCGGTGTGAACCCCGCCCACAGCAGGCCGGCCGTCGGATCGCCGTTCTCCAGGCGCAGGACGACGGCGCGTTTGCGGAGGTCCCGCGCCTCACCGCCGGCCCAGGACCGCATCGGCTTCAGCGTCGCCAGCTGCCCGCTCACACCCAGCCGGGCGGCGCGGGTGAACGCCTCGTCGAGGCGGTCCTCCACCCCGCCGCGCCCGTCCAGGAGCTTCGCCAGCTGCTCCAGGTCCTCGGGATTCGCTCCCCGAAACGACATACCTGCCCCCGTCCCTCGAGAACCGGTCCGGCCTTCGCCGCGAGCGGCCCGCACCATGGTGCCAGGGCGCGGCGCTGCTGTCGTGGACACTTCGGCCCGGTCAGGGCATCTACTACGTGACGGCCACGTCCTGACGGCTCCCTTCCTTTCCGGACGGCGGCGGGCCGCGGGGGCGGTGCGCGGTCGCGCGGCGACGGGATGCGTGCTGTCCTGGAACCAGTCACAGGAGTACACGCCCATGCGCCGCAGCCGGACCCCCACCCTCGTGTCCGCCCGGACTCCCGCGCCGACCGGAGCGCGCGGGGGCCTGCTGTCGGCCCGCGACCTCGCCGCCTCCTGGCTCCTCCTCGCCCTGATCGCCCTGATCGCGGTGCCCGCCTGGGTGCTGACGGTCGGCCAGGCCCGGGACATGGGCGTCGAGCCCGGCACGATGGGCCTGGCACTGCCGCTGTTCCTGCTGCTGTGGGTGACGATGATGGCGGCCATGATGCTGCCGTCCATGGCGCCGGTGGCCGTCACCTGGGTGCGCGGGATCGGCCGGCAGTCCTCCGGCCCGCGGCGGGCCGTGCGCACCGTCGCGTTCGTGTGCGGGTACCTGCTGGTGTGGACCGCCTTCGGCCTGCTCGCCTACGGTGCCCTGGCCCTCACCGGCGGCCTGGTGGACGGCCGCGCGACCGCCGGACGCTGGATCGGCGCGGTGGCCTTCCTGCTCGCGGGCCTGTACCAGCTCGGCCCCCTCAAGAACGTCTGTCTGCGGCACTGCCGCGACCCCATGAGCCAGCTGGTGCGCTACGCCGGGTTCCGGCGGCCGGCCCGCGACCTGCGGGTGGGCCTCCACCACGGCGCCTACTGCGTCGGCTGCTGCGCGGGGCTCATGGTGGTCCTGATCCCGCTCGGTGTGATGAACGTGGCGGCGATGGCCGGGCTGGCGCTGGTGGTCTTCCTGGAGAAGCTGTGGTCGCGTGGGCCGCTGCTCTCCCGGGCCGTGGGCATCGCCTTCCTCGTGCTCGCCGTGCTCGCGCCGTTCCAGGACTGGCTGCTGCCGGGACTGCGGCCGTCGATGCCGATGATGTCCTAACTGCCGACGATGCTCCCGATGCCGTCGACGGGCGGTGGCTGAGTCGTCGTCGTGCCATGCGACGACGACCCCGCCGCCGCCCGCGGAACGCCCGTTGACGGCGGGTCGTCCCATGTACGGCGGCCCCGCCGCCCCCGGGACGCCCGTTGACGGCGGGTCGTCCCACTCGTGCGGCGGTCGCGCTCCTCAGTCGGGGCCGCTCCAGTCGAACGGGAAGTGCTTGCTCGACTTGCCCGAGTGCTCCCAGGAGAAGCCGTACGCGTCGGCCCGGTCGGCGGTGGCCCGCCCCCAGGTGGCGACCTGGCCCGGCCCGACCTCGGCGCCCGGGGCGTTGAGGACCTGCACGCGTGCGCCGTCCGGCGTCGTCGGGCCGGTGAGCGCCTCGGCGGTGGCGGTCACCCGGCCGGGTACCTCGGCCCGCCAGGTGGCGAGGTCGTCGTCGATCTCGACGTGCACGGGAGCGAACTCCATGCCGCGCATCTCCGGGTGGAACATCTCCCCGAACTCCGCGGGCCATCCGCCCGCCTCACCGCCGAAGATCGCCCCGAGTGCGCCGCGCTGCCGCTCGTTGGCCCGTTCGTCGAAGAAGATCGCGGCGTAGGGGTCGGTGTGGGTGCCCGCCCAGGGGTTGCCGGTGAAGGAGCCGAGCATCAGGACGTTGAGCCCGTCGAGCCGCACGTCGCCGAAACTGCCCTCCCGGATGTGCCAGACCATCACGCCCTGGCAGTCGCCGTAGGTCGGGGGCTGGGCGAACGTACAGGGGCAGGGTATGGCGCACTTGCACACGTCGAACCAGTCACCGGCCAGGTGCCAGCGTGTACCGGTGGTGACTTGATCTGCTGCCATCTCGCTTCCCTCCTGCCGAGCCCACGGGGGCTCCCTCGGAGTGGCGAGACCGCGTCCGCCGAGCCCGCGCCCGGGGGTGTCGAGGCGGCCTCCCTTCCAGCTTGCACCCCACGCGACGCTCGCGCGCGGCGTCCCGTCCGCGGATACCGGGAGGACGCCCGGGCGCATCCCGTGGGTGTGTGATGTTCGCGCTCCGGTGTACGCCTACGGGCTTTCCGTACAGTAAAAGCGGAACCTGTCAACGCACTTTTCTTGATTGTCCGGAATTCATCAGCCGGATTGTATGCAGGCTGGTCTATCCTTTTGTTATGAGTGAGCTCAGGAGCGATGTGGGTCCACGTGCATCGAGCAGCGCCCCGAGCGTTTCCACCGAGTTCGAGACGGGCTCATCGAGGAGACTGGAATATTCCGGTAACTCCTTCCGCGGGAGAGCGCGGCAAGACGAACGGACGACACCCTCGACAAGAGGCCGACTGGCACCTGTGCGCGTGTTCCTGGTCGATGAGCACCCCATGTTCCGGGCCGGTGTCCGCCTGGAACTGGAGCGGACGCACGATCTGGAACTGGCTGGAGAGGCCGCGACGGAAGAGGAGGCGGTCCGCGAACTCCATGGCGGTTCCCGCCCGGTCCCTGACGTGATCGTGGCCGATTTCCCGCTTTCCCGGATCCGGGAGGGCGACTTCGTGCGGACCGTGGGCCGATTGTCCGAGGCGAATGCGGCGCGCTTACTGGTCGTTTCCATCACGGAGAGCGACGAGGCCGTGATCGCCGCGATGAGCGCGGGTGCCCGGGGGTTCCTCGGCAAGACCGTCCCGCGCGAGCACTTCCTCCTCGCCATCCGTCTCGTCGCGGCGGGCGGTGCCGTCTTCGGCCCGGCCATCGCCCAGCGCATGCAGTCCTATTTCTCCGCGTTCGGTGACCTGCCGGAGCAGTCGGGGTTCTCCCAGCTGACGCTGCGGGAGCGGGAGGTGCTCGATCTCCTCGCGCGGGGCTGCGGAAACCGGGAGATCGCCCGACGTCTTTTCCTGGCCGAGAAGACCGTGCGCAATCATGTGTCCCACATATTCGCGAAGCTGAATGTGAGCGACAGGTCCATGGCGGTCGTTCTCGCCAGGAACGCGGGGATAGGTGCGTGAAAGCCCTCGCCCGAAACCGTCGAATAAGAGGAGACGTCATGCACGGTAAGGGAGTGAGTCGCCGCAACGCGCTCCGGGTGGGCGTGGGAGCGGCCGGGATGGCCTGGCTGCTCTCCGCGGGAACGGGTCGGGGAATTGCCGTTCCCCTACTCGAGGGATCCGGCGGACCCGATTTCCCCGACGTTCCGGGGATGTCCGGGGACCGGCGCGCGAACGAACTCTGGTACAGATTCAACCAGGCCACGCTCTACGACCAGTCCGCTGAGATCAAGGAAGCCTATGCGGAGATCAACAACCACTTCGGTGGCAATCTCCCGGTGACACTGCGGGAAACCTGGTTCGCCCAGTACCGGGAGCCCGACTACCCCGCCAACTTCGCGGCGTTCATGGCTCCCGTGCGACGGGCACTGCGGATTCTGTCGCGCGTACAGCTCGACGTGTTCGACACCTACTACGCGCGGCAGCGGGACCTGGTCGAGGCGTTCTCGTACTTCGGGCAGGGCACGCTGTTCGACCCGCGGGAGCGCGCGGGCCTGCGGGTGCACACCATGGACGCGGCCGAAGGGGAGGCCCCGACCGCGTACCACACCTGGTTCCTCTTCATGCGCGCGATGATGCTCCACGGCATCGACGCGGAACGCTGGCGCGGTACGGCACCCGTCCTCGCGTTCGCGTGGGCCGTGCAGAACACGGCCCGGCCCGCGATGGACGAGGTCAACCCGCCCCTGCCGCACCGGACGGTGCACCGGCTCGCGCGGACCTGGCTGCCCCTGACCACCCGCCGGCTCGACCGGGCCTTCCAGTCGTTCCCCGGCCCGCCCGGTACGACGGGCCGGTAGCCGCAGAACCGGAACCGGGGCACGGGGCCGGTCAGCGCGTGCCCGGGTCGTCCGGCGGGCGATGGAAGGCCAGCAGCTGTGCGTCGACCCGGCGCACCCCGCGCGGCAGCCACTCGGCTGCCACCCGTGCCACCGTGCTCCGCGGAAGCGGCGGGTTGACCGTCCGCGTACGGGGCTTCGCCAGCAGTTGCACCGCCCACGCGAATCCGTTGACGGGGATCATCGACGTCCAGAACCGCCGGTCGATCCCCAGCAGCACGCTCGCGTACTGGTAGGCGTGCCAGGTGTGGTAGGCGAGCGGCGGATCGCCGTCCATGGTGTGCACCTCGGACTGCGTGGGCGCCCTGCGCGGGTCGAACAGCACTCCCTGCGCGAAGTACGCCATGGCCTCCACGATCCGGCGGTGGTCGCGGCCGTAGTACCTCTCGAAGACGTCGACCTGTACGCGCGAGATCACCGCGAGCGGGCCGCGCACCGGCTCCAGGAACGACGCGTAGGTGTCCG
This sequence comes from Streptomyces capillispiralis, assembly GCF_007829875.1. Classification (NCBI taxonomy): domain Bacteria; kingdom Bacillati; phylum Actinomycetota; class Actinomycetes; order Kitasatosporales; family Streptomycetaceae; genus Streptomyces; species Streptomyces capillispiralis. Next base: position 3,847,956 of record NZ_VIWV01000001.1, on the reverse strand, counting down.
GGTAGCCCGCCGCCGTTCCGGTGCGCACCCAGGCGGCGCGGACACCGCCCAACGGGTTGCCGCCCGTGTACTCGGCCACCGCGGCGTAGGCCTCCACCAGCTCGGGCGTCTGCCGGAAGTACGTCGCCTCGTCGAACTGGTACCAGAACTCGTTGGCCAGCCGGTCCCCGAGCATCCCCGGCACCTCGGGGAGACCGGGGCCGTCGCGCCGGGGCACCGATGCCCGGGCCGGCGTGCCGAGCGCCGTCATACCGAGCGCCAGGGATCCGGTGATCCCCAGAGCACCCCGCAGTGCACGCCTCCTGCCGTACCGGTCGCTCTGCGTCGCATCCATACGGAGTGCATCCCTCCTGCGTTGTGCCGACTCGGCGGCCCCCCGGCTCTCACCGCGCCCATGCTGTGGCGTGCCCCGCGGGCGTGTCCATGTCCCAGGACCGAATCGGGACAGGGCCGGGACCGCTTGCTCAGGTGTCCGGGACAGCGGCCTTCATAGATTGGGCGGCGCGTGCCGGTGCGCGAGTGATGACCGGTGGCGTTCCGCACACAGTCGATCAACAGGAGAGGTGACCGCTATGAGCGATGTCTCGGTGTACGAACCGCCCGCCCTGGTGGAGATCGGGGAGTTCTCGGACCTCACGCTGGACAACGGCACCTGGGGCTGGGACGAGTACGACCAGTGCTGGTGGCTGGGCTGCTGATTCCGCGGCCGTGCGACATCCTTCCGGTCACCGGACCAGCGGTGGCCGGAAGGCGTGGAACCGCCGGGCGGCACCGTCCCGTCCGGCTCGCGTGCGTGTCTCCGTGCAACCACACCACCGCACCGTGGAGGACATGTGGAGTTCCTCGCTGTCACCGACAACCGGGCCGGCGCGGCCGTCGTGGAGGACGTCCTCCGCGACGGGAAACGGGACAGGACGCTGTCGCACGCGTCCGGACGGCCGTGGCTGGTGGGCACGTGGGACGACGGGGACGTCCTGACGGTCACGCGCGGAAACCGGAGCCTGGCGCTTCTCGGCTGCTTCCGGGCCGTCCCCGCGGACCTCGGCGGACTACTGGAACGCGCCACCGGCGCCGACGAACTCCACGAGGCGCTGCGCAGGATCCCGGGCAGCTACCACGCCGTCGCGTCCTTGCAGGGCCAGTTGACCGTGCAGGGGTCGCTCTCGGGCGTCCGCGAGGTCTTCTACGCGACCGTCAACGGAGCGACCCTGGCGGCCGACCGGCCGGACACCCTGGCGGAGCTGGCCGGCGGCGGCATCGACGAACGGGCCCTGCTCGGCCACCTCATGGCCCAGCCGCCCCCGCCGTTGAGCGAACGCACGGCATGGCGCGGAGTCGAGTGCCTGAAGCCGGGACACCGTCTGCGCGTCCACCCCGACGGCAGCCACCGGACCGTCGCCTGGTGGGTCCCACCGGCCCCCGGCCTGCCGCTCGCCGAGGCCGCCGTACGGGTCCGTGACGCGCTGACGGACGCCGTCGCCGCGCGGACGCGCTCCGGGACGGGCCTCGCCTGCGACCTGTCCGGCGGCATGGACTCCTCGTCCCTCGCCTTCCTCACCGGCCGCCGGGAGCCCGGCCGGAGATGGGTGACCGTACGGCACGAGGCCACGGACCCCGGCAACGACGACGCACGATGGGGAGCCCGGGCGGCCGCCCTGCTGCCCGACGCCGAACACCTGGTGTTCGACGCGACGGACCTGCCGCCCTCGTTCGCCGGGCAGCTCGACCACGACGACGTCCTCGAAGCCCCGTACGCCTGGAACCGCAAGAGGGCGGAGACCCTGTACGTCACCGAACGCCTCGCCACCCAGGGCGTGTCGGTCCGGCTCACCGGCCACGGCGGCGACGAACTCTTCAACGCCCCGCCCTCCCTCTACCACGCCCTCGCCCGCGACCGGCCGCTGCGCTCGGTCAGCGCACTGCGGGCCGCCCGCAGCATGTACCGCTGGCCGCTCGGGGCGATGCTGCGCAACCTCCTGCGCAACCCCTCCTACAGCCAGTGGCTCGCCACCGCCTCCGCGTCGCTGTCCCGGCCGATCCACGGACCCCGGGAGCCGGTCACCGGCTGGGGCTACTTCCCGAGGCTGCCCCACTGGGCGACCGGCGACGCCGTGGACGCGTGCCGGGCAGCGTTCGACGAGGCGGCCGGGGCGGGAACCGCACCCTTCTCCGCCTCGCCCGCCCAGCACGTGCTCATCCAGGCCGTGCGCCAGTGCGGAGGCAAGGTCCGTCTGACCGACCGCCTCACCTCCCCCCTCGGGGTGGCCTACCACGCCCCGTACCTCGACGACCGGGTGGTGGAGGCGGCGCTCTCGGCGCGCATCGCGGACCGCTACGACACGGGGCAGGCCAAACCGGTGCTGGCCACCGCCATGCGGGGCGTCGTCCCCGCCCCCGTCCTGAGCCGCTCCACCAAGGGCGAGTTCAGCGCCGAGGTGTACGCGGGGGTGCGCCGGTACCGGCGGGACCTGCTCGCACTCGGCGAGGACATGCGCCTGGCGCGCCTGGGACTCGTGGACGAGGAGGCGGTCCGCACCGTACTGCTCAGCCCGCACCCCACCTCCCGGACGTTCATCCCCATGGTCGCCACACTGGCCTGCGAGTCGTGGCTGCGCTCGGTCGAGGCGGCGCGCACACGGGCGCGGGGCAGGGAAGGAACCCGATGAGCTTCGCACTCGGCCCCGAGGTCTCCACGACCGAGACCGACGACGGCATGGTCCTGCTCCACGAGGGCACGGGCCGCTACTGGATGCTCAACCCCACCGGAGCGGCGGTCGTACGGCTGCTCCAGGAAGGCAGGCGCATTCCGGACGTCGTCGACGAACTCAGCACACGCTTCGCACAGGACCCCGCGCGCGTGACGGCGGACGTCGAGAAGCTGCTGGCGGGTCTGACCAGGGCCGGACTGGTGACCTCATGAGTTTCCCGCTCCTGCCCGAGCAGCGCACCCGGACCCCCTGGCCCCTGGCGCTCCTCGCCCGGATCGCCGTGACGGCCGCCTGGTTCCTCATCAAGCTGCCCCCCGCGAGGCTGCGCCGTGTCCTGGGCGCCGCCGCCCGGGGCGCCCGTCCCGCCACCGAGGCCGAGGCCCTGACGAGCCGCCGGGCCGTGGTGTCCGTCAGCCGCAGGTGCGCCGGCCAGGGCTGCCTGCAGCGTGCCGTGGCCACGGTGCTGCTCTGCCGGGTGAAGGGCAACTGGCCGGACTGGTGCACCGGCGTGCGCACCCAGCCCTTCCGGGCCCACGCCTGGGTCGAGGTGAACCGCCACCCGGTGGGCGAGGACGAGAACGTCCGGCTCTTCCACACACTCATCCGCGTACCCGCCCCGACCGACCGACGGAGGGCCCGTGACCACGCATGACGACATCCGGTTCGGTGTGCTGCTGTCCACCGACCGGTACGCGGACGAGTCCGACGGCGACGTCCTCGCCCGTACGGTCGAGGTGGCGCGGTTCGCCGAGGAGCTGGGCCTGGACGACCTGTGGCTGACCGAACACCACTTCCTCGGCGCCTCCGTGAACCCCTCGGCGCTCGGGCTCGCGGCCTATCTGCTGGGCAAGACGCACACCGTGCACGTGGGCACCGCGGTGACGGTGCTGCCGTTGCACTCACCCGTCCACGTGGCGGAGCAGACCGCCCTGCTGGACCAGTTGTCGGGCGGCCGGTTCGTCCTGGGCGTCGGCCGTGGGTTCCCCGGCGTCGAGTACGACGTGATCGGCCCCGGGCTCGCGTCCTGGCGGGCCGGTCTGGCCGAGCCCCTGGACCTCACCCTCGCCACGCTGAACGGTGAGGTGACCACGGGCATCGCGCACGGCCTCCCCGCGCCCCTGCGGCCGTCACCGGCCGTACGGTCCCTCCCGCGCCCACCGGTCTACGTCGCCGCCGGTTCGCCCGCGACGACGGAGCTCGCGGCCGACCGGGGCCTGCCCCTGCTGCTGTTCTACGACAAGGGCCCCGAGGCCAAGGCGCAGATGGTGGCCCACTACGACGCCAGGGCCCGCGCCGGCGGCCGCCCGGCACCCCCCTGGGGCCACGCGTTCGCCGTCTTCACACAGGTGACCGAGTCGGCTGAGCGCGCACGGCGGCTGATGGGGAACCGGGCGCGGTTCATCCTCTCCCTCAACAACGACCCGAGCCGGCTGGCCGCCCGGCCGGAGTCCGTCCCGCCCCCGGTGTCCCCCGAGAGCGTCGGGACACTCACGGACCGGCTCCTCGGCACCCAGCCCGTCGGTTCCGTGGAGACCTGCGTGGAACGGCTGGTGCGCCATGTCTCCGTCTCCGGCTGCCGGCGCGTGATGTGCCAGGTCGAAGCCGCCGAGAAGACCGGCGACGTGCTCCGCAACCTGGAGCGGCTCGCCACGGAGGTCTTCCCCGCCGTCCGGCGGGCCGTCGGCGCGGTTCCCGGCCGTGGCGCCGTCTGAGGGGCGGGCCGCCGCGCCATGCGTGACACCGACCGCCTCGACACGGGGCCGGGGACCGGCTCCCGGCCCCGCCCCCCGCTCTCCCCGCGCGCCACGTTCGGCGTGCTGCTGGTCCACGTCCGCCGGCACCGGGGGCGGATCGCCGCCGGCTGGCTGCTCGGTCTCGCCGGGGCGGCGGCCGTCCTGGTCCAGCCGCTGGCGGCGAAGGAGCTCATAGACGACCTCGGCCAGGGGGAGCTGTTCACGGGCACCCTGATCATGCTGTCGGGCCTCGTCCTGCTCGGTGCGGTCCTCAAGGCCCTGAGCCAGTACGTCCTGGCCCACACCGCCGAGTCGATCGTACGGAACTCCCGCCACCAGCTTGTCGCACGGCTCCTCCGCCTCAAGGTGGGAGAGCTCGAACGCACCGAGCCCGGCGACCTGCTGGCCCGCGTCACCTCGGACACCACCCTGCTGCGGCAGGTCACCACCCAGTCCACCGTCTCGGCCGTGAACGGTGTCCTCACCCTCGCGGGGGTGATGGTGATGATGGGCAGGCTCGACCCCCTGCTCCTCGGGGTCACCGTCGGCGTCATCACCCTCGTCGGCGGGGTGATCACCACGACGATGCCGCGCATCTCCCGCGCGACGCTGCGGGCCCAGGCGTCGGTGGGCGCGATGGGGGCCGTACTCGAACGCGCGCTGGGCGCCTTCCGCACCGTGAAGGCCTCCGGAGCCGAGGACCGGGAGACCGCCGTGGTGCGGGAGTCCGTCGACGAGGCGTGGCGCAACGGCGTGCAGGCCGCCAAGTGGCAGTCGGTGATGGGCACTTCCGCGGGACTCTCCGTCCAGATGTCCTTCCTCGCCGTCCTGGGCGTCGGTGGCGCCCGCGTGGCCTCGGGAACCATCGGCGTGTCCACCCTGGTCGCCTTCCTCCTCTTCCTCTTCTACCTGATGGAGCCCATCTCCCAGCTGATCCAGGCGACCACGCAGTTCCACGTCGGCGCGGCCGCCGTCGCACGGCTGCGGGAGATCGACCTGCTGGAGACCGACGACGTCGGCGGAGCGGACCGGCCGGCACGCGCGACGGCCCTCCCCGACGCCCCCGTCACCATCACGTTCGAGAACGTCGTCTTCCGCTATCGCCCCGAACTGCCCGACGTTCACCGGGGCGTGGACTTCACGGCGCCGAGCGGCCACATGACGGCCGTGGTCGGCCCCTCCGGTGCGGGCAAGTCGACCGTCTTCGCGCTCATCGAGCGGTTCTACGAACCCACCGGTGGCAGGGTGCTCGTCGACGGCCACGATGTGCTCGGCATCCCCCTGCCCCGGCTCCGGGCCGCCATCGGTTACATCGAGCAGGACGCACCCGTGCTCTCCGGGACCCTGCGGGAGAACCTCGTCTTCGCGGCTCCCGACGCCGGTGACGACCGGATCCACGAGGCGCTCGCGCGCACCCGCCTCGACGAGTTCGTCCGCTCGCTGCCGCAGGGCCTCGACACCCACGTCGGCCACCGGGGGACGAAGCTCTCCGGCGGCGAACGCCAGCGCCTGGCCGTCGCCCGCGCCCTGCTGCGCAGGCCCCGGCTGCTCCTCCTGGACGAGGCCACGTCCCAGCTCGACGCCACCAACGAGCAGGCGCTGCGGGACGTCGTCGCGGACCTGGTCCGTGAGACGACGGTGATCGTCATCGCCCACCGCCTCTCCACCGTGACCATGGCCGACCGCATCGTCGTCATGGACCGCGGCCGGGTGCGGGCGGTCGGACGCCACGAGGAGCTGATTGCCCAGGACGTCCTGTACCGGCAACTGGCGGCCACGCAACTGCTGTTGCCCCCGCCGGGCGAGCACCTGCCGGTGACCTGAGGACACGGCGGCGGCGCGGGCGCCGTCGCCTTCGGCGCGACCGCCCGGACGGCTCGTACCGACGCTGCCGGAACCCGGCCGCGGAGCCCTCCGGAAACGACTCCGGCACGCATATTGACCTGCGTAGATCCCCCGTGTTTCGCTCGCGGCCAGGGCCGGGGGGCGGCCGTCGAGGGCGGCCGGGGGCACACCGAGGGAACGGGTGGCGTGTGGGGGCGGAACAAGGGGGCATGAGGTGTCGGCATCGGGGCGACGGCTCGCGTGCCGGCTCGTGTGCCGGCCTCGCGGCGTGACGGGCCCGGCGCCCCGTGCCGCCCCGCCGTGACCCCGCGCCCGGAACGCGGACCGTCGTCATCCCGTCTTTCCACGGCGGGCCGCTCCTCGCCGGAGCGAGGGCACCCCGCCCCGAAGCCGACCGTCCGCACCGCACCGGCCCGCCCCGCCGCCCGCCCTGTCCACCCCATCTAGCGAAGCAGCCAGAACATTGACCGACATACCCCCGCAGCACCTTTCGCGTGAGAACCGAATACACGAGAACCGGGCACATGAGAACCGGGCACATGAAAGCCCGGCACATGAGAACCGGGCACAGGAGAACCGAATAACCCTGTCGTCCGTGTGGCGCCGTCCGCGGGCGGGACTCTGGGCCCTGGCGGGTGCCGTGGCCCTCGGATTCATGATCGCGCTGGAGGTCGCCGCGCGCCGCCACGGCCTTCCCGGGCCGATCACCAACCAGGCCCGCGAGGTGGTGTTCGCCCCCAAGTCGGGCGGTCTGCTGTACGCCTCCATGGCGTTGATGATGGTGGTCCTCACCTGGCGGCAACGGCTCGTCGCGCTGGGGGCGGCGATCGGTGTCGACCTCGTCTTCCTGGTGGTCCGGTGGGCGTTCGACATCGGCACGAACGGCGGCCACCCCTTCGGCAACGGCGCCCTGTGGGTGACCCTGGGCTGTGCGGTCGTCGCCGTCACGCGCCGCACCGGCCGGGAACGTGTCCTGCTGCTGAAGGGAGTCGGGCTCGCCCTGCTGCTGATGGCCGGCCGCAAGACCGGTGACACCTGGCTGTTCATCACCTCCCAGACCCGCCCACAGGTGCTCGACCCGTACGTGGCCATCGCCGACCAGGCGCTGGGCAACCCCTCGTGGGTGGTGGGCCGGATCGTCACGGCCAGTGGCCCCCTCGGCTTCAACCTCCTCGACTTCGTCTACGGCCAGCTCGCGGTCGCCGCGGTCGTCGTCGCGCTCTACCAGCTGCGCGGTGTGGCCACCGAGGGCCGCTTCCCGGCCCATCACCTGGTGCGCACCTTCCTGGTGATCGGCCTCCTCGGCCCGGCCTTCTACATGATCTACCCCGTGGTCGGCCCGCTCTTCGCCTACGGCACCGGCACCGAGCACTGGGCGGCGGTCAGCCTGTGGGCGGAGGACATGCCGCCCAGCGTCCAGTGGGCGGTGGCCGACCTGTGGCCGCACACCCCTCCGCCGATCACGGCCCCGCACTCCATACCGTTCGACGGGATCACCCCACGGAACTGCATGCCCAGCCTGCACACGGCGTGGGCCACCGCGATCTTCATCCATTCCCGGAAGGGCCCGCGCGTCCTGCGCTACGCGGGAACGTTCTGGCTGATCGCCACGCTCGCCGCGACGCTCGGCTTCGGCTACCACTACGGCGCGGATCTCCTGGCCGGCGTGGTGTTCACGCTCACCATCGAGGCGGCCCTGCGCGCGTACGACCGCGGCTGGGACCGGTCGGGGGTGCGGCTGACCGCGTACGGCACGACGGTCTTCGTCGCCCTCCTGCTGTCGTACCGCTTCCTTCCGGTGGAGCTGGCCCGGCACGCGTGGATCTCCGGTCCGCTGCTCCTGCTGGTGACGGCCTCGGTGGTCTACGGCTACGTCCGGACCACCGCCCTGTGGGAACCGAGGCTCACACCGGCGCGCACCCCGGAACCACAGCCCGAGCCGATCTGACCCAGTAGCCGATCTGACCCAGTAGCCGATGTGACCCAGGGGGATTCCGTTTCGGTGCCGGCATTCCCTTTCCCGCCGGCCCGGAGTGGAATTCACCATTCCCGTACCCATGTCCCCGACCGGTAATCCATCCCATTGACGTGGGCATGCCTTTTCTGTTTGGCTGGGCTCAGCTATTCGATGAGTCGACCACGGGGGGTTGTCACATGAGAAACGTGCTGCGAGCGACGGTCGTCGCCGGCGCGACGCTGGCGCTCGGCGGAATGACGCTGGCCGGTACCGCGCAGGCGGCGACGGCGGGCTTCTTCCTCGGAGACGGCGTGAACATCCGTTCGTGCGCCTACACCTCCTGCACGGTGGTGGGTCAGGGGCAGCGGCTCCAGACCTTCAACGTGGACTGCTGGACGGACGGCACGTCCGTCTCCGGCAGCACGGTGTGGGTGCGCGGACGGAACGCCGCCACCGGTGTCTACGGTTACGCGTCCGCCGTCTACGTCAATTCCTCGGGCAACGGCACGCCCGGCTCCGGGGACAGGTGGCGCTACTACGCTCCGCACTGCTGACGCGACCCGGGCGGCCCGCCGGACCCGTGGGGTCCCGGCGGGCCGCCCGGCCGTCGTCCGCCGCGCCGCAACGACCGGGCAGAGGCGGCGGAGCCGCGGCGCGCAGCCGCGGCGCGATGATGGCCGCATGTTCTACGAGGACCTCGGCCGCTACCCGCACCGGGACGGCGACGACACGTTCACCGATCTCACCGACGCATGCGGTCCGTCGGCTTCCGGCCGGACTACGCACGCGTCACCGTCGGCTGGCCGGCGGCCGGCCACCGCTGGACGACCGGCCCGGCCCCCGCCGGCTTCACCGACAGGCTGGCGGCCGTCCTGGACGCCCAGCAGGTGAACGCCGTGCTCGGCCTGCACGAGTGCGCCCTCTGCCCCACGCCGCTGCCGGACGCCCACCCCTGGTACACGCCCCGGCCGGGACACCTGCGCGCGAGCGCCGGCACCGGTGAGATCCGCGTGCCCGGCACCCCCGGCACCGTCTTCGCGGCCCCGCACCTCATCGGCCACTACGTAGCCGACCACGGTTACCTGCCGCCCCGGCCGTTCGTCGAGGCGGTCCTCGCCTTCGACCCGTACGGGCCCTGGCCGGCGAGGTTCCCCGGCATCCGGTTCCCCTGGATCCCGGACGACGCGACACTCCGCCACGTCGACGAGGACCGCCCCGTCGTCTGAAGGCGGCGATCGCCCGGCCCCGGCGACCCGGCGGAAAACCACCGTCCCGGCGCCCTTTTCACCCCCGTCGAATGGCGGGACCACCCCCACCGAGCCGACGGGAATTCCGTACTCCCCTTGTGGATTATCGATTCGGCTCTGTTTCTCTTTTCCCACCCGCCCCTGGCGGACCTGCCGTCCGGCGGGAATGGACCGAGCAAGCCGAATTCACGTCATGCGAGGCGATCAGTGCTTTTTGGACTTTGTCCCCGAAAGAAAAGGAGCAACCGTTTCTCCATCCCTACGATCGCAAGCTATGACCGACCTTTCACGGGAAAACTCCGCCACCCGTGCGCGCTGGCAGACCTGTCTCCGACTTGCCCGCGAACTCCTCCTCGTCGGCCCGGACGACAAGGACCTCAAGCTCGACTACCTCCACACCCTCATCGACACCGGCCACCTCGGCCCCACCCGCCACCCGCGCAAGAAGATCCTCGTCATCGGCGCCGGCATCACCGGCCTGGTCGCCGCCCGTCTGCTCAAGGACGCCGGCCACGACGTCACCGTCCTGGAGGCCAACGCCAACCGCGTCGGCGGACGCATCAAGACCTTCCGCGCCACCGAGCACCACCAGCCCTTCGCCGACCCCGCCCAGTACGCCGAGGCCGGCGCCATGCGGCTGCCCGACTTCCACCCGCTGGTCCTCGCCCTCGTCGACAAACTCGGCCTCGGACGGCGCCAGTTCTACAACGTGGACGTGGACCCCGCCACCGGCAGCGGCCCCGACGTCCCCGTCCCCCCGGTCACGTACACCTCCTTCACCGGCCGCACCTGGACCTACGGCGACGACAGCCCCGACTTCCGCGAACCCGACAAGCGCGGCAACTCCTGGATCCGCACCAACCGCACCCAGGTGCGCAGGTCCGCGTACGCCGCCGGGCCCGAGCGGATCAACGAGGGCTTCCACCTCACCGACGACGAGGTCCGCGCCCCCGTGGTCAAAATGGTCGACGACGCCCTGGAGAGCGTCCGCGACTACTACTCCGACGTCGTCGACGGGCAGCGCGTCAACAAGCCGGTCGACGAGTGGATCGAGGGCTGGGCGCGGGTGATCCGCGACTTCGACGGCTACTCGATGGGCGGCTTCCTGCGCGACCACGCCGGGCTCAGCGACGAGGCGATCGAGGCCGTCGGAACGCTGGAGAACATGTCCTCACGGCTGCACCTCTCCTTCTTCCACAGCTTCCTCAGCCGCAGCGACATCAACCCCGGCGTGCGCTACTGGGAGGTCCCGGGCGGCAGTTGGCGCCTGCCGCACGCCCTCCACCAGGGCCTGCTCGACGAAGTGCGCTTCGGCCAACGCGTGATCCGCCTCGAATACCACGACCCCAGCCGCGACGCCGACCCCGACGGCACCGGCGCCGTCGGCCCCGACGGCTGGGGCGTGGCCGTACAGACCGTCACCGAGGACGACCCCCAGGACACGCCGCAGCTGTGGACCGCGGACCTGGCGATCGTCACCGTCCCGTTCTCCGCGCTGCGCTTCGTGGAGATCGTCCCCTCGATGTCGTACAAGAAGCGCCGGGCGATCATCGAGACGCACTACGACCAGGCCACCAAGGTGCTGCTGGAGTTCAGCCACCGGTGGTGGGAGTTCACCGAGGACGACTGGCGCAGCGAGCTGGAGGCCATCGCCCCGGGCCTGTACGACTCCTACCGGTACGGCGCCGACGCGGACGCCGTGTCCCGCGTCACCCTCCCGCAGCCGGAGGCCGGCCTGCTCGGTGCCGCGATCAAGGACAGCGGCGTCACCGAGGAGATGCGCCGGATCGACAGCAGCCTGCCGCTGCGCGGCCCCGCCGTCCGCCCCGCCACCCACTGCTTCGGCGGGGGCTCCGCGGCCGACAACCCCAACCGGTTCATGTACTACCCCTCGCACCGGGTCGAGGGCAGCACCGGCGGCGTCGTCCTCGCCTCCTACTGCTGGTCCGACGACGCCGCCCGCTGGGACTCCATGCCCGACGCCGAGCGCTACGTCTACGCCCTGCGCAACCTCCAGGCCCTGCACGGCCGGCGCATCGAGGTGTTCTTCACCGGCCGGGGCGCCACCCAGTCCTGGGCCCGCGACCCGTACGCCTTCGGTGAGGCCGCCATCTACACCGCCCACCAGATGACCAGCTTCCACCTGGACGTCTCCCGGCCCGAGGGCCCCGTGCACTTCGCCGGCGAGCACACCTCCCTCAAGCACGCCTGGATCGAGGGCGCCCTGGAGAGCGCCGTCCGCGCCGCCGTCGCCGTCCACCAGGCCCCGCCGGTCACCACCCCCGGCCCGGAGCGGGAGGGGAACGCATCGTGATCGCGGTCAACCCCGGGTGCACGGTCGCCCGTTACCTCGCCCTGCGCCTGGCCGAGCTGGGCATCACCCACCTGTTCGGCGTCCCCGGCAACCACCTCGGCCCGTTCCTGACCACCCTGCGCGCCGAGGGCGACATCGAGTGGGTCGGCACCCCCACCGAGGGCGGCGCCGGCCAGGCCGCCGACGCCTACGCCCGTATCCACGGCATCGGCGCGGCCGCCGTCACCTACGGCGTCGGCGCTTTCAACCTGCTCAACGCCTGCGGCGGCGCCTACGTCGAACGGGTCCCGCTCGTCGCCGTCAACGCCTCCCCGCCCTACGAGCAGTGGCAGAACCAGCGCGCCCTCGGCCTGCTCACCTCCCACATGAGCCCGCGCACCGAGAGCAACCTGGACGTCTACCGGCAGGTCACCGTGGACGCGCAGGTCATCTCCCACCCGGGCCTGGCCCCCGGCCAGATCGACGCCGCGCTCACCGCCTGCCTGACCGAGCGCAGGCCGGTCTACCTGGAGGTCATGGAGGACCTGTGGGACGAGCCCTGCGCCGAGCCCGAGGAGCCGCTCCTGCGCCGTGAACGGCCGCTCGGCGACCGCGGCCGTTCCTTGCTGGACGACGCCGTGCACGCGATCCTCACCCTGGTCGAGGAGCACCCGGGTCCGGACGGCAGGCCCCGCCCCATCGTGTGGGCCGGTGAGGAGACCGACCGGTTCCGCCTCGGCGGGCAGCTCACCGACCTGGTGGAGGCCACCGGGGTGCCGTTCTGCACCACCGTCGGCGCCAAGGCCGTCCTCGACGAGGACCACCCGCAGTTCCACGGCGTCTACAACGGCCACGCCAGCCACCCGGACGTCCACTGGGTCTTCAAGGAGTGGGCCACCTGCCGGATCGGGCTCGGCGCCTGGTCCACGTCGAAGAACCTCGGCGGCGAGCGGTCCGTCGGCACCGACTGGGTGATGGCCGCGAACGGCGGCGTCAGCGTCGGCACCTCCTACTTCCCCGACGTCCAGCTCGAGGACCTGCTGCCCGCCCTCCAGGACGCGCTGGTCAAGGCCTACGGCTCCGGCGGGCTGAGCGCCGACTACTACGCCGAGGCCCACGCCCACCACCGCGGTCCCCGCCACCGCCCGGCCACCCTGGAGGACCACCGGGCCGCCCTGCGCGTCCCCGGCTCCGCGTCCCGGCACCCCCACCACCTCACCTACGACGGCGTGTTCGACCGGATCAACCACTTCCTGGGCGAGGAGACCCGGGAGGACTGGACGGTCGTCTCCGACGCCGCGTTCTCCCTCATCGGCTCGATGAACCTGTCGCTGCCCGCGGGCGGCTTCCTGTCGCAGGTCAGCTGGCTGTCCATCGGCTGGTCGGTCGGCGCGGCCACCGGTGCCGCGCTCGCCCCCGAGCGCACACCCGCCCGCCCGATGGTGTTCGTCGGCGACGGCGCCTTCCAGGAGACCTGCCAGGAGATCTCCACCCACACCCGGCTGGGACTGCGGTCGGTGGTGTTCGTCATGGACAACGGGCACTTCTACGGCATCGAGCAGATGCTGGTCCACCCCGGCTACTACGCCGGACAGGACGGCCCCGAGCCGGACTTCTACAACGTCCTCCACCCGTGGCACTACGACCGCCTCGCCGCCGTCTTCGCCGGCCGGGACACACCGGCGAGCGGCGTCAGCGTCACGGACACCGCCGAACTGGACGCCCTGCTGGCCCGTCTCACCGACCCCGCCGACCCGGTGAACGCCGGACCGCTGCTGGTCCGCGTCCGCCTGCACCGGCACGACTACCCGAGGGCGATGGCGTACAAGGTGCCGAAGCCCGGCACGAGCAGCTGACGGGCCGACCGGCCCGGCAGGCACGGACGTCCCACGACCCGCATCCGGAAGGGGCACGACATGGCTGAACTCAACGTCCTGATCGCGTTCGACGCGGCCACCATCGTCGAGCGCAACCCCAACGCGTCGAGGAACCCCGACGCACCGACCTACGCCGACCAGAGCCTCATCTACATGACCACGCGGCAGGACCACATCATCGGCACCTCGGGCGCCGAGCTGAACCTCCGGGCCGAGCCGGGGGACAGCGTCAAGTGGCGGGAGACGACGCTGTCACTCGGCAGCGACTACAAGGCGCTCCTGTACCGGTACGTGAGCAGCGACACCAGCCACGTGCTCATCAGGACGCCGGAGATCGAGGTGGTCGACGGCGTCTACCCGATGCCGCAGGAGGGCAGCGAGGGCACACCGGCGTTCACGACCCAGGAGTACGAGGACCACTACTGGCGCACGACGGTCAAGCGGACCGGCAAGGTCGTCTACCACTTCTACTTCCAGATCCTGGACCGCCACCGCAACCTGCGGGGCTACTTCCAGTGGGACCCCTTCATCACCATCGAGCGCCCCTGAGGTCGTCACCGCCCCGGCGGCCCCGACCGGCCCCCGGCTGATCACCGCGCCCTCCGCGACGACCACGTCGCGGAGGGTTCAGCGCACCGGGAACCCGAAGGAGTACCCCTGCTCCTTCAGCCAGGGAAGGACGCGGCGCATGGCCTCGACCGTCTGGGCACGGTCGCCGCCCGCGTCGTGGAACAGCACCGTCGGCCCGTTGGCGATCTCCCGCTGGACGGTGGCGACGATGGCGTCGGCACCCGGCTGCTCGAAGTCCTTGGTGTCCACGTTCCAGCCGAGCGGACGCATGCCGCGGGACGCGGCCAGCTCCCGGCTGTACGGGGTGAAGGCCCCGCCGGGCGCCCGGTAGTACTGCGGCCGTACGCCCCCGGACGCCTCGACGATCATGCGTTCGGCGTCCAGGATCTCCTTCTTCTGGTAGGCCTCGGACTTCTTGTCCATGGTGACGTCGTGCGACACCGTGTGGTCGCACAGCCGGTGCCCGGCCGCCACGACCTCCTTCACGAGATCCGGGTGGGCCTGCGCCTGCGCCCCCGTCACACAGAACGTGGCCTTCACCCCGAACTCCTCCAGCACGTCCAGCACTTGAGGCGTCCACGCGGGGTCGGGGCCGTCGTCGACGGTGATGTTGACGCCGCGCGCCCCCTGGTCCGAGGCGTGCACGATGGTCTTCGCGACCGGACGGAGGTCACCGCCCGGCGTGGCCGGCGCGGTCGCCTCCGGCGAGGAACCGCCCACGACGTCGGCCTGCGCGGTCCACACCGAGGCACCGACGGCGAACACCGTCACCCCCAGCGCCGCCGTGACCACCTTGCCGTACCAGCCCCGCCCAGCCCCGTGCCGCGCCATGTCCGCCCCGCCCTCCCGCAGTTCCCCGTCGATCCCCGCTCCGTGGGAGACCACCTGGCAGGACGGAGATCAGCGCCTCCCGGATGCGCCGGTTACCGATCACGGACAATTCCGGGGGAGTTCGCGGACAACCCGACGAGCGACGACCGCGCGGCGCGGACGGCGCGGACGACCCGGACGACCCGGACGGCCCGGCGGTGAGCCCCTTCCCGCGCCCTGCGCAGGGGGCGGCGTCCGGCGATGAACCCTCACGTAATTCGAGGTTAAATCACTGCCGGAACACCCGCCCCACTGCTTACGCTGGCGCGGCTACGCCATGGGGCGCAGCCGCTGCCGAAGTGCCCGGGGAGGGGCACCGACCGCAGTCGTGGGGGGCGAGGAATACGGGAGGGGCCAGCCGCGCGTCGGGGACAGGTCCCCGCGCGCGTGAAGCGGCTCGCGCCGCGGCGCCGCCGACCTCCTGAGAAACGGCCGGAGAACCCTTCGTGGGCCCACCGTCTCGCCGTGCCCAGCATCCGTTCGACGAATGGTGAGGAATAACTGTGAGACGCATGACCCCCGTCCTCCTGTCCCTCAGCGCCCTGCTGGCGGCCTCCGCCTGGACCGCACCCGCGGCCGGCGCCGCCCCGCAGGCCGATCGGCCGGCGGCCGTCCCCAGCGGCTGGGAGAAGGTCGACGCCGCCGAACTGGCCCACATCACCGAGAACACGAACGCCCGCCAGGCGCCGCTCGCCGCCGGCGACGACGTCTCCGCGCAGGCCGAGGAGCCCGAGCTGCTGGCCATGCAGTCGGTCCGCAACGACAGGTTCGTCGCCACGGAGAAGACGTACCCCGCCCCCAACACCGGTGTGCTGCGGGCTCGTTCCGCCGAGTACAGCGGCTCCTGGGAGGGCTTCTCCTTCGAGTGGGACGAGACCACCAGCACGTACGCGCTGAAGTCCCTGGCCAACGACCTCTACGTGGCGGTCGAGAAGAACTACACCGGCAGCGCGCAGAACGAGCTGCGCGCCCGCTCCACCAGCGTCGGCGGCTGGGAGCGGTTCGTCCTCTACTACAACGAGACCGAGGACCGCTGGGCGCTCCAGTCCACGCTGAACGGCCTCTTCGTCACCATGGAGAACAGCTACACCGGCTCCCTCCAGTACGTCCTGCGCGCCCGCTCCGCCGAGATCGCCGGCTGGCAGGAGTTCAACCTCTACACCCTCGTCTGACCCTCACGCGTCCGGCACGGACGACACGGGGACCGCTGAGGGGCCCACCCCGCGGATCACCCCCGTGAGGCACTGAGGAAGGGGCGGCACCGGAGAGTTCCGGTGCCGCCCCTTCCGGCCGTCCGTCCAGTGCTCAGGAACCGGACAGGACGTCCCCGAACATGGGGTCGTTCCCCGACTCCCCGATGCCCACGGACGACGCGCCGAAGCTCACCGCGCCGGTGACCGTGACGCCCGCGGTGGAGCCGCGCAGGACCCACACCGCGCCGTCGTCGCTGTTCTCGCCGGCCGCGCCCACCGACAGATCGGCGCGGCCGTCCTTGTCGTGGTCGGCGAGGTGGACGGCGCCGCCGAAGACGTCAGAGGACTCGTTGGCGCCCGGGACACCCGCGGTGCCCTGGTTGAAGGCCTGGGCACCGGTACCCGTCAGGCCGGAGGCGCCGCCGCGCAGCACCCAGACCATGCCCGTGTGGCTCGCGGTGCCGATGCTCTCGAAGCCCGCGCCGACGGCGAGGTCCGGGTAGCCGTCGGCGTTGACGTCGCCCGCGGCGAGCGCGCCACCGAACAGGTCGTAGGACTCGTCCGCTCCCGGCACACCCGCGCTGTCCTGGGTGAGAACGGTGTTGCGCGTGGTGGTGACGCCCGCCCCACCGCCGTAGAAGACGGTGACGTAGCCGCCCTTCGCCGTCTGGTCCAGGACGGGAGCGGAGTCGGTGCCGACGACCAGGTCGTCGTGCCCGTCGCGGTCGAAGTCGGCCACGGCCAGCGCGCCCGCGTACCCCGTGCCCACCTGCGTCTGCGGCGTGGGCCCGGCCGGGCCGCCCCGGTGGACGACGTTGCCCACGGAGGACCCCACCACCACGTCGTCCGACCCGTCGTCGTCGAAGTCCCCGGCCGCCAGGTGAACGGCGCCCTTGGGGTACGCGCCGGACTCGATCTTCGCGTCGAAGCGCAGCTTCCCGGCCGCGCCGGCGGACTTGGTGAAGCCGCCCTTGAAGATCCACACCTCCTTGCCGGTGGACCCGACCGCCAGATCGGGCTTCCCGTCACCGGTGAAGTCGCCGACGGCGAGGGACTGGCCGAACCGGTCGTGGCCCGACGCGTTCGGGTCGCTGATCGCCGTACCGCCCGAGAGGCCGGACGAGCCGCCCCACAGGATGGTGACCGACCCGCCGTCGACGTCGCTGCCGACGTCCTCCAGCGGTGTGCCCACGACGAGATCGCCGTAGCCGTCCCTGTTGAGGTCACCGTGCGCGAGTTCGGTGCCGAAGCGGTCGGAGGTCTCGGGAGAGCCCGGCACGCCGGAGGAACTCTGCGACGTGCTCTTGTGGCGCGAGGCGCTGATACCGCTAGAGGAGCCGTAGGTGACGACCACGGCACCCGCCTTCGCCTTCCCGCCCGCGACGGCGCCCGGGGCGCCCGTGGCCAGGTCACGGTAGCCGTCGCCGTTGAAGTCGTCGGCGAGACCCGACGGGGCGGCACTCGCCCCGCCGGGCAGGGCGATGAGCAGCCCACCGGCCAGGGCGGCGACGAGGGTGGCGCCCAGCACGACGGAACGCCGGGAACGCTGGTGAGGGGACCGGGTCATGAGTTCCTTTCCACGACATACATAAGGACGCAGAAAAGACCTCCGTCGCACCCGAAAGGTTGTACGAAACAGGGGAGTTGGTGGCCCACGAGCCCGCCGCCCCCAGCCACAGCCGTCCAGCGGTCCAGCCGTCCAGCCGTCCAGCCGTTCCTTTTCCCCCCGAACCTGTCAGGCGAGGCTTTCGAGCCCGAGCTTGGCCAGGCGGGACCGGATGGCGCCGGGCTTGCGCCCGAACTGCTCCCCGAGGGCGCTCAGGTCACGTTCCCCCTGCTGGTAGAGGGCGAGGAGACGGGCGTCGTCCTCCGGCGACCACGGGTGGCCCATCCGAGGGAAACGAGCCCGTTGCTCCTCCCACGTCTCACGCCTCCTGCCACCGTCGCCCTGCGGAGAGACGGACTCGATGATGTCGAGGGAGAACTCCCCGACATGGGTGCCGTCGAGCCACAGGTTCAGGTGGCCGTCGTCGAACGTGATCCGGTCGGCCTGGACGGTCACCGCCCGCCGCAGGACATCACTGTCGTTCGGGTCCTGCTGGTAGTCGGTGAACGTGAGACGGAACGCCGCGTGCACGGTGGAATCCCCCATGGAACCATCCTGGCGTCCCCATGGGGCAGACGGTAGATCGTTTCTCGTCCCTGCCCACCCCGCCCGTGCGCGAAGGGGCCCGAGCCCTCCTTCAGGCCTTCGGCTGAGTGAAACGGATGCGGTTGCCGAACGGGTCGCGCAGACCGCAGTCGATCCCGTACGGGCGCTCGGTGGGCTCCTCGGTGAACTCCACGCCCTTGCCGAGCAGCGTCTCGTAGGTCTTGCGGCAGTCGTCCGTGGTGAGGATGAGCCAGCCGCCCATGGCCCCCTTGGTCACCAACTGGCGCACCTGCTCCGCCGTCTCCTCCGACATCGCCGGTGCGCCCGGCCTCTCCAGCAGGATCTGTCGTTCGGGCCGGCCGGGAACGCTGACGGTCAGCCAGCGCATGAACCCCATGTCGACGTCCGCGGTGATCTCCAGGCCGAGCTTGCCGACGTAGAAGTCGATGGCCTCGTCCTGGTCGAGGACGTATATCTGCGACTGCGTGATGGCGTTGAACATGACACCGACCCTAAGGACCGGCCGGGCGGAAAACTTATCCAGAACTGCTCAGTCGCCCGGCTGGTCCGACGACCGGCCGGGCATACGGACGTACGGGCGGGCCCACGCCATCGTGAAGCACGTCGGCACCCCCGCGGCGACCGCTTCCTTGCGGTACGTCCGCGGCGACCGGCCGACGATGTCGTGGAACGTGCGGCTGAAGGTGCCCGGGCTGGTGAACCCGACCTCGAAGCTGATGTCCGTCACGCTGTGGTCGGTCTCCCGCAGCAGGAACATCGCCCGCTCCACGCGGCGCCGCTGCAGGTAGCGGTGCGGTGTCTCACCGAACGTGGCCCGGAAGGTACGCGTGAAGTGCGCCGGGGACACATGCGCGACACGGGCCAGGGCGGGGACGTCCAGCGGCTGCGCGTAGTCACGGTCCATGACGTCACGCGCCCGGAGCATACGGCGATTGGTCTCTTCCACAGCGCGGCTCACGACACCATCTCACCACGGCCCACCCGGACACCCCTGGCCCCCGGACCCTCCGGTACTCCACAAGCCACCACTCCGCGACCGGGCACGCCGGCCCCTCCGTCCCGACGCCACCCGATCTCGCGAACGCACTCCCACGGCGCCAGGAGTGCACAGGGCGACGCCGGCCTGCACCCGACAGTAGGCACGGCGTATCGCCCCCTGTATCGGGGCGATACGCCGTGCCGCGCCCGCCGGTCACCCCATGGTCTTGGCGCCGTCCAGGGACTCGCGGATGATGTCGGCGTGGCCGGCGTGCTGGGCGGTCTCGGCGATGATGTGCAGCAGTACCCGGCGGGCCGACCATCGCGCGCCCGGCTCGGACCACGGGGCCTTCGGCAGCGGGTGGGTGGCGTTCAGGTCGGGGAGGGTGGCGACCAGTTCGTCGGTTCGGCGGGCCGTCTCGGCGTAGTCGGCGAGCACGCCGGTCAGCGTCTCGCCGGGCAGCATCCGGAACTCGTCGGCCCGTCGGGCCCAGTCGGCGTCGGTCATGGTGGTGAAGTCGGGCATCGCCGACGGGCCGTCCAGGATGAACCGCGCCCAGCTTCGCTCGACCGCGGTCACGTGTTTGATCAGCCCGCCCAGGCACAGCTGGCTGGCGGTGGTCCGGCGCCCGGCCTGCTCGTCGGTGAGGTCACGGGTGGTGAAGCGCAGGAAGTGCCGGTGCTTGGCCAGGGACTCCAGCAGGTCGGCGCGCTCGCCGGTGGGGGCCGGCTCATGGGCCGAGTCGTGGGTGGCCGGTTCGTTGACAGTCGAGGTCTCGCTCATGGTCACTGCCTTCCGTGGTTCGTACTCCGTCGAACAGGCAAGACGCTAAGCGGCATGTAGGTCAGTTCCTGACCTCAATGACCGGCGAGGTGGCGTCGGTGTCGGCTTCAACCGACCGCCTCGTCCAATGCCGGTACACCGGCTCGGCCACATGGGCTGCCCGCTTCGACGCGGCGCCGTGAAAACACGGCGGCCCGCACCCGTGCCGGCCGAGCCATTCGTCGGGCTCGGCATTCCGATGTCCCACGCGTGATCGCAGGGCCCGGCCACCGCGGTGGCCGGGCCCTGCGATACGTAACG
Source organism: Streptomyces capillispiralis (assembly GCF_007829875.1). Lineage (NCBI taxonomy): Bacteria > Bacillati > Actinomycetota > Actinomycetes > Kitasatosporales > Streptomycetaceae > Streptomyces > Streptomyces capillispiralis. Next base: position 3,827,428 of record NZ_VIWV01000001.1, on the reverse strand, counting down.
CGACTCAGGGACGCATCACCATCGGTACCAGCGGCCTCGGCCACCGCCTGCCGAGGTGGAACGCATGACGAAACCGAGCAGCCAGATCACCAGAACGGCGATGGCGACCCACCAAAGGATCTTCACGGCGAAACCCGCACCGAAGAGGATCAGCGCGAGAAGCAGAACGAGCAACAGGGGAACCATAGTCATTACCTCCTGCGCCACCGTTTGCCCTGCGTCGGTGCCGTCATTCACCAACAGCGTCTTGTTTGTGAAGGAAAAGTGGGGGCACGCGGGCTTCACCGCGACAGCGGCAAGGACGCCATGAGGAGGCATGATCCATGAGTGCCGGTGAGAAGGCCAAGGCGAAGGCCGAGCAGGCTCAGGGCAAGGCCGAGAAGGCGGTGGGGAGCGCCGTCGGAAACGACCGCATGGCCGCCGAGGGACAGGCCAAGAAGAGCACGGGAGACGCCCGCGAAGCCAAGGAGAAGACCAAGGACGTCTTCAAGCGCTGACGCCGCCGTGACACCTGAGGAAGGGCTGCCCCGGGATAAACCGGGACGGCCCTTCCTCATGTCAACGGTGCGCGCCCCTTGCCGGGCCCCGGGCGAAGGCACCGCCCTCACTCCGCGCGACCAGCAGCCACGATCTCCTTGGTCTCCTGCGCATGGCTGCCACGCTGACCTGCGGTGGGCCGGCTACGGAACCGGACTGCTGCCGGCCCTGCTGCCCGAGCAGCAGGTGGACGGCTGGTTCCCGAGCGGGCCGTACGGCTTGGTCGAGTGCGCCGAGCGGGCGCTGCGCGGTCTGGGGGTCGCCCGCTCCCGCATGCACGAGGAGTTCTTCCACCACTCGGGAAAGCAGGGGCCACAGATGGCTTTGCTGGAGGGCGGCAGAGTTCAGGGCGTTACTGCTGCGGAGAAGCGACCGGTCTGCGGCGACAGCCGAATGGGTACGGTTACCTGGCAGTCTTTGGCGATAAGGCCGAAGCGCCGTGATGAGTGGCCTGGGGTGAAAAGGGGGGTGACTATGGGCTTCCTGGTGATGACTGCGACAGCGGTCGTGTCCATCGTGGCAGCCGCAGTGATCGTGCTGGTGCGCCGCGACCGGCGCCGGATGGTTGCCAGTCCGGAAGCGCAGCGAATTGAGGCGGCGGCTACGAGAGGCCTTCACGATGCGCGTCGCCAGGCACACGCCTATCGCCACTTCAACGATGCCAGTGGCATCAGTGCCCTGAGGGATCGTGACGCGCGTTCGTAGAACGCCGCCAAGTCGGCCCACCCGCTCACGCGCCGCCGCGTCCCCTTCCGGAGCGCCGGGCCGCGCTGCGTGAGACGAACGCCGTGATCGGCCCCCACGAGCCCCACAGGCCGGCGGTGGGGCGGACCGCTTCCGGTGGTGGGCGGAGGGCTGACCGGGGCAACCGCACGCGAGCGCTGCGAAGCCCTCAGCCCGGGACGCTGCGATCGCTTCGAGCCGACTCGGGCGTCACCTGGGTGGATGCTGTTCCCCGCTTGATTTGCTGTGCTTGTCGTCCAGGCTGAGCAGCCCCTCTGACTGCCCTGCGACCAGTTCAGACCTGGCCGAGGTCGATCTCCGCCGCGAAGGGGGCGGTGGTCTTCAGGGTGCCGGCGAACACGTCCCCTTCGCGGTACGTCCTCGTCGCGGGATCGAGCAGGTACGTATACACCAGCGGTGTGCCCGTCGCGGCCTGCTCGATCCGCCAGTAGAAGCCGATCCCGGCCTTGGCGTACTGGTCCACCTTCACGATCCGGTCGGTGGTCTCCGAGCCGGGCGACACCACCTCGGCCACCAGCAGTACGTGCTCGGGCCGGGTGGGCGTGATGTCGATCGTGTCAGCGCGGTAGACGATGACGTCGGGGCGGCGGTTGGTGAGCGGGACGTCCTGTAGCCGGACGTCAAAGTCCGTGTCGGCGTTCCAGTCGGGGCCCGCGGCGGCGTCCAGGGCGTTCGCCAGGAGGCGGGCCAGCCGGTTGTGCCGCTTGGAGGCGCTAGGGCTCACGACGACCATTCCGTCCACGATCTCGATGCCGGCGCACTGCTCCTCGGACCACGACTCGTACTCCTCCGCCGTGATCTGCTCGTGCATCCACGCCGGGGCCACCATCTCGGCAGTCATGACACGCCTCCCGGACACTGTGTGGCGGGCCCGATCCCGCTGCACTCAGCGTACTGACTCCGCTGTGCCGGGGCGGCACGGAGACCGGCGCAGCACCTTGGCGAGCACGTTGCGGGGCCACAGCTCGATGCCGCACCCATGTCTGCGATCGCGGTATCCGATGAGCCGACGGACTGGTACATGTCCATGAAGCGCACGAACGTCTACGCCGACCCCTAAGACCTGGCGATCATCAAGGAGGCCGCGAAGCGTCGGGGGATAAGTGAGGCCGAGATCATCCGTCAGGGCATCCACCTCGCGGCCATGGCGAACAGGGTCTGGGGCGAGCCGCTGTTCTCGCGCACCTTCGAGGAACGGGACGCACGCCCTCCAGATCGGAGGTGCGTGACACGGTCGCCGACGCTGTCCGCCGTGGGACCGACCCGGATTCCGGAACCGCCGCGTGATCATTGTCATCGCCGACACGTCCGGTCTCCTGGCGGCCCTGGACTCGGCTCACCCCGAACACCGGGCGGCGAACGAGGCGATCATGGCTGCCGGCCTCCTGGTCATGTCCCCGCTGCTGCTGGCCGAACTGGATCACGTCGCCACGCGTGAGCTCGGCAGGGAGGCCGCCCTCGGCGCGGTCGACGACCTCCGACGCTGGATGAGCCGGGGGCGTGTCGTCATGCCGGAGATCACGGCGGACCACCTGGGCGCCGCCCAGTCCGTCCGTGTCCGCCACCGTGCGCTGGACCTCGACCTCGCTGACGCGGTCCACGTGGCGCTGGCTGCCGACTACGACACGGACGCGCTCCTCGCTCTCGACCGACGTGACTTCCGGGCCGTACGCCCCTTGGGCCACCACAAGGCGTTCCGGGTACTCCCCGACGATCTCCCGCTCTGCCCCAGGATCCTCCGCAGCCAAGCGCCCACTCCCGCAGGGGACATGTGGCCTCCCGCGGCAAGCGCTCGGTGAAAGCGCGGGTCGGCGCCGTGCGGCGGGGCGAGCGGCCCGGCACCTCAAGGAGCTCGTGCTCTCCGTACGCCCGACGATTCGGCTCTGGAGGACCCGTCGCGACTGCGTACACCGGGAGCCGACATGTGGACCCAACATTGCCTGGGAGGTGCCGTATGTCCGTGACCCAGATCGATATCGACGACGACGCCCTGGGGCGGGCCATGGCTCTGGCCCACGTCCGAACCAAGGAGGAGGCGGTCAATCTCGCTCTGAACTTCTACGCCGAGCAGCAGCGGAAATGTTTCCCGACCTCTATCCCGATGCGGCGGTGCCGAAGAACGCAGGGCGTTGGATCAGCGCGGTGCAACACCGTATGGCCCAGGCAGGGGAGCATCGCAGTGCTTCGGCAGTAGACCTCGTCATCGCAGCCACTGCCGCCCACCACGGCCTGACTGTCCTTCATGACGATGCCGACTACAGCACTGTCGCCCGGCACGCATCCGACCTGACCGAGCACAACGTCCACGACGTCGTCTGACGTGCCTTTGTCGCCCGACCAGAGACCGGAAGACGCCCATCTCTTCGAGCTTCCGCCGTCCCACGCCAGTCTTTCCCACAGCTCTTCGTCCGTCACAGTGCCCTGTCCGTCACCTTCCAGGTCAACCTGAGGGCCTCAAGGCGGAAAGATTGCGATGCGCACTGCGAAGCCCCAGGTCACTGACCTGGGGCTTCGAGAAGAGCGGGTGACGAGAATCGAACTCGCGCTCTCAGCTTGGGAAGCTGATGTTCTACCATTAAACTACACCCGCGTAAGATCCAGAGCCCCTCACCCGAGTGGTCTCCGGACGCTCGCTCACTTTACCCCATGTCAGGCCCCCGGTGTCCAAGCCCGGGGGTCTGACGGTGTTTCAGGGGATGGATGCTGCTGCGGGGGGCAGAAGTTGGGGCGTACGGTGGAGGGGTCGGGCGGCGTTCGGTCGGGTACCGGGGTGCCGCCTGGAGGGGTGTCTCTTTGATCCCGTAATGTGCCGTTCGTCGTCAGGGCAGCTAGCCAGACGCGGCTCTTGGGGAAGGGACTCTTGGACTTGATGGAGCGCACCGTCGTCCGCTGTGCCGATGGGCACGTGTTCACCGCCGCCTCGTTCCCGATGCAGCAGGCCGAGCGACTCGGCCCCGGTCGGCTCGTGCGGTGCCCGCGCTGTGCGCGGCTTCGCAGTGTCGTGCCGGTGACCCTCCAGAAGCGGTAGCGAGGGGCTCGGGAGAGCGGTAGAGACAGAGGGCGTGGGCGCGCGGCGCGGCGGCGGTTGTCGCTGCTCCGCGCGCCTTGCGTATCCTCGGGGCGTGCTTCTCTCAGACAAGGACATCCGGGCCGAGATCGACGCCGGGCGGGTGCGGATCGATCCCTACGACGAATCCATGGTGCAGCCGTCCAGCATCGACGTACGCCTCGACCGCTTCTTCCGGGTGTTCGAGAATCACCGTTACCCGCACATCGACCCCTCCGTCGAGCAGGCGGATCTGACCCGGCTCGTGGAGCCGGAGGGGGACGAACCGTTCATTCTGCATCCGGGTGAGTTCGTGCTGGCCAGCACGTACGAGGTCATCACGCTGCCCGTGGACCTCGCCTCGCGGCTGGAGGGGAAGAGCTCGCTGGGGCGGCTCGGGCTGGTGACGCACTCCACGGCCGGGTTCATCGACCCCGGGTTCTCCGGGCACGTGACGCTCGAGCTGAGCAATCTGGCGACGCTGCCGATCAAGCTGTGGCCCGGGATGAAGATCGGGCAGCTGTGCATGTTCCGGCTCAGCTCGCCGGCCGAGCACCCGTACGGGAGCGAGCGGTACGGCTCGCGGTACCAGGGGCAGCGGGGGCCGACGGCCTCGCGGTCCTACCTGAACTTCCACCGGACGCAGGTGTGAGCGGCATGCGGGAGAACCTCAGCTACGAGCAGTTCGGGGTGGCCGTGCGCGAGCTCGCGCAGACGATCGCCGACGACGGGTACGAGCCCGACATAGTGCTGAGCATCGCGCGCGGCGGTGTCTTCGTCGCCGGCGGGCTCGCCTATGCCCTCGACTGCAAGAACATCCACCTGGTGAACGTCGAGTTCTACACGGGCGTGGGGACCACCCTGGAGATGCCGGTCATGCTGGCGCCCGTGCCCAACGCCATCGACTTCACCGACAAGAAGGTGCTGATCGCGGACGACGTCGCCGACACCGGCAAGACGCTGAAGCTCGTCCGCGACTTCTGCCTCGACGCCGTCGCCGAGGTGCGCAGCGCCGTCGTCTACGAGAAGACGCAGTCGCTGGTGAAGTGCGAGTACGTGTGGAAGCGGACCGACGAGTGGATCAATTTCCCCTGGTCCGTCCAGGAGCCCGTGGTCAGGCGGTCGGGGCAGGTGCTCGACGCCTGAGGGGGCCTGCGGACACCTCACGTCCGTACGCCGGCCCCGCCCGCGCGCCGGGCCGGCACCTCGCGGACGCCGTCGCGCGTCCGAGTCTCCGGGCGGGGCAAGAGAGCCCCGTGCGCCCCATGATGCCCATGCGCACCGGCTGTCACAGCGGTGGCCAGTTGCGCAGGGCCGCGTCGGCCACCCGCTGGAGTTCCGGGCGGGTGGCGCCGCCCGCGGCCTGCACGGCGATGCCGTTCGCCACGGTCATGAGGTAGCGGGCGAGCAGTTCGGGGTCCGCGTCCGGGGGCAGGTCGCCCTCGTCGACGGCCCGCCGGAACCGGTCGCGGAGGCGGGCGCGGCCGTCGTCGCGCCAGGCGGTCAGGGTGTCCTGGGCCACTCTCCCCGCGTCGCCGGCAGCCAGTGAGCCCTGTACGCCCAGGCATCCGGCGGGGCAGCCGGGGCTCGTGGTCGCCCGGACCGAGCCGGTGAGGAACGCCGTGGCCACCTCCCGGGCGCTGGGCAGTTCCATCGCGCGGGCCGCGTAGGAGGCGGGGCCGTCGGTGTAGCGGTCCAGGGCCTTGCGGAAGAGGTCCTCCTTGTTGCCGAAGGCCGCGTACATGCTCTTGCGGGTGATGCCCATGGCGCTGGTCAGGTCGGTCAGGCTGGCGCCCTCGTAGCCCTGCTCCCAGAAGACCTTCATCGCCCGTTCCAGGGCCTCGTCGGCGTCGAATCCTCGCGGCCGGCCGATCGGTGCTTTCCGGGTGATCTCCACGGCCCCATCCTACTCCCTCGATACCGATCGGTGCAGAAGTGCTACGGTTCAGTTCTGCACCGATCGGTATCTAAGTTTCGGGAGTTCAGACAATGGGACAGTTGGTAGGCAAGACCGCCGTCGTCACCGGCGGCGGCACCGGGATCGGCCTGGCCACCACCGCGCGGCTGGTGTCCGAGGGCGCGCACGTGTTCATCACCGGCCGGCGCGAGGACGTGCTGGACCGGGCCGTCGGGTCGATCGGCTCCGCCGTCACCGCCGTGCCCGGCGACATAGCCGACCCGGCCGACCTGGACCGTCTCTACGACGCGGTCCGCGACCGGGGCCGGGGCCTGGACGTGGTGTTCGCCAACGCGGCCACGGCGACGTTCGCACCCCTCGCGCAGGCCACCGGGGAGCAGTTCGACCAGATCTTCGGCGTCAACGTCCGGGGCACGCTGCTCACCGTGCAGAAGGCGCTGCCGCTGCTCAACGACGGCGCCGCGGTGATCATCAACTCCTCCGTCCGCGCCGACGACGGCCGGCCGGACTACGGCCTGTACGCGGCGTCGAAGGCCGCGGTCCGGTCCCTCACGCGGACCTGGGCCAACGAGCTGAAGGGCCGGGGCATCCGGGTCAACGCGGTCTCGCCGGGCGCGATCGACACCCCCGGGATCGACACCATCGTCGGCGCGGAGAACGCGGCCGCCGTCAAGGCGGGCCTCGCGACGGAGGTGCCGGTCGGCCGGCTGGGGCGCCCGGAGGAGGTCGCCGCCGCGGTGGCCTTCCTCGCCTCCGCGGACAGCAGTTTCGTGCTGGGCACCACCCTGTACGTGGACGGCGGAGAGATGCAGTTCTGAGCGGTGGGGGGAGAACAGGCCGAAGGGGGCTCCCGGTTCACGCCGGGAGCCCCCTTCGTCAGCACGGGCCGTGGGTCAGAAGGTGCCCAGCTTCACGATCGACAGCAGGGCGGCCAGCTGGATCGCGGACGCGCCCAGGGCCTTCGGCCAGGGCAGGTCGTGGGAGCGGCCGACCATCACGGTGAGCAGGGCGCCGGCCGCCACCCAGGTCGCCCAGCCGAGCAGCTGGACGAAGGCGGCGTCGCCGCCGGCGAACATGGCGACGACCAGGCGGGGCGCGTCCGTGAGGGACATGATCAGCATGGAGAGGCCGACCGTGGGCTGCCAGGCGCCGTCACCGCCGAGCTGACGGGCCAGCGTGTGGGTGACCACGCCGAGCACGAAGGCGCTGAGCACCATCGCGACGGCGGTCGTCAGGACGATCGGGACGGCGTTCGCCAGGGTGGCGTTGATCGCGTCCGCACGGGCGCCGTCGAAGCCGAAGACGGCGAGCAGGCCGTAGAGGAAGGTGACGACGAGGGCGGGGCCCCACATCGTGTAGTCACGCATCCGCAGGAACGTCTGGGCGGGGGACAGGACGATGCCCTTGAGCAGGTCCTTCCAGCGCAGGCGGGGGCCGGTCGGCCCGGCCGGCGGGGCCGAGCCGGCGCGGTAGGTGTCGCCCTGCTGGTAGGGGTCCTCGCCGAGGGAGAAGGCCTGGGTGTGGCCCGGGTTGTTGGCCGCGTACGGGTCGTGCGGGGCGCCCTGGGCGCCCTGCGGGTACGCCCCGTCGCCGAAGTACTCCGGCTCCCCGTGCCCCCCGTGACCCCCGTGACCGCCGGGTCCGCCCGGGCCGCGGTGCGCGTGCGGCCAGGGGCCGGCGCCGCCACCGCCGTACGACGGCTGCGGCGGGGACGGCTGCGGCGCCTGCGGGTAGCCGTACGACGGCCCCTGCGGCGTCTGCTGTCCGTGCGGGGGGTGTTGCGGTCGCGCGTGAGGAGCGCCGTTGTTGTTCCGGCCGCGTCCGATCCTGAATCCAGCCACGTCCTCGAACGTACCTGGTCCCGGGCGGTCGTGTGCCGGGCCCCGGCTCTCGGGCCCGGCTTTGCGGCCGAGCTGTGACATCCCCTAAGGGGTCGTCAGCCCCGTGGTCCGTCCCCGTAGGGGGCCCGGGGTGGCCGGGTCCTGCGGAGGACGGAGAGCACGTCGGCGGGGGATCAGCCGTTGACGTGGAAGCCGAGCATCGGGTTGCCCGACGAGGACACGCCGACGGCGCCGAGGCCGATGCCGCGCCCGGCGGCGTTGATCTTCAGGCCGTCGGAGGTGAAGGCGACGGCGTAGCCGTTGGAGTCGTTCTCCCACGGCAGGCCGACGGTCAGGTCGGCCTTTCCGTCGCCGGTGACGTCGGAGAGGAGGACCTCGCCGCCGAAGCCGTCGCCCTCCTCGCTGCTGCCGGGGACGCCCGCGGTGTCCTGGTGCAGGGACTGGGAGCCGGTCTCGGAGAGGCCGGCGGCGCCGCCGTAGATCACGGAGACCATGCCGGTGTCCGCGATGCCGCCCAGGTCCTCGCCCGGCGCGCCGATGACGAGGTCGTCGTGGCCGTCGCCGTTGATGTCGCCGAGGGTGACCTCGTAGCCGAAGCCGTCGCCGGTCTCGTTGTCGCCGGGCACGCCCGCGGTGTTCTGGTTGACGCGCTCGGTGCCGCCCTCGGGGCCGTACGAGGCGCCGTAGACGACGTCCACCGATCCGCCCTTGGAGGTGCCCGCGGTGTTCGTGCCGGCGTCCCAGGAGTTGCCGATGACGATGTCGCCGTAGCCGTCGCCGTTCACGTCACCGATGTCGGAGATGACGCCGGCGGGGAGCTTCCGCGAGCCCGAGGTGGTGATGCCGGAGGAGGAGCCGGGCAGCCAGTAGTTGGCGTTGTACGAGTACTCGCCGTCGCTGTCGCCCTCGTAGCCGTCCACGACGAGGTCGGTGCGGTTGTCCGCGTCGACGTCGCCCGGGGTGAGGTTGAAGATGTCGATGCCCGGGACCGGCAGGATGGGCGCGGTGACGGTGTAGCGGCCGCCGGTGGAGCCGGACTTGGTGAATCCGCCGCGGTAGATGTCGACCTTGTTGATGTCGGAGGCGATCGCGAGGTCGTCGCGGCCGTCGCCGTTGTAGTCGCCCGCCGCGACGACCTGGCCGAACCAGTCGTGGCTGGAGCGGGAGGGGTCGGAGACGGTGGTGCCGCCGGAGAGGCCGGCGGAGCCTCCCCACAGGATGACGACGGTGCCGCCGTTGGCGTCGTCGCCGGCGTCCTCGCCGGGGGCGCCCACGGCCAGGTCGGCGTAGCCGTCGCCGTTGAAGTCGCCGGGCGCGGTGTGGGCGCCGAACTGGTCGTCCTTCTCGGCGGCGCCCGGGACGCCCGCGCTGTCCTGGGTGAGGGTCTGGACCTTGTTCGCGCCGGCGCCCGCGGGGGAGCCGTAGAGGACCGTGACGGCGCCGGCGCCGCCCTTGCCGCTCACGTGGGCGAGAGGTGCGGTGACGGCGACGTCCCGGTAGCCGTCACCGTTGAAGTCGCCGTCGAGCCCCGACGGGGCGGCGGCCGCGGGGCCGGCCATGGCGACCAGCAGGCCGCCGGTGAGGGCGGCCGCCGTGGCGGTCGCGAGAGCGGTGCGGAGGTTTCTGTGCAAGGAGTTCTCCTGCGGTGTGCGGGGCGGTCGCCGGGTACGGCCGTCCACGGGTCCTGGGGCGCTGTGCACCTGTGTGTCGCCGGGAGTTGCCCGGGGGTTCACGGGTGATCGCCGAACAGGAGACCCCCGAGTCGGCCGGAGGGTTGTACGTGAACATGGCGAAGGGGCCGCCCCGGTGGGAACGGCCCCTTCGTCACGCGTGTGTGCCGCCGCGTTACTTCACCGGCTGCGGCTCCGGAGCGCTCTCGCTCTCCTCGTCGCCCGCCGGGTCGGCCGGGGTCTTGACGGACTCCAGCAGCAGCTGGGCCACGTCGACGACCTGGATGGACTCCTTGGCCTGGCCGCCCGCGGCGGAGCCGCTTTCGGTCGCGGCCTTCTTGCCGTTGACCGAGTCGGTCAGCATGACGAGGCAGAACGGGCAGGCGGTGGAGACGATGTCCGGGTTGAGGGACAGGGCCTCGTCGACGCGCTCGTTGTTGATGCGCTTGCCGATCCGCTCCTCCATCCACATCCGGGCGCCGCCGGCGCCGCAGCAGAAGCCGCGCTCCTTGTGGCGGTGCATCTCCTCGTTGCGCAGGCCCGGGACCTTGCCGATGATCTCGCGCGGGGGCGTGTAGATCTTGTTGTGGCGGCCCAGGTAGCAGGGGTCGTGGTAGGTGATGAGGCCCTCGACCGGGGTGACCGGGATGAGCTTGCCCTCGTCGACCAGGTGCTGGAGCAGCTGGGTGTGGTGGATGACCTCGTAGTCGCCGCCGAGCTGCGGGTACTCGTTGCCGAGGGTGTTGAGGCAGTGCGGGCAGGTGGCGACGATCTTCTTCGCCGACTTCGGCTTCTTCGTCGACTCGTCCTCGTCGTCCTCGCCGAAGGCCATGTTCAGCGCGGCGACGTTCTCCATGCCCAGTTCCTGGAACAGGGGCTCGTTGCCGAGGCGGCGGGCGGAGTCACCGGTGCACTTCTCGTCGCCGCCCATGATGGCGAACGTGACGCCCGCGATGTGGAGGAGTTCCGCGAAGGCCTTGGTGGTCTTCTTGGCGCGGTCCTCGAGGGCGCCGGCGCAGCCGACCCAGTACAGGTACTCGACCTCGGAGAGGTCCTCGATGTCCTTGCCGACGACCGGGACCTCGAAGTCGACCTCCTTGGTCCACTCCAGGCGCTGCTTCTTCGCCAGGCCCCAGGGGTTGCCCTTCTTCTCCAGGTTCTTGAGCATCGTGCCCGCCTCGGAGGGGAAGGCGCTCTCGATCATGACCTGGTAGCGGCGCATGTCGACGATGTGGTCGACGTGCTCGATGTCGACGGGGCACTGCTCGACGCAGGCGCCGCAGGTGGTGCAGGACCACAGGACGTCCGGGTCGATGACGCCGTTCTCCTCGGCGGTGCCGATCAGCGGGCGCTCGGCCTCCGCGAGCGCGGCGGCGGGGACGCCGGCCAGCTGCTCCTCGGACGCCTTCTCCTCGCCCTCCATGGTCTTGCCGCCGCCGGCCAGCAGGTAGGGGGCCTTGGCGTGGGCGTGGTCGCGGAGCGACATGATCAGCAGCTTGGGGGAGAGCGGCTTGCCGGTGTTCCAGGCGGGGCACTGCGACTGGCAGCGGCCGCACTCGGTGCAGGTGGAGAAGTCCAGCAGGCCCTTCCAGGAGAACTGCTCGACCTGGGAGACGCCGAAGACGTCGTCGTCACCGGGGTCGGTGAAGTCGATCGGCTTGCCGCCGGAGGTCATCGGCAGCAGGGCGCCCAGCGAGGTGTCGCCGTTGGCGTTGCGCTTGAACCAGATGTTCGGGAAGCCCAGGAAGCGGTGCCAGGCGATGCCCATGTCGGTCTTCAGGGCGACCGTGATCATCCAGATGAAGGAGGTGGCGATCTTCAGGCCGGCGAAGAAGTAGGTGAGGTTCTGGAGCGTGGAGACGTCCATGCCCTCCAGCCACGACACCACCGGGTAGGAGACGAAGAAGGACGCCTCGTAGCCGTCGACGTGGTGCTGCGCGCCCTCGAGCGCGTGCAGCATGAAGATGCAGACGCCGACGACCAGGATGACGGTCTCGACGAAGTACGCCTGGCCGGTGTTGGAGCCCGCGAAGCGCGACTTGCGGCCCGGCTTGTCCGGCCGGGACAGCTGGCGGATGGCGATCAGGGTCAGGATGCCGACGATCGTCATGGTGCCGATGAACTCGACGAAGACGTTGTACGGCGCCCAGTCGCCGATGACCGGAAGCACCCAGTCGGCCCGGAACAGCTGGCCGATGGCGTTGACGATGGTCAGGAGCAGTGTGTAGAAGCCGATCGCCACGAACCAGTGCGCGATGCCGACGACGCCCCAGCGGTTCATCCTCGTGTGGCCGAGGAACTCCCTGGCCACGGTGATGGTGCGCAGCACGGGGTCGTTGGTCCGCGACCCGGCCGGCAGCGGCTGGCCGAGCGCCATGAAGCGGAAGATCTGCACGACGGCACGGCCGAACAGGGCGACGCCGACTGCCATGAGGACCATCGACACGATGATCGCGGCGAGTTGCATTACGGGGCTCCTCGGGCCTGCGAGGGGATTCGTCGGGGCTCCACTACGGCTTCCCCGAGATTACTAAGCGGTAACTTATGCAGTCCGTTCGAGACTACCCCCATCCCCTGCCGCACTGTAGCCGGGCGCGGGGTGATCTGAATCGCTGAGGGTTGCCTACTCCGGCAACCGGTCCTGCCGCCGTTCCGACGGCCGCTCCGATGGCCGGTTCGGCGGCCGTTCCGGTGGCCGGTTCGGCGGCCGTTCCGGTGACCCGTCGGGGCGACCCGGGTGGAGTCCCGGATGGCGTCCGGGATCCGATCGTGTTATTCGCGCTAAATCGGTCGATATGCCCCTAACTTATATCCGTGCTCTCCGGGATCGTCGCCACCGCCACCGCCCTGCTGCTGTCCGCCCTCCTCACGGCGCTGCTGCGGGCCCCCGTCAAGCGCCTGGGCGTCCTGGACCGCAGGCGGCGGCGGGCGGTGCCGCTGTCCGGGGGAGCGGCCGTCGTGCTGGCCACCGGCCTGGTCGCGGCCGCCGGTGACGCGGCCGGCGTCGCACCGCTCGGCGGCGGGGTCGGGAGGCTGCCGGCCGCCGCGGGCGGTGTCTACGTGCTCGGACTCGCCGTCGACCTGTGGCGGCTGCGGTGGTGGGTGCCGGTCGCCGGTACGGCCGTGGCGGCGGTGCTCGTCGTGCCGTACGGGGAGACCGGGGTGGTGGGCGGGCTGCTCGCCACGGCGTGGATCGTGGCGGTCACCGCCGCCTTCCGGGGCCTCGACCACGCCGACGGGCTGGCCGGCGCCGTGGGGGTGGTGACCGCCTTCGGGGTGGCGGCCTGCGCCGCGTTCGAGCTGATGGACGGGATCGCGCTGCTGCTGAGCGTGCTGGCCGCCGCCCTCGCCGGGTTCCTGCTGCACAACTGGCATCCCGCGCGGGCGTCCCTCGGGGCGGGCGGCGCGCTGTTCGCGGGGTTCGTCATCGCCTCGGCGGCCGTGTTCGTACGGGCCGGGCAGGGAATCGCGGCCGGAGCGGGGGTGTTGTTCGCCCTGACGGCCGTGGTGTGCGCCGACGCCGTGCTGGTGGTCCTCGCGCGGCGGCTGGCCCGGTGGCCCCTGACGCGGGGGCGGCCGGACCACCTCGGGCACCGGCTGCGGCGGCTCGGGCTCGCCCCCCGCGCGGTGACCGTGCTGCTCGGTGCCGGAGCGCTGGGCGGGGTACTGGTGGGGGTGTGCGCGCACACCGGACGGGTGTCCGGGGGTGCGGTGGGATGGGTCGCGGCGGTGGCCGCCGTCGTCGTCCTCGCGCTGGTGCGGCTTCCCGTCACCCCTGTTTTCCGCCCTCGTCAACGGACTGCCACCACATCGTCGCAGGTCACAGGCCAGTTGCGTGTAAGGAACGGATAAGAGTTGAGTCCGCTCGACTCAGCTCTGTTGACCCCGCGCCGGACGTCATGCATGCTTGAGTCCGTTCCACTCAAGTCAGCTGGAGGAATCGAAATGGCACGTGCGGTCGGCATCGACCTGGGCACGACTAACTCCGTCGTCAGCGTTCTGGAGGGCGGCGAGCCCACCGTCATCACCAACGCCGAGGGCGCCAGGACCACGCCTTCCGTCGTCGCCTTCGCCAAGAACGGTGAGGTGCTGGTCGGTGAGGTGGCCAAGCGCCAGGCCGTGACCAACGTCGACAGGACCATCCGGTCGGTCAAGCGTCACATGGGCACCGACTGGAAGATCGAGCTCGACGGGAAGCCCTTCAACCCGCAGCAGATCAGCGCCTTCGTGCTGCAGAAGCTGAAGCGCGACGCCGAGGCCTACCTGGGCGAGAAGGTGACGGACGCGGTCATCACCGTCCCGGCGTACTTCAACGACGCCGAGCGCCAGGCCACCAAGGAGGCCGGCGAGATCGCCGGTCTGAACGTGCTGCGCATCGTCAACGAGCCGACGGCCGCCGCCCTGGCGTACGGCCTCGACAAGGACGACCAGACCATCCTCGTCTTCGACCTCGGTGGCGGTACCTTCGACGTCTCCCTGCTGGAGATCGGCGACGGTGTCGTCGAGGTGAAGGCCACCAACGGCGACAACAACCTCGGTGGTGACGACTGGGACCAGCGCGTCGTCGACTACCTGGTCAAGCAGTTCCAGTCCGGCCACGGCGTGGACCTCGGCAAGGACAAGATGGCGCTGCAGCGTCTGCGCGAGGCCGCCGAGAAGGCGAAGATCGAGCTGTCCTCGTCCACCGAGACCTCGATCAACCTCCCCTACATCACCGCGTCCGCCGAGGGCCCCCTGCACCTCGACGAGAAGCTGACCCGCGCCCAGTTCCAGCAGCTGACCGCGGACCTGCTCGAGCGCTGCAAGACGCCGTTCCACAACGTCATCAAGGACGCCGGCATCCAGCTGTCCGAGATCGACCACGTCGTCCTCGTCGGCGGCTCCACCCGCATGCCCGCCGTCGCCGAGCTCGTCAAGGAGATGACCGGCGGCAAGGAGGCCAACAAGGGCGTCAACCCGGACGAGGTCGTCTCGATCGGTGCCGCGCTCCAGGCCGGTGTGCTCAAGGGCGAGGTCAAGGACGTCCTGCTGCTCGACGTCACCCCGCTGTCCCTCGGCATCGAGACCAAGGGCGGCATCATGACCAAGCTGATCGAGCGCAACACCACGATCCCGACGAAGCGCTCCGAGATCTTCACCACGGCCGAGGACAACCAGCCGTCGGTGCAGATCCAGGTCTACCAGGGCGAGCGCGAGATCGCGGCGTACAACAAGAAGCTCGGGATGTTCGAGCTGACCGGTCTGCCCCCGGCGCCGCGCGGCGTCCCGCAGATCGAGGTCTCCTTCGACATCGACGCCAACGGCATCATGCACGTGACCGCCAAGGACCTGGGCACGGGCAAGGAGCAGAAGATGACCGTCACCGGCGGCTCCTCGCTGCCGAAGGACGAGGTCGACCGCATGCGCGAGGAGGCCGAGCGCTACGCGGAGGAGGACCACAAGCGCCGCGAGGCCGCCGAGTCCCGCAACCAGGGCGAGCAGCTCGTCTACCAGACCGAGAAGTTCCTCGCGGACAACGAGGACAAGGTCCCCGGTGACGTCAAGACCGAGGTCGAGTCCGCCCTCGCCGAGCTGAAGGAGAAGCTCAAGGGCGAGGACACCGCCGAGATCCGCACCGCCACCGAGAAGGTCGCCGCCGTCTCCCAGAAGCTGGGCCAGGCCATGTACGCCGACGCCCAGGGCGCCCAGGCGGCCGGCGGCGCGTCCGCCGGTGCCGAGGGGACGAAGGCCGACGACGACGTCGTCGACGCCGAGATCGTCGACGAGGACCGTAAGGACGGTGCGGCGTGACCGAGGAGACCCCGGGCTTCGACGAGCAGTCGCAGCAGCCCGACGTCCCCTCCGACGACGCCGAGCCGAAGGCCGCCCCCACCCCCTCCGCGGAGGAGGGGGCGGCCCCGGCCGGGGACACGGGCCAGGACGCGGCCCTGGTGGCCCAGCTGGACCAGACCCGCACGGCGCTCGGTGAGCGCACGGCGGACCTCCAGCGCCTCCAGGCCGAGTTCCAGAACTACCGCCGCCGTGTCGAGCGGGACCGCATCGCGGTCAAGGAGATCGCCGTGGCGAACCTCCTGACCGAGCTGCTCCCCGTCCTCGACGACGTCGGCCGCGCGCGGGAACACGGCGAACTCGTCGGCGGCTTCAAGTCCGTCGCGGAGTCGCTGGAGACGATCATCGCCAAGATGGGCCTCCAGCAGTTCGGCAAGGAGGGCGAGCCCTTCGACCCGACGATCCACGAGGCCCTGATGCACAGCTACGCGCCGGACGTCACCGAGACGACCTGCGTGGCGATCCTGCAGCCGGGGTACCGCATCGGCGAGCGCACCATCCGCCCCGCGCGGGTGGCCGTCGCCGAGCCGCAGCCGGGCGCGCAGACGGCCAAGCCGGCCGAGGAGGGCTCCGAGGCGCAGGCGGACACGGCGGAGAACAAGGAGAGCGGTGGCCCGGAGGAGGGCTGACGTCGACACTCACGCAGGGAAGGAGGGACGTCGGGGATGAGCACCAAGGACTTCATCGAGAAGGACTACTACAAGGTCCTCGGCGTCCCCAAGGACGCCACCGAGGCCGAGATCAAGAAGGCGTACCGGAAGCTCGCCCGCGAGTTCCACCCGGACGCCAACAAGGGCAACACCAAGGCGGAGGAGCGGTTCAAGGAGATCTCCGAGGCGAACGACATCCTCGGTGACCCCAAGAAGCGCAAGGAGTACGACGAGGCGCGCGCGCTCTTCGGCAACGGCGGCTTCCGCCCGGGGCCGGGCGCGGGCGGCGGCAACTTCAACTTCGACCTGGGCGACCTCTTCGGGGGCCAGCCCGGCGGCCAGGCGGGCGGCGGCTTCGGCGGCGGCCTCGGTGACGTCTTCGGGGGCCTGTTCAACCGCGGCGGCGCCGGCACCACGCGGACGCAGCCCCGGCGCGGCCAGGACATCGAGTCCGAGGTGACGCTGAGCTTCACCGAGGCGATCGAGGGCGCGACCGTCCCGCTGCGGATGTCGTCGCAGGCGGCCTGCAAGGCCTGTTCGGGCACCGGCGACAAGAACGGCACACCGCGCGTGTGCCCGACCTGCGTCGGCACCGGGCAGGTCGCCCGGGGCAGCGGCGGGGGTTTCTCCCTCACCGACCCGTGCCCGGACTGCAAGGGCCGCGGTCTGATCGCCGAGGAGCCCTGCGACATCTGCAAGGGCAGCGGCCGGGCCAAGTCCTCGCGGACCATGCAGGTGCGCATCCCCGCGGGCGTCAGCGACGGCCAGCGGATCCGGCTGCGCGGCAAGGGCGCACCGGGCGAGCGCGGCGGCGCGGCCGGCGACCTGTACGTCGTCGTGCACGTCGGCACCCACCCGGTGTTCGGCCGCAAGGACGACAACCTCACCATCACCGTCCCGGTCACCTATCCCGAGGCGGCGCTCGGCGGCGAGGTGCGGGTCCCGACGCTCGGCGGCCCCCCGGTCACCCTGAAGCTGCCTCCGGGCACGCCCAACGGGCGGACCATGCGGGCCCGAGGCAAGGGCGCGGTCCGCAAGGACGGCACCCGCGGCGATCTGCTGGTCACCGTGGAGGTGAGTGTTCCCAAGGATCTGACGGGGAAGGCTCGTGACGCGCTGGAGGCGTATCGCGAGGCGACCGCGGAGGAGGATCCGCGGGCGGAGCTGTTCCAGGCCGCGAAGGGAGCTTGATTGCAGATGGACGGCCGTCGACGCAACCCTTATGAACTGACCCAGGACACCCCGGTCTACGTCATTTCGGTGGCGGCCCAGCTCTCCGGCCTGCACCCGCAGACACTGCGTCAGTACGACCGGCTGGGACTCGTCTCGCCGGACCGCACGGCCGGCCGGGGCCGGCGCTACTCGGCCCGCGACATCGAACTGCTCCGCCAGGTGCAGCAGTTGTCGCAGGACGAGGGCATCAACCTGGCCGGGATCAAGCGCATCATCGAACTGGAGAACCAGGTCGCGGCCCTCCAGGCCCGGGTGGCCGAAATGCAGGACGCCCTGGACGGTGCGGCGGCGGCGATGCGTCAGCGCGAGGCCGCGGTGCACGCCTCGTACCGCCGCGATCTGGTCCCCTACCAGGAAGTGCAGCAGACCAGCGCGCTCGTGGTGTGGAGGCCGAAGCGGCAGCAGTCCGACTGACCGCGGATGCGAAGTGCCGCGCGGGGCCCGGAGGTTCACCGAACCCTCCGGGCCCCGTCGCGTGTGCGGGTCCACATCCGTGTGCACGGTATGGCCGCGTGTCCCCAAGATGCACGTCAGGTGTCCGCAGGTCTTTCACGAGTTCAGCGCACGGTGCTGTGTCCATCTCGTTAAGTGGTTGCCCTTGACGCCGACGGGGGCTGAAGCGTTGGCTTTTCAGTCACATGGGCCACAAAGCTGTGCCCACGTCCGGAACGCACCTGAAGTGAGCCCTCGCATGCGTCGTATCGCCATATCCGTGGCCGCCACCTCGATGTCCGTCATGCTCGCCGGCTGCGGCGTGCTCAACGCGACGGGGAGCAGCGACGACGCCGGCCCGACCAAGGGCGACGACATCACCGTCGGGCTGCTGCTCCCGGAGAAGGCCAACACGCGGTACGAGCAGTTCGACTACCCCATCTTCAAGACGAAGGTGGAGTCCCTCACCAATGAGAAGGGCCGCGTCGAGTACGCCAACGCCGAGGCGGACGCCGGCAAGCAGGCCACCCAGCTGCAGCAGATGATCGACGAGAAGGTCGACGTCATCGTGCTGGACGCGGTCGACGCGCACGCCATCGCGGACGGCGTGCAGAAGGCCAAGGACGCGGGCATCCCGGTCATCGCCTACGACCGGCTGGCCGAGGGACCGATCGACGCCTACATCTCCTTCGACAACGAACTGGTCGGCGAGGTGCAGGGCCGCTCCCTGCTGGAGTCCCTCGGGGACGACCTCAGCATCACCGACAAGGTCGTGATGATGAACGGCTCGCCGACCGACCCGAACGCCAAGCAGTTCAAGGCGGGCGCGATGTCCGAGCTCAAGGGCAAGGTGACGATCGCCAAGTCCTTCGACACCAAGGACTGGAAGCCGGAGAACGCCGAGGCCAACATGGCCGAGGCGATCAACGCGATCGGCGCGGCGAACATCGAGGCGGTCTACTCCGCCAACGACGGCATGGCGGGCGGCATCGTCAAGGCACTCAAGGCCGCCGGCGTGACCGACCTGCCCCCGATCACCGGCCAGGACGCGGAGCTGGCCGCGGTGCAGCGGATCCTCGCCGGCGAGCAGTACATGAGCGTGTACAAGTCCTACCCGGAGGAGGCCGAGAGCGCCGCCGAGATGGCGGTGGCCAAGGTCCAGGGCCGGGACATCCAGTTCGACGCGCAGACCCGCGACCGGGTGGACAGCCCCACGACCAAGGACATCCCGGCGCAGCTGGTGCCCGTGGTCGCGCTGACCAAGGAGAACATCGAGGGCACCGTGATCGCCGACAAGATCTACGAGGTGTCGGACATCTGCACCGCGAAGTACGAGGCGGCCTGCGCGGAGATCAACCTGAAGTAGCCGCCCCGTCGATATTCGGCCACCCCGCCGGTCTCCTGGCCGGCGCCGGGCGGAGGTGTGTTGCACAGCCGGTTCCGGCCGCGCATAGTTGCGCTGCGGAAAGTGGCTGAACCGGGGGTGGGATGGGCGATGGCCGGGCACGGGACGGACGAGCATCCACACGGTGCTGACCGACTGTGCGAGGCCGGGGATCGTGTGTATTCCCGGGCCGTACGGCGCGGACGGCTGCCGCGCCGGGACGCGGAGCCGGTGCCCTGCCTGCTGGAGCTGGCCCTGCTGCACCCGGACCCGGACGACATGGACTACCTGGTGCCGACCGCCCCGCAGGAGGTCATGACCCGGCTGCTGCGCGGGATGTACGACGAGATCAGCGCGAGCCAGCGCCGGGTCGGCTCCGCCGTCGAGGCATTCGAGTGGTACGCCGGTCTCGGCTGCCGCGCACCCGCCTCGCCCCCCGCGACGACGGAGGGCCCGGCGATCCGGGTGCTGGACGGGCTGGCCCGCATCCAGGCGGCGATGGACGAGGCGACCCAGGCGTGCACCACCGAGGTGCTCACCGTGCAGCCGGGCGGCATCCGGCGCGAGGCGGAGCTGTCGGAGGGGCTGCACCGGGCGATGGCGCTGCGCGGCCGCGGCGTGCGGATGCGGGACCTCTACACGCACGTGGCCCGGCACGGGCACGGGCTGCTGACCTATCTGGAGCTGATGGGCGACGCGGTGGAGGCCCGCACGCTGGACGAGGTGGTCGAGCGGCTGATCCTGTTCGACCGGACGGTGGCCTTCATCCCCGCCAACGCCGAGCGCACCATGGCGCTGGAGCTGCGGCACCCGGCACTGGTGGAGTACCTCGGGACGGTCTTCGACCGGCTGTGGCGGCTCGCCATCCCGCTCACCGCCCCGCTGCCCGACACCGGCATCGAGGGCATCTCGCACCGGGAGCAGTCCATCGCCGCGCTGCTGGCGGAGGGCCACCAGGACGCGGTGATCGCGGAGCGGCTGGGCATCAGTGTGCGCACCTGCCGGGCCCACATCGCCCGGCTGTCGGAGACCCTGGGCGCGGCCAGCCGTACGCAGCTGGGCGTGCGCATCGCGCAGACCGGTCTGGACGGCCCGCGCGGACCGGTGCCGCTGACGCTTCCCGAGCAGGGGTCCCGGAACGTCCGCTGAGACGCACGGGCGCGGCGACGGGCCGGACGGCGGTGCCCCGGCGGCCGTGAGGGCGGATGTGCGGCCCTGCCGGAGGGTCCGGGCGGTACGACGCCGGGCCCGCCCCGTCCGGCGGCTCCAGGCGTCGTCGCGGGCGCCGCGGGTGCTGTGCGGCCGGCTTCCGGTCCTGCGGGACCCGCTGCGGGGCCCGGGCGGGGGATCCGCCCTCGGCTCACTCCTCCTGGTGCAGGATCCCCGACTGGGCGATGAGGTAACCGAGTTGGGCGCGGCTGCCGCTGCCGAGGGTGGCGGCGAGCTTGGCGATGTGGGCGCGGCAGGTGCGGACGTTCATGCCGAGCCGGCGGGCGATCGCCTCGTCGACATGCCCCTCGACGAGGAGTTTGGCGATGGAGTGCTGGATGTCGGTGATGCCCCCGGGGGCGGTCTCGTAGGGCGCGCCGGCGCTCAGCGGCACCGCCCGGCTCCACATGAACTCGAACACCTTGATGAGGTAGCGGACCAGTCCGGGCTGGCGTATCTCCAGGGCGACCTGCTGGTCGTCGCGGGTGGGGATGAAGGCGACCGACTCGTCGCAGACGATGAGGCGTTCCACCACCTCGTCGATGGTGCGGTACTCCACCCGGCCCGCGGAGAGCTGTTCGACGTAGGCCCGCTTCTCCGGGCTGTAGCGGGCGGTGTGCTGGTAGAGCGTTCTGATGCGCACGCCCCGTTCGATGAGGGGCTTGTCCCGTTCGAGTCCCTGGATGATGCTGCGTTCGGAGAAGCGGTCGTCACTGGGCTGGATGGTGAGCATCTCGGTCCGGCACTGGGTGGCGGCCAGGTTGAGCGCGGCGTTGATCCGCTCGCTGCCCTCGAGCACGGCGATCGAGTTCTCGGAGGTGACGGCCTGGGTACCCAGGGCCATGAACGGCTCGAAGGCGTCCGCGAGCCGGATCGACAGCCGCCGGCGTTCGGCGATGTCGCGTTCGATGGGGTGCAGGCGCTGGGCCAGGGCGAGCGCCGGCGGCACCGGGCGCAGCCAGTTCTTGTCGTCCGGGTCGGGGTGCAGCAGGGCCAGTTCCATCAGGCAGGGGGCGGCTTCCGCTTCCTCCCGTGCGACCCTCCCCACACGCAGCGCGTTGGCATAAAGTCGGCCGCCTGCCTCGCACAGTTCGGTCACCGCATGGGGATGCTCCGCCTTAGTCTGATTTGCCACGAAATCTCCACCCCCCAGGGTCCTGAACATGCAGGAACATGATGCACCGATTGTGTGGCCATGACGTGTTCGAATGAGCCATCGTCTTATCTGACGGGGGAACGAGGAGACTTTCACGTGAGGACGAAGCCGACTATGCGCAAGAGACTGCTTCGCTCGGTGCTCGCAGCCGCCCTCTCCGCCGTCGCGGCCTTCGGAGCGCTGAGCGGTTACTCCGACGCGAAGAGCGGGACACAGGCCGACAGCCACTGGCCGTCGATCGTCGTCGACTCGGGGCGTTGATGTGACCACTCCACCCGACGACCGCTCCTTCCGCAGGGAGATGGCGACCGCCTACCGGTCCGGATGGCACTTCATCGACCTGGTCACCGCCATCCCCCACAGCGGTGACTCGTTGATGGTGACCGTCTTCGGCGAACCGGTCGTCGTCACCCGCGACGAGGACGGAGACGTACGGGCGTACCGGTGCCTGCGGCGGCCCCGGGGGGCGCCGAAGCCCGTGCGGTGTGCCATCCGGTACGGAATGATCTTTGTGAACCTGGACCAGCGGGACCGCCGGCAGGCGGAGTCCGACTCCCCTGCCCCCCGGACCATCTCGGCCACCCCCCGCAGTGCCTGACGCGATTCCCCCGTCGTAACAGATCGCTCAGGTGCTTCCCCCCGCAGCGGCGTCACCGTGACCTGAACACGGTGACGCCGCTGCAGTTTTGCGTGACATTTCCCGGTATCGGCCAGATCGCGCTATGGCTGAAAAGGGTCGCTGGATGTGACGAACTATTCCTCCCGACCCGCCCGGCCTCACCCCCGGCCCAGGGCGCGGGTGAGCGCGATCTCGATCACCACCCGTGCGGGGTTGGGTGACGGCGTCCGGCCGTAGCGCTCCGCGTACCGCCGTTCCGCCTCCGCGACGCGCTCCGGTTCGGCGCGGACCACGGCCCGCCCCTCCAGCGTCGCCCACCGCCGGCCGTCCACCTGGCACACCGCCACGGCCGCGCCCTCCGCCCCCGCCGCCCGCACGTGCCGCACCTTCGCGCTCGACGTGTTCGCGACCACCCGGGCCAGCCGCGCCTCGGGGTCGTACGTCACCGCCACCGGGACGACGTGCGGCGTGCCGTCCGGGCGGAGGGTGGTCAGCGTGCACAGGTGCTTCTCGCGCCAGAAGCTGAGGTACGGGGCGTCCGGATCGCCCGGATCCACCGAATACGAGGTGGCCATGGACGGGAACCTAGCCGGTGCGGCCCTCCCGCCCCGTGCCTTGAGTGGAATAGACTCAAGTTTGTGTACGTTGACCGAGTCAGCCACGATGGCCGCTGAAGGGTCACCAAGGAGGGAAACGCGAACGTGGACGCCGAGCTGACCAACCGGAGCCGGGAAGCGATCAACGCCGCCGGGAACCGGGCCGTGACCGAGGGGCACCCCGACCTCACCCCCGCCCACCTGCTGCTTTCCCTGCTCGCCGGGCAGGAGAACGAGAACATCACGGACCTGCTCGCCGCGGTCGACGCCGACCAGGCCGCCGTACGCTCCGGGGCCGAGCGCATCCTGGCCGGCCTGCCGAGCGTGACCGGGTCCACCGTCGCGCCGCCCCAGCCCAACCGCGAACTCCTCGCCGTCATCGCGGACGCCCAGGCCCGCGCCCGCGACCTCGGCGACGAGTACCTCTCCACCGAGCACCTCCTCATCGGCATCGCCGCCAAGGGCGGGGCCGCCGGCGAGGTGCTGTCCGGGCAGGGCGCCACCGCGAAGAAGCTGCGGGAGGCCTTCCAGAAGGCGAGAGGAGCGCGCCGGGTGACCACCGCCGACCCCGAGGGGCAGTACAAGGCCCTGGAGAAGTTCGGCACCGACTTCACCGCCGCGGCCCGCGAGGGCAGGCTCGACCCCGTCATCGGACGGGACCAGGAGATCCGGCGCGTCGTCCAGGTGCTGTCCCGCCGCACCAAGAACAACCCCGTCCTCATCGGCGAGCCCGGCGTCGGCAAGACCGCCGTCGTCGAAGGACTCGCCCAGCGGATCGTCAAGGGCGACGTCCCCGAGTCGCTGAAGGACAAGCGGCTCGTCGCCCTCGACCTCGGCGCCATGGTCGCCGGGGCCAAGTACCGCGGCGAGTTCGAGGAACGCCTCAAGACCGTCCTGGCCGAGATCAAGGACTCCGACGGCCGGATCATCACCTTCATCGACGAACTGCACACGGTCGTCGGCGCGGGCGCCGGCGGCGACTCGGCGATGGACGCCGGCAACATGCTCAAGCCGATGCTCGCCCGCGGCGAACTCCGCATGGTCGGCGCCACCACCCTCGACGAGTACCGCGAGCGGATCGAGAAGGACCCGGCGCTGGAGCGGCGCTTCCAGCAGGTGCTGGTCGCCGAGCCGACCGTCGAGGACTCCATCGCCATCCTGCGCGGACTCAAGGGCCGCTACGAGGCCCACCACAAGGTCCAGATCGCCGACAGCGCGCTCGTCGCCGCCGCCACCCTCTCCGACCGCTACATCACCTCCCGCTTCCTCCCCGACAAGGCCATCGACCTCGTCGACGAGGCCGCCTCCCGGCTCCGCATGGAGATCGACTCCTCACCCGTGGAGATCGACGAACTCCAGCGCGCCGTCGACCGGTTGAGGATGGAGGAACTGGCCCTCGGCAAGGAGACCGACGCCGCCTCCCTCGAACGCCTGGAGAAGCTGCGCCGCGACCTCGCCGACAAGGAGGAGGAGCTGCGCGGCCTCACCGCCCGCTGGGAGAAGGAGAAGCAGTCCCTCAACCGGGTCGGCGAGCTGAAGGAGAAGCTCGACGACCTGCGCGGCCAGGCCGAACGCGCCCAGCGCGACGGCGACTTCGACACCGCCTCCAAGCTGCTCTACGGCGAGATCCCGGCCGTGGAGCGCGACCTGGAGGCCGCCTCCGAGGCCGAGGAGGCGTTGACGTCTTCCGGCGGGAGTGCCAAGGACACCATGGTCAAGGAGGAGGTCGGCGCCGACGACATCGCCGACGTCGTCGCCTCCTGGACCGGCATCCCGGCCGGCCGCCTCCTGGAGGGCGAGACCCAGAAGCTGCTGCGCATGGAGGACGAGCTCGGCAAGCGGCTCATCGGCCAGGGCGAGGCCGTACGGGCCGTCTCGGACGCGGTGCGGCGCGCGCGGGCCGGGATCGCCGACCCCGACCGGCCCACCGGCTCCTTCCTCTTCCTCGGCCCCACCGGCGTCGGCAAGACCGAACTCGCCAAGGCGCTCGCCGACTTCCTCTTCGACGACGAGCGGGCCATGATCCGCATCGACATGTCGGAGTACGGCGAGAAGCACTCCGTCGCCCGCCTCGTCGGCGCGCCCCCCGGTTACGTCGGCTACGAGGAGGGCGGCCAGCTCACCGAGGCCGTGCGCCGCCGCCCGTACAGCGTGGTGCTGCTCGACGAGGTGGAGAAGGCCCACCCCGAGGTCTTCGACATCCTGCTCCAGGTGCTCGACGACGGCCGGCTCACCGACGGCCAGGGCCGCACCGTCGACTTCCGCAACACCATCCTGGTGCTCACCTCCAACCTCGGCAGCCAGTACCTGGTCGACCCGCTGACCACCGAGGCGGAGAAGAAGGAGCAGGTCCTGGAAGTGGTCCGGGCCTCCTTCAAGCCCGAGTTCCTCAACCGCCTCGACGACCTCGTGGTCTTCTCAGCGCTGACGAAGGAGGAGCTGAGCCGGATCGCGCGGCTCCAGACCGACGCGCTGGCCCGCCGGCTCGCCGAGCGCCGCCTCTCCCTGGAGGTCACCGAGGCGGCCCTGGCCTGGCTGGCCGACGAGGGCATGGACCCGGCGTACGGCGCCCGTCCCCTGCGGCGGCTGGTCCAGACGGCCATCGGCGACCGGCTCGCCCGGGAGATCCTCTCCGGCGAGATCAAGGACGGCGACACGGTCCGCGTCGACCGCTTCGGTGACGAGCTGATCGTGGGGCCCGCGACCGGCAAGACGCTGTAGTCGCGGACGCGAGGGCCCTTCCGGCGGCGGGAGGGCCCTTTCCCCACACCGTGAACGCGGAGAACCGCACGAGCGCGGTGCCGGCGTCCTCGTGGACCACGCCCGCCTCGACCGTGTCGGCTCCCACGCCCTCCGGCAGCCCCCGCGCGTACCCCGGATCCGGACACGGACCGGCGTCGTCGTCCGCGCGCGGCATCCGGATCTCCGCCGCAGTGGAGATCCCGCCACCCTGGCGGGTACAGGTCCCGGCCCGCTGGGCACCCGGGGGGAGTGCCGCACCGCCGAAGCCGAGGACGTCCGCGCGGGGTCCGCCGCCGTCGCGCCCCCGCCCGTCGCGTCCGCCGACCGTCCGAACGGCCAGATCATGTCAGCCCGGGGCGGACAGGCCCCGTCGGGGCTTGCCACCCCCCTCCCCGCATGGGGGAGGATGGCAGGATCCGTACGAAGGGAAAATCACGGTGACCATCGACCCGTCCTCGATTCCGAATTTCGGGGGCCAGCCCGAGCCGCAGCCCCAAGGACCGGCGGGCCCCGTCGTCCCGGATCAGGACCTCGTGAAGCAGCTCCTCGACCAGATGGAGCTCAAGTACGTCGTCGACGACGAGGGTGACCTCGCGGCGCCGTGGGAGCAGTTCCGCACCTACTTCATGTTCCGCGGGGAGGGCGACCAGCAGATCTTCTCCGTCCGGACGTTCTACGACCGGCCGCACCAGATCGACGAGAAGCCGCAGCTGCTGGAGTCCATCGACGACTGGAACCGGCGCACCCTGTGGCCCAAGGTCTACACCCACACCCACGACGACGGCACCGTCCGTCTCATCGGTGAGGCCCAGATGCTCATCGGCATGGGCGTCAGCCTGGAGCACTTCGTCTCCTCCACGGTCAGCTGGGTGCGCGCCGCGATCGAGTTCGACAAGTGGCTCGTGGAGCAGCTCGGCCTGGAGCAGGAGATCAACGAGGCGGAGAAGCCCGACGACGAGTGAGCCGTCCCCCGGGCACGAAGGAGCGCGGCTCTTTCGTGCTCGGAGGGCGTGCGCCCGGGGTGTGCTCAGCGCGCCCCGGCGGCCTTGAGCCGCCGTGCCGCCTCCTCCAGGACCGTCCGCTGCTTGCAGAAGGCGAAGCGGACGAAGGGGGCGCCCGCCTCCCGGTGGTCGTAGAAGACGGCCGTCGGGATGGCGACGACGCCCGCGCGTTCCGGCAGCGCGCGGCAGAAGGCGATGCCGTCGCTCTCGCCCAGGGGGCGGATGTCGGCGGTGACGAAGTAGGTGCCGGCCGGGCGGTAGACCGCCAGGCCGGCCTCTTCCAGGCCCGCCGCCAGGAGGTTCCGCTTGGCGAGCAG
The DNA here is from genome assembly GCF_007829875.1 of Streptomyces capillispiralis. Classification (NCBI taxonomy): domain Bacteria; kingdom Bacillati; phylum Actinomycetota; class Actinomycetes; order Kitasatosporales; family Streptomycetaceae; genus Streptomyces; species Streptomyces capillispiralis. The sequence continues at coordinate 3,800,504 of NZ_VIWV01000001.1, read as the reverse complement.
GTCGGCGCGGAAGTCCTCGAAGTACGTGTCGGGCAGGGCGAGGGCCTCGGCGACCGCGTACTGGAACGGGCCGGCCGAGACATAGGTCAGGAACTGCTTGGCCGAGCGGACCGCCGTCACCAGGTCCGGCGTCGCCGTCACCCAGCCGACCTTCCAGCCGGTGAAGGAGAAGGTCTTCCCCGCGCTCGAGATGGTCACCGTGCGCTCCCGCATCCCCGGGAAGGTCGCCAGCGGGACGTGCTCGGCGTCGTCGAAGACCAGGTGCTCGTAGACCTCGTCGGTCACCACCAGCAGATCGCGCTCCACCGCCAGCTCGGCGATCGCCGCCAGCTCCTCGCGGGTGAGGACGGTGCCGGTCGGGTTGTGCGGGGTGTTGAGCAGCAGCAGCCGGGTGCGGTCGGTGACGGCGTCGCGCAGTTCGTCGAGGTCGAGGTGGAAGCGTCCCTCGCGCGGGCGCAGGGTGACCGGGACGCGGGTGCCGCCGGCCATGGCGACGCAGGCCGCGTAGGAGTCGTAGTACGGCTCCAGGGCGATCACCTCGTCGCCGGGCTCCACCAGCGCGAGCAGCGCGGCGGCGATCGCCTCGGTTGCGCCGGCGGTGACCAGGACCTCGGTGTCGGGGTCGACGGCGAGGCCGTAGCGGCGCCGCTGGTGCGCGGCGACGGCGGTGCGCAGCTCGGGAACGCCGGGGCCCGGCGGGTACTGGTTGCCGCGGCCGTCCCGCAGGGCCCGTACGGCGGCTTCCCTGACCTCCTCGGGGCCGTCGGTGTCGGGGAAGCCCTGGCCCAGGTTGAGGGAGCCGGTCCGCAGGGCCAGGGCGGACATCTCGGCGAAGATCGTCGTCCCGAACTCGGCGAGCCGGCGGTTCAGGAGGGGGCGCGCGCTGGAGGTCATGCCGGTCATCCTGCGCCGAAGCTCTGGAGTTCCTCAACTCTGCTTTGGGCCGCGCGGGCGGAGGGCATCTCCCGGTCACGCACGTGAGCGGGGCGCCCACGGGGGGCCGCTCCAGCCGACTCACGGGGGAACGGAAGGAGGGTGGCGCCATGACCTTCGGCATCATCCTGGTGGTGATCTTCGCGCTGGTCGTCGGGTTCGCCGTGAAGGCGGCCCGCCGGTCGGCGGGCCGGCCGGCGCGCAGCCGGGCCGGATCGTCCACGCACGGCGGGAGCGGTGACGGCGGCTGGTGGGCCGGTGGCGGGGGCGCCGGGAGTTCCTGTGGATCGTCCTCCGACGGAGGCTCGTCCTGCGGAGGCGGGTCGTCCTGCGGAGGCGGCGGCGGATGCGGCGGGGGCGGCAGCTGACACGGGCAGCCTGCCCCCACGTCGGGGGATGACGCATCCGCGACGGCGGGGTCCGCACCTGGGGCGGGCCCCGCCGCGTTGTCGAGCGCGGGTGGTGGAGCCGGTCGCGCGGGGCGCGCGGCGTGGCGCGGCGGAGCGGGCCGTCACCTCGGGGCGTACGCCGGGGTTGAACAGGTGAGCTGAGGAGCCCCCTAGGGGATGGAAAGCCCACGAAGTTGGGTAAAAACGCTGTGGTGGCGCCACAGTTCATGATTCCCTATAAATCGCCAACGCAGCCCTCGGGCTCCCCGCGGACCGTTCTTCCGGCCGGGCGACCGGGCTGACGGGCCGAGTTCCCCGGTGGGGCCGGGGTGCGCGGACCCATATCTCCCTTCCTTGTGTGCCTGCGGAGCCGATCCATGCTCACGACCCTGAACACCTCCTACTCCGACACGCGCGCGGCCGACCTCGCCTGGGCCCTGGGACGCGAGCCGCTGCCCGCGCTGGCCGTGCTCGACCTCGAACTGGCCGGGACCAGGCTCCAGTTGAGGCTGCTCGGAGCGTCCCACCAGGTCCTCGTGGAGGAGGAGCGGGGCGTCTGCTCGGAGACGGTGGCGTGCATTCCGGGCAGCAGCACACCGCTGCCGCTGGGGGTGGCCAAGCGGATGGGGGACTGGGAGTACGAGTTCGCGGCCCGGGTCGAGGCGCTCTCCCCGGGGTCGTTCGCGGGCAGGGCCCAGGAGTTGCTGGCTCTGGTCTCCGACCATCCGCAGGGCCTCGTCGGCGTCTTCCCCGGCAGCCCGCACGCGTTCACGGCGATGCTCGCCCAGTGTCACGAGGGGCAGGTGCACTGGCGGACCTGGCACGCCTATCCGCAGGACGGGCAGTTGGTGGTGACGCGGACCAAGGTGGGCGTGCGGGTCGTTGCTCATACCAATCCGGGGCGAGTGTAAACAAACATCACGCGTGTGGGTGACGCTGAGCGGTGGAGACGTGACGTAACGTCGCTGGGGTGATCGAACCGCAGGCCCCCGCCCCGCCCGGCTCCGCACCGTCCCGGGAAGGGCGGCGCGGCACCGGCGGCGCGGCGGGCAGCTCCGTGCGGCTGCCCGTGCGGCAGGGGACGGGGCGGTTCCTGGTCCTGGCGGGGGTGTTCGTCTGCGCGGCCTGCGGACTCGTGTACGAGCTGGAACTCGTCGCGCTCGCCACGTACCTGATGGGCGACTCGGTCACCCAGGCGTCCGTGGTGCTGTCCGTGATGGTGTTCGCCATGGGCATCGGGTCCCTCGCCGCGAAACGGCTGCGGCGGCACGCGGCGGCCGCGTTCGGCGCCGTCGAGGCCCTCCTCGCCCTGGTCGGCGGGTGCAGTGCGATGGCCCTGTACGCGGTGTTCGCCTGGACGGGCGACTGGGGCGGCATGTGGGCGAACGGCCCGCGCTGTCTGCTGGTCGCCTTCTCCCTCGCCACCGGGCTGCTCATCGGTGCCGAGGTGCCGCTGCTGATGGAGCTGATCCAGCGGATCCGCCGGCAGGACGCGGGCGGCGCGGTCGCCGACCTGTCCGCCGCGGACTACGTGGGCGCCCTCGTCGGAGGGCTCGCCTTCCCCTTCCTCCTGCTGCCGTTCCTCGGCCAGCTCACCGGCGCGCTGATCACCGGCGCGGTCAACGCGGTCGTCGGCGGCGCGCTGGTCCTCGGCCTGTTCCGGCGGGACCTCACACGGCGCGCCCGCCGGCTGCTCGTGGCCGCCAACGTCTGCGTGCTCGCGCTCCTCGCCTCGGCCGCCGTCCTCGTCGACGACTTCGAACGGGCCGCCCGGCACGCCATGTACGGCGCCGACGTCCGGGTGGCCGTGCAGACCGACGTGCAGGAGGTCCTGCTCACCGGCGGGCGGGACGGGCGGCCCCTCAACCTGTTCCTCGACGGGCGGCTGCGGGTCAGCGGCCGGGACGAACTCCGTTACCACGAGGCGCTGGTGCACCCGGCGATGAGCGGGCCGCACACCCGGGTGCTCGTCCTCGGCGGCGGCGACGGGCTGGCCGTCCGCGAGGTGCTGCGGCACACCGGTGTGCACCGGGTCGATGTCGTCGAGCTCGACGCGGGCGTGGTGCGGCTGGCGCGCCGGGACCCGGCGCTGTCCGCGCTGAACGCGCAGGCGCTCGACGACCCGCGCGTGCGGGTGACCGTCGCGGACGCCTTCGACTGGCTGCGCGGGGCGCCCGCGGCGGCGTACGACGTGGTGGTCTCGGATCTGCCGCACCCCGGGATCACCGCGAGCACCAAGCTGTACTCGCAGGAGTTCTACGGACTGGCCCGGCGGGTGCTGGCGCCGCGCGGGCGGCTCGTGGTGCACGGGGGCGCGGTCGCGTCCCGGCCCCGCGACTTCTGGACGGTGGACGCGACGCTCCGCGCGGCGGGGTTCCGCACCGCCGCGTACCGCGTGCGCGGGCGGCAGGACGGCTTCGCCGTCGGCCCCGACCGGGGGGCGGCGAAGACCGCGCACGCGTACCGCGACTGGGGGCTCGTGCTGGCCGCCCGGCACGCCCCCGGGCCGCGCCTCGATCCGTCGGGTCCGCGCCCGCGCACGCTCACCGGCGCCTCCCTCGCGGCGGACGCCCGGGCGGCCGAGCGCACCCGCGTCACCGGTCTGCCGCCGTCCACCCTGGTGCACCCCCGGTACGCCGGCTGAGTCCCCTTACCGTGTCCCGGCCCGACGCGCCGCGACTTCCCGCCGACGGGGGTACAGCCCCGCGTCGCGTGGGTAGGCTCCGCACTCATGGAGCACGAGGTGTTCGTTCCGGTCGAGGTGGAGCGGCTCAGGGAGGTGCTGGACGACCCCGCGCGGGTCGCCCGGGCGGTGCCCGGGCTCCAGCACGACGCCGGGGCGGATCCCGTCGCCGGCCGGCTGAAGGTCCGCGTCGGCAGCCACTCGGTGACCTACCGGGGGGCGGTACGGGTGTCCGCGCGCGAGGACGGGTCCTACGCCGTCGAGGGCGACGCGGTGGAGACCCGGGGCAGCGGCTCGGTCGAGCTGGCGCTGCGGCTGCGCCTGCGGGACACCGACGGCGGCGCCACCCTCACCGTCACCGGCACGGCGACCGCGGACGGCCGGGTCACGGAACTTCCCCCGGACGCGGTGAGCGGGGCGGTCTCCCGCCTGCTGGACCGTTTCGCGGAGAACCTGGGCACGGTGGCGACGGAGACACCCGGAACCGGGCGGCGGGAGCCGGGCGCGGAGTCGCCCGGCGCGGATGCGCCCAGCCCGGAGTCGCCCGGCGCGGAGACGTCGGGACCGGAGTCGCCGGAACTGCTGGGTGCCGGGGACTTCGAGCCCCGGGCCACCACCGACTTCGAGACCACCCCGGACGCGGAGGACACGCCCCCGCCCGCCCCCGAGCCCCCTCGGGCCGCGGAGGAGACACCGCCGCCCGCCCCCGGGCCCGCGGCGGACGCCGGTGGCCCGTCCGTCTTCGACGCCGAGGTCCCGCCGCCCTCCCTCGACCCCGACGCGCGGGACGCGGGCGCCGAGGACGACGACTCGATCGCCGAGGCGGCCCACGCCCGGCGCACGATGATCGGCCGCAGCGCCGAGGAGGTGGACCACGCGCCGCCCCGCGGCCGCTACGCCCCGGTCCCCGCCCCGCAGACCGTCGCGTCCCCCACGCCCCTGCGCTGGGCCGCCCCGGTGGCGGCCCTGGCCGTCGCCTCCGCGGTGGTCGCCGTCAGAGCCCTGCGCCGACGCCGCTGAACTCCGCCGCCATGGCGCTCCCCCCGTCACACCCCGCCCCCTTGATCACCCCAGTAGGGTCGTGGCGTGAGTAACGGAGACATCACGCTGACCGCGGGTGACGCGGAGGTGACCGTGCTGCCGGGGAACGGCGGGCGGGTCGGAGGGCTGCGGGTCGGGGGCGTCGAGCTGCTGCGCCAGGGGGAGCGGTACGGGTGCTTCCCGATGGTGCCCTGGTGCGGACGGATCCGTGAGGGCCGGTTCCGGGACGGCGCCACCGTCCACCGGATGCCGCTGAACGCCCCGCCGCACGCCATCCACGGCACCGCCCGCGACGCCGCCTGGCGCACCGCCCGTACGGGCACCGACGAGGCCGTGATCACGTACGACCTCGCGGAGCCGTGGCCGTATCCGGGGCGCGTCACCCAGCAGATCGCGCTGACCGGGGACTCCCTGACGCTGACGATGAGCGTGGAGACGTACGAGTCGTCCTTCCCGGCGCAGATCGGCTGGCACCCGTGGTTCAACCGCTCCCTCGGCGGCGGTGAGGACGTGCGGATCGGCTTCGCGCCCGCCTGGCAGGAGGAACGCGGGGACGACCACCTGCCGACGGGGCGGCGGATCGAGCCGGGGCCCGGGCCGTGGGACGACTGCTTCGGGATGCCCGGCGGTGTCGACGTCACCCTCACCTGGCCGGAGCAGCTGGAGCTGAGGGTGACCAGCCGCGAGGAGTGGGTGGTGGTGTACGACGAGCAGCGCGAGGCCGTGTGCGTCGAGCCGCAGACCGGACCGCCCGACGGGCTGAACAGCCACCCGCGCCTGGTCACCCCGCTGGAGCCGCTGGAGGCCTCGACGACCTGGACGTGGACCCGCCTCTAAGCTGGCTGTCATGAGTGACGTCAACGCAGTAATGCCGCCAGGCACACGCGGCGAGCTGCTGCAGCAGATCAAGGACAAGGCCGTGGTGCACGGCAAGGTGACCCTCTCCTCCGGTCTGGAGGCCGACTACTACGTCGACCTGCGCCGCGTCACCCTCGACGGCGAGGCCGCCCCGCTGGTCGGCCAGGTGCTCCTGGACCTGACCGCGGAGCTGGACTTCGACGCGGTCGGCGGGCTGACCATGGGCGCCGACCCGGTCGCGGCCGCCATGCTGCACGCCGCCGCCGCGCGCGGCCGGAAGCTGGACGCCTTCGTCGTCCGCAAGGCCGCCAAGGCGCACGGGTTGCAGCGGCGCGTCGAGGGCCCCGACATCAAGGGCCGCCGCGTGCTGGTGGTGGAGGACACCTCCACCACCGGCGGTTCCCCGCTCACCGCCGTCGAGGCCGTGCGGGAGGCCGGTGCCGAGGTCGTCGCCGTGGCGACCATCGTCGACCGGGCCACCGGCGCCGACCGGAAGATCCAGGACGGCGCCGGGGTGCCGTACCTCTTCGCCTACTCCAAGGACGAACTCGGCCTCGACTGATCCCGCCGGGCCCGGCATCACCCGTCATAACGACTTGAGCTGCGCGGTCGACCTGCCGGACGAGTCTGGGAAGATGGGGCCGACAATGACGTCGCATCCAAGGTTCCAGGTCAGGGCCGACCGTACGCAGCACGCCAACCCGCACGCTTAAGGAGCGGACAGATGCCCATCGCAACTCCCGAGGTCTACAACGAGATGCTCGACCGGGCGAAGGCGGAGAAGTTCGCCTACCCGGCCATCAACGTCACCTCGTCCCAGACCCTGCACGCGGCACTGCGCGGCTTCGCCGAGGCGGAGAGCGACGGCATCGTCCAGATCTCGACGGGCGGCGCCGAGTTCCTGGGCGGCCAGCACCAGAAGGACATGGTCACCGGCGCGGTCGCGCTCGCCGAGTTCGCGCACATCGTCGCCGAGAAGTACGACGTCAACATCGCCCTGCACACCGACCACTGCCCGAAGGACAAGCTCGACGGGTACGTGCGTCCGCTGCTCGCGGTGTCCGAGGAGCGCGTCAAGGCCGGCCGCAACCCGCTGTTCCAGTCCCACATGTGGGACGGCTCCGCGGAGACCCTCGCCGACAACCTGTCCATCGCCCAGGAGCTCCTGGAGCGCGCCCGCGCCGCGAAGATCATCCTCGAGGTCGAGATCACCCCGACCGGCGGCGAGGAGGACGGCGTCTCCCACGAGATCAACGACTCCCTCTACACCACCGTCGACGACGCCGTCCGCACCGCCGAGGCCCTCGGCCTCGGTGACAAGGGCCGCTACCTGCTCGCCGCGTCCTTCGGCAACGTGCACGGCGTGTACAAGCCGGGCAACGTCGTGCTCCGTCCCGAGCTGCTGAAGGAGCTCAACGAGGGCGTCGCCGCCAAGTACGGCAAGCCGGCCGGCTCCCAGCCGTTCGACTTCGTCTTCCACGGCGGCTCCGGCTCCACCCCGGAGGAGATCCTCACCGCGCTGGAGAACGGCGTCGTGAAGATGAACATCGACACCGACACCCAGTACGCCTTCACGCGTCCGGTCGTCGACCACATGTTCCGCAACTACGCCGGCGTCCTGAAGGTCGACGGCGAGGTCGGCGACAAGAAGACCTACGACCCGCGCACCTGGGGCAAGCTGGCCGAGGCGTCCATGTCGGCCCGCGTCGTGGAGGCCTGCCGGAACCTGCGCTCGACGGGCACCCGGATCAAGTAACCGCCCGCAGCACGGGAGCCCGGTACCGCCCGCGGTGCCGGGCTCTTCCGTATGCTCGCACCATGCCCGACGTCCGGCTGTCCTCCCCGCGGGGCAAGTGGATCCTGCTCACCACGGTGCTCGGCTCCAGCATGGCGCTGCTCGACTCCACCGTGGTCAACGTCGCCCTGCCGCGCATCGGCCGCGACCTCGACGCCGACCTCGCCGCGCTCCAGTGGACCGTCAACGCGTACATGGTCACGCTGGCCGGGCTGATCCTCCTCGGCGGGGCGCTCGGCGACCGGTACGGGCGGCGGAAGGTGTTCGTCATCGGCGTGCTGTGGTTCGCCGCCGCCTCCCTGCTGTGCGGCCTCGCCCCGAACGCCGGGGTGCTGATCGCCGCCCGGGCGCTCCAGGGCGTCGGCGGGGCGCTGCTCACCCCCGGCTCGCTCGCCCTCATCCAGGCCACCTTCCACCCCGACGACCGGGGCCGCGCGGTGGGCCTGTGGTCCGGGTTCGGCGGGATCGGCGCGGCGGTCGGCCCGTTCGTCGGGGGCTGGCTGGTGGACGGGCCCGGCTGGCGCTGGGTGTTCCTGCTCAACGTGCCGCTCGCCCTGCTGTGCGCCCCCGTCGCCGTCCGGCACGTGCCGGAGTCGGTGGGCGGGGAGCACGAGGGCCGGTTCGACGTGCTCGGTGCCGCGCTCGGCGCGGTCGCGCTCGCGCTGGTGACGTACGCGCTGATCGAGGCCGGGGACGGCTCCCCGGTGGTCGTGGTCGCGGGGGCCGCCGGGCTGGCCGCCGCCGTCGCCTTCGTCCTCGTGGAGAAGCGCCGCCCGCACCCGATGATGCCGCCGGACATCTTCGCCTCCCGGCAGTTCACCGCCGTCAACCTGGTCACGCTGTGCGTGTACGCGGCGTTCGGCGGGTTCTTCTTCCTCGCCGCGCTCCAGCTCCAGGTCGTCGTCGGCTGGTCCGCGCTGGCCGCCGGTACGGCGCTGCTGCCCACGACCGCGCTGATGCTGCTGCTCTCCGCCCGCTCCGGCGAGCTGGGCGACCGGATCGGTCCGCGCATCCCGCTCACCGTGGGCCCGCTGCTGTGCGCGGCCGGGATGCTGCTGATGCTGCGGGTCGGGCCGGGCGCCTCGTACGCCGCCGAGGTGCTGCCCGCGCTGCTGGTGCTGGGCCTCGGCATGGTCACCCTGGTGGCGCCGCTCACCGCGACCGTCCTCGCCTCCGTGGACACCGCGCGGGCCGGTCTGGCCAGCGGCATCAACAACGCCGCCGCCCGCGCGGCCGGCCTGGTGGCGGTGGCCGCGCTGCCGCTGCTGGCCGGGATGGGCCCGGAGGCGTACCGGCTCCCCGACGCCTTCGACGACGCGTTCCGGCGGGCGATGGCGCTGTGCGCGGCCGTCCTGGTGGCCGGAGCGGCCATCGCCTGGGCGACCGTGCGCCGCCCCGCGCCGGACTGCCGGCACCCGGAGTGCCACACCCACGGCAGCGTGGCGGTGCCCCCGCTGGAGGCGGAGACGGACCGCGCGGAGGAGCACGGCAAGGGGGCGTCGTGGCCGCCCGGCACCGAGCCGGGCTGATGTACCAGACTGGACCCATGTCCATTCACGAGAACCTGCTCGGGGGACCGCCCCCGACCCACCTCCCCGACGACCCCGGCCCGCGCGAACTGCTCGCCTCGGGTACCTCGCCCGCCGACGTCGCCGCCCGGTACCCGACCTCCTCGCTGGCCTGGGCCCGGCTCGCCGACGAGGCGTACGAGCGGGGCGGCGTCGTGGAGTCGTACGCGTACGCCCGTACGGGCTACCACCGCGGACTGGACGCGCTGCGCCGCAACGGCTGGAAGGGCCACGGCCCGGTGCCGTGGGAGCACGAGCCCAACCGCGGCTTCCTGCGCGCCCTGCACGCCCTCGCCCGCGCCGCGCAGTCGATCGGCGAGCAGGAGGAGTACGAGCGCTGCGCGCAGTTCCTGAAGGACTCCTCGCCGACGGCGGCCCAGGTCCTCGGCTGAGCCGCGCCCGCGCGTGAGGCCCGCCCGTGACCGGGCGGGCCTTGCGGCTGTGGGGGAGGATTGCGGAGGATGCACCGTGGGGACCGGGGCCCCCGTGCCGGTAACGGCAGGGGCGGACCGCTACCCGGAGTACATTTCAGGAGACAGCGATGTCCCACGAGGCTCACGAGCCGGAGACCCCGCATCTCGATTTCGAGGGGACGACCCCCTACGAGGACTACGTCAAGGCCGACGTCCTCACCCACCTCCAGCACACCCTCTCCGACGATCCCGGAGAGATGGTCTTCCTGGTCACCACCCAGGTGATGGAGCTGTGGTTCACCGTCATCGTCCACGAGTGGGAGACCGCGGCGAACGCGCTGCGGGAGGACGACGTGCCGACCGCCGTCGACGCGCTGAAGCGGTCGGTGCGCGAGCTGGAGGCGCTGAACGCCTCCTGGAAGCCGCTGGGCGGACTGACCCCGGCGCAGTTCAACTCCTACCGGGGCGCCCTCGGCGAGGGGTCCGGATTCCAGTCGGCGATGTACCGGCGGATGGAGTTCCTGCTCGGCGACAAGTCGGCGTCCATGCTGGTCCCGCACCGCGGCGCGCCGCGGGTGCACGCGGAGCTGGAGAAGGCGCTGCACGAGCCGAGCCTGTACGACGAGGTGCTGCGGTTCCTCGCGCGGCGCGGCCACGCGGTCCCGGACGGGGTGCTGCGGCGCGACGTGGCGCGGAAGTACGAGCCCTCGGCCGAGGTGGAGGCGGTCTGGACGGCCGTGTACGCGGGCGACGAGCGGGACGAGGTCGCCCGTCTCGGTGAGGCGCTGACCGATGTCGCCGAGCTGGTGTGGCGCTGGCGCAACGACCACCTGGTCGCCACCCGCCGCGCGATGGGCGCCAAGACCGGCACGGGCGGCTCGGCCGGGGTGGCCTGGCTGGAGAAGCGGGCGCAGAAGAGCGTGTTCCCCGAGCTGTGGACGGCGCGGTCCCATGTCTGAGCTGGTGATGAGGGCGGAGAAGCTCGACGGGGCCGACGTGCTGGCCGGCAAGCGGGACGAGTTCGTCCTCGACGACGTCGTCTACCTCGACGGCAACTCGCTGGGCGCGCTGCCCGCCGTGGTCCCCGGCCGGGTCGAGGACGTGGTGCGCCGGCAGTGGGGCGAGGCGCGGATCAGGTCCTGGACGGAGGGCGGCTGGTGGACGGCGCCGGAGCGGATCGGCGACCGGATCGCGCCGCTGGTCGGCGCGGCGCCCGGGCAGATCGTGGTCGGCGACTCGACCAGTGTCAACGTGTTCAAGGCGCTGGTGGGCGCGGTGCGGCTGGCGCGGCTCGACGGCCGGGACCGGGACGAGATCGTGGTCGACGCGACCACCTTCCCCACCGACGGCTACATCGCGGAGTCGGCGGCCCGGATGACGGGCTGCGCCCTGCGCCCGGTCGCCCCGGCCGAGGTGCCGGGCGTGCTCGGTGACCGCACGGCCGCGGTGCTGCTGAACCACGTCGACTACCGCTCGGGCCGGCTGCACGACCTGCCGGCGCTGACGGCCGCCGTGCACGCGGTGGGCGCGCCGGTCGTCTGGGACCTGTGCCACAGCGCGGGCGCGCTGCCGGTGGGCCTGGACGAGCACGGCGTGGACCTGGCGGTCGGCTGCACCTACAAGTACCTGAACGGCGGGCCGGGTTCACCGGCGTACCTCTATGTCCGCGGGGAGTCGCAGGACCGCTTCGACTCCCCGCTGCCGGGCTGGAACTCGCATGCGGAGCCCTTCGGGATGCGCTCCGGGTACGAGCCGGCGGCTGGTGCGGTGCGCGGGCGGGTCGGCACCCCGGACATCCTCTCCATGCTCGCCCTGGAGGCGGCCCTGGAGGTCTGGGACGGTGTCACGGTCGACGCGGTGCGCGCCAAGTCCCTCGCGCTGACGGACTTCTTCCTGGAGTGCGTCGAGGCGTACGTGCCCGAGGGGCGGGTCGAGTGCGTGACCCCGCGGGCGCACGCGGAGCGGGGCAGCCAGATCGCCCTGCGCTGCGCGGACGCCGGGGACGTGATGGAGCGGCTGATCCGCCGCGGCGTGGTCGGCGACTTCCGCCGTCCGGACGTGCTGCGCTTCGGCTTCACCCCGCTGTACGTCGGTTTCGGTGACGTGGAGCGGGCGGCGCGGGTGCTGGCGGAGGTGCTGGCGGAGTAACCCGGTCCGGTGCGGGCCGGGGAGGGGGGCGGCGGGCTGCCCCGCCACCCCTTCCCCTGGGGTTCACCGTGCGTGATATCCCGATGTCGGGGCGGGTCGCCGTCCTGATACCGTCCCGGCCAACGGCCGCGTTCTCCACCGGTGGGCCGCCCTCGTTTCATCGCTGAGAGGTTGAGCATGTCGGACGACGTCGCAGCCGCCCGGGCCGCAGCCGAGGAGAGGTCCGCTCTCTCCCATCCGCCCGTCGACCCCGACGCCACCGCGGCCTACGGCGACGCCCCGGACCAGCTGATCGACTTCTACGCGCCGCGCCGGTCCGGCGGACCCGGCGGTCCCGCCCCCGTGGTCGTCGTCCTGCACGGCGGGGCCTGGCGCGCCCCCTACGACCGGCGCCACATCAGCCCGTTCGCCGCCTTCCTGGCCGGGCGCGGCTTCGCGGTGGCCAGTGTCGAGTACCGGCGCGGCGCGGGGGAGCGGGGCGGCGGGGACGCGGTCGCCGGGCGGTGGCCGGAGACCTTCGACGACGTCGCCGCCGCGCTGGACGCGCTGGAGCCCCTGGTCCGCACGCACCTGCCGGGGGCCGACCCGGGCCGCACGGTCCTCACCGGCCACTCGGCCGGCGGCCACCTCGCGCTGTGGGCCGCCGCCCGGCACCTCCTGCCGGCCGACGCGCCCTGGCGCACCGACGGCCCCGCACCCCTGCGCGGCGTCGTCGCGCTCGCCCCGGTCGCCGACTTCGCGGTCGCCGACAAGCTGGACGTCTGCGGCGCCGGAGTACGCCAACTCCTGGGCGGTGACGAGCACTTCGCGGAGCGTCGGCCCTACGCCGACCCGGCGCTGCTGCTGCCCACCGGGATCGCCACCACCCTGGTCCAGGGCCGCACCGACCTCGACGTCCCCCCGGCGGTCGCCGAGTCCTACGCGGACGCGGCCGCGAAGGCGGGCGAGGTGGTGGGGGTGACGCTGCTGGACGGCGTCGGCCACTTCCCGCTGATCGATCCGGCGGCGGACGCCTGCGCGGTGGTCGCGGAGGAGATCGCCCAGCTCGCCTGGTGAACCCCCGCCGCCCGCGGGCCGGTCCGGTCATACCCCTCATACCTGAGAGCTACCCCGCAGGTGAGTCCCCCGGTGGGACGCGGGTTACGCGCGCCGCTCCGTAACTTGCCTTCCCGGCGGCCCGATCGGCGGGCGGACGGGGAGGGGCGACGGGCATGGGGCGACGACGGGGACCGGACGGCGGAGGCCGTGCGCCAGGGCGGCGGTGGCGGCGCGGGGTGCTCGCGTCGCTGGTCGCCTGCGCGGTGGCCGTGCCGCTCGCGGGGGCGGGGCGGCCGAGGGTGCCCGCGCCGCCGCCCGCCGCGCCCGCACCACCGACCGCGGCGACCCTGGAGGCGACCTACGCGGCCCACCGTGCGAACGCCGGCGCCGCGGCCCGTACCGCCGCCGCGCACGGCCACCGCGAACGGGCCGCCACCGACCGGCAACTGGCCGCGCCCGAGCGGCAGTTGCTGGCCTTCGACGGGCGTGGCCCCGGGCTGGTCACCGAGGTCCTCGGCGACCTCGCGCACGCCGACCGCGTCGCCGTCCTGGTCCCCGGCTCCGACACCGGCCTCGACACCTACGGCCGGTTCCGCGCCGGGGCCCTCGCCCTGCACGAGCGGCTCACCCGGGAAGCCCCCGCGGGCACGCGCACGGCCGTCGTGGCCTGGCTCGGCTACGAGACCCCCGGCACCGTCGGCACCGCCGTCGCCACCACGGACCGGGCGGAGGAAGCCGCCCCCGAACTTCGTGCCTTCATACGGGAGTTGCGGGCCGTCGTCGGCCGGGGCCCCCGCGTCTCGCTCCTGTGCCACTCCTACGGATCCGTCGTCTGCGCCCGGGCCGCCGCCGGTCCGGACGTCGACGACCTCGCCCTCGTCGGCAGCCCCGGCACCGGCGCCGACACCGCCGCCGCACTGCGCACCCGGGCCCGCGTCTGGGCCGCCCGGGGCGAGGACGACTGGGTGGAGCACGTGCCGCACCTCAGCGCCGGCCTCTTCGGCACCACCGTCGGTTTCGGCACCGACCCCGTCTCCCCGGCGTTCGGCGCCCGTGTCTTCGCGGCCGGTGACGGCGGCCACAGCGACTACTTCACCCCCGGCTCCGCCTCCCTGGCCAACCTGACCCGGATCGTCCTCGGCGAGACGCGGGCGGTGACCTCATGAGCCGCCTGCCGGCCGTCGTACGCGACACCGCCGCGCGCGTCGACGCGGCCACCCCCGGCCATCGCGACCGGGCCGTGGACGCCCTGCGCGCCGGCGCCGTCCTCGGTGTCGTCCTCGGCCACTGGCTGGTGACCGCCCTGGTCGCCGACGGACGCACCCTGCGCACCGCCAGCCCCCTCCAGCACCTGCCGTGGCTGGCCCCCGTCTCCTGGGCCTTCCAGACCCTCGCCGTGTTCTTCCTGGTCGGCGGGCATGTGGCGACGCGCGGGTACGCCTCGTCCCGTGCCCGCGGCATCCCGTACCACCGCTGGCTGCGCGGCCGGCTGACCCGGCTGTTCACCCCGGTCGCCGCCGTCCTCGTCCTGTGGACGGCCGTCACCGCCGTCCTGCTGCTCTCCGGCGCCGAGTACGCGACCGTCCGCACCCTGGTGAAGCTCGCCCTGTCGCCGCTGTGGTTCCTGCTGGTCTTCGCCGCGCTCACCGCCGCGACCCCGCTGCTGGCCCGGCTCCACCCGCTGTGGCCGCTCGCCGTCGTCCTCCACGTCGACCTGCTCCGCTTCGGCTTCGGAGCCCCCGCCTGGCTCGGCTGGCTCAACCTGGCGGCCGGCTGGCTGGTGCCGTACGCCCTCGGCGCCGCCTGGACGCGCGGCGAGCTGGAACGCCGCAGGTCCGGCTGGATCCTGCTGCTCTCCGGTACGGCCGTCACGGCCGCGCTGGTCGCCTGGGCCGGCTATCCGGCGTCGATGGTCGGCGTCCCGGGCGCCGCCGTCTCCAACCTCGACCCGCCGACGCTGGCCGCCGTCACCTTCGGCGTCGCCCAGTGCGGGCTCGCGCTGCTGCTGCGGGAACGGCTGCGCCGTGCGATGCGCCGTCCGGTCGCGTGGGCGGCGGTGGCGCTGGTCAACCTCTCCGTGATGACCGTCTTCCTCTGGCACCAGACCGCCCTGATGGCGACCACCGCCACCGGCCTCCTGGCCGGCCGTCTGCCCGGCCTGCACACGGTGCCCGACGGCCTCGGCTGGGTCGCCGCCCGGCTGGCGTGGCTGCCGGTGTTCCTCCTCGCCCTCGCGGTCTGCCGGGCGGCCTTCCGGTCGTGGGAGCGGGGCGGGGGCGGGCGGCGGGGCCGGTCCCGGGTGGTCCGTGCGCACCGGCCGGCGACGAAGGACGTACGCCATGTCTAGGCTGAACCGCGTGGCGAACGAGGGGGTGGCGCTCGTCCGGCGGTGGCTGGGCGTGCTGCGGGACGACCTGTGGACCTGGCGGGCGGACCCGCTGCCCCC